>DASQDP010000073.1:0-69441 GCA_035634095.1 Nocardioidaceae bacterium | reverse complement strand
TCCTGGTGCTGACGCTGGGCATGCTCGTGCTGGAGGCGTTCATGCCGCGGTGGCTGCCGGGACAGGCGCGCGCCCAGGACGCCGAGGACGCCGCACCGACCCCCTCGCCCTAGCCCCGCCAGAGCTCGCAGCGGGGGTGGGTGCCGCGGGTCACCCGACCGGGGCGTGCACCACCACGTGCTGGACGGGTACGTCGTACCGGGCTCGCGCGTCCGCCACAACGCCGTGTCGCAGCCAGGTGGACCGCTCCTCGGGCTGCGTGGCGATGACCACGTGGTCGGGGCGGAACTGGGTCATCGCGGAGTCCAAGGCCACCATCGGCCGGTAGTCGCCCAGCGCGCCGTCCACGGTCAGCCCGCGGGACCGCAGCGCCTCCAGGGTCACGTCCAGCCGTCGCTGCGCGGCCTCGGTGGTGGCCTGCCACACGAACGCCGCGCCCTCGCGCTCCGCCTGACCGGTATCGACCGGGTTCGCGGGCACGACGACGAAGTACTCCGCCCGGTCACTGCCCTCGATGCGTTCGAGGGCGTCGTGCAGCTCGTCCTCGGCGATGGTCTGGTTGGCCAGCACCACGATCCGCTGCGCAGGTCCGGCGGACCGTCCCTCGGCCTCCTCCGGGCTGACCGACCCGCCGCGGGCTCGCGTCACGACGTACAGCACCAGCACCACGCCCCACGAGAGCAGGCTGAGCAGCAGCTGCGGGCGGGTGCTGTCGGTCAGCAGCATCTGCACCAGCACCGCGAGGATGCCCACCCCGGCCAGGATGGTCAGGACCGGGAACATCCACATCTTGACCTTGAGGTCCTCGTCGGGGGTACGGCGGCGCAGCACGAACTGCGAGACCGCGATCAGCAGGTAGACGAACAGGATCACCGCGCCCGAGGAGTTCAGGAGGAACAGGAACACCGTGTCGGGGGAGACATAGGCGGCGATCACGCTCAGGAAGCCGACCACCGTGGAGGCCAGGATGGCGAGCACCGGCACGCCCCTGCTGTTCACGGTGATCAGCCGCATCGGGGCCTCGCGGCGAGCCGCCAGCACGAACAGCATCCGCGAGGCGGTGTACAGGCCGGAGTTGAGGCAGGACAGCACAGCGGTGAGCACCACCGCATTCATGATGTGGTCGGCGTAGGGGATGCCCATCTCCTCGAACGCCGTGACGTACGGCGAGGCGCCGAGCTCGGTGTCGTTCCACGGCACGATGCAGACCAGCAGCAGCATGGACCCCACGTAGAAGGTCGCGACGCGGATGATCACCGACTGGGTGGCCTTGGCGATCGCCTTCTCCGGGTCGTGGGACTCGGCGGCGGCGACGGTGGCGATCTCGGCGCCGACCATCGAGAACACCACGAGCACGATGCTGGCGAAGATCGCATCGACGCCGTTGGGGAGGAAGCCGACCGGGCCGGAGAGCCCGCTGACGTCGAAGCCCTTGTCCGGCCACAGCCCGACCACGAACAGCGTGCCGAGCACCAGGAAGGCGATGATCGCGAACACCTTGATGCCGGCGAACCAGTACTCGAACTCGCCGTACGAGCCCACCGACACCAGGTTCGTCGCGGTCATCAGCACCATCAGGATGAGCGACAGCAGCCACAGCGGCGCGTCGATCCAGAACGTCAGGATCTCCGCGCCTGCGACCGCCTCGAAGCCGACGACGATCACCCAGAAGTACCAGTACAGCCAGGCCACCGAGAATCCCGCCCAGCCGCCGAGCGCCTTGCGCGCGTAGTCGGCGAACGACCCGGTGGAGGGGTTGGCGGTGGCCATCTCGCCGAGCATCCGCATCACCAGGATGATCAGCACCCCGGTGATCAGGTAGGTCAGGAACGAACCCGGCCCGGTCTGGTTGATGACCACTCCGGAGCCGACGAACAGGCCGGCGCCGATCACGCCGCCGATCGCGATCATGGTCAGGTGGCGCTGCTTGAGGCCCTTCTGCAGCTGGGTGGATTCAGTCATGGGCGTCCTCGCTCGAGAAGGGATCGCACTTCCGCGCTCTGGGTTGCTTCACCTACCCCTCGCACAACCTGCCCAAGCCGGGGGCTCGCGTCAACTCTGCGTCACGGAGTGTCGGGCGGAGCGCCGCTACTCTCGGCCTGTGGCTCGACCAGGGTCCCGAGCCTCCGGGGTGCAGGAGGTGGTGCTCCGGCTGCGTGCGGCGGGCTGCGTCTTCGCCGAGGGGGAGGCGGCCCTGCTCGTCGAGGCGGCGGACACGCCCGAGCGGCTCGACGAGCTGGTGCGTCGACGCGTCTCGGGAGAGCCGCTGGAGCAGGTGCTCGGCTGGGCGGCGTTCTGCGGGCTGCGGGTCCTGCTGGAGCCCGGGGTGTTCGTGCCGCGACGGCGCACCGAGCTGCTGGTGCGCGAGGCTCTGGCCGCGTGCCGGGTCCGCACGGCTCCCGTGGTGGTCGACCTGTGCTGCGGCTCGGGTGCTGTCGCGGCGGCCCTGCGGGCAGCCCTGCCCGGGGCCCAGGTGTACGCCGCTGACGTGGATCCGGTCGCGGTGGCCTGCGCGCGGCTCAACCTGCCGCCGGACCGGGTCCTCGAGGGCGACCTGTACGACGCGCTGCCTCGAGGCCTGCGCGGCGCCGTCGACGTGCTGGCCGTGAACGCGCCGTACGTCCCCACCGGGGCGATCGGCACCCTGCCTCCGGAGGCGCGCGACCACGAGCCGCGGGTGGCCCTGGACGGTGGGGCGGACGGGCTCGACGTGGCCCGCCGGGTCGCTGCCGGTGCGCCGGAGTGGCTGGTCGCGGGCGGGGCCCTGGTCGTCGAGACCAGCGCGGAGCAGGCGCCGGTCCTGGCCTCGACGTTCGGGGACTGCGGACTGACTCCCGAGGTGGCCAGGTGCGACGACCTGGAGGCCACCGTGGTGGTGGGCATCGCGGGCTGAGTCGGGACGGGGCGCGGCATGCCACCACGGGGCGGCCTGGGGCGTGGGGGTCAGTCGTCGACCCCGCGGGCGATGAGCGCCTCACCCAGGGCGTCGGCGTGCCGCAGGGACCGGACGATCAGCGGCACCGCGAACGCCCGCGGGCTGGCGGTCAGGCCGCGGGCCCGCTGCGCGTCCCGGACCTCCTCGGCGAGCGCGACCACCACCGGCACGCACCGGATGCCCAGCGCGACCACCAGCCCGATCCGCTCGGGGTCCACGTGCAGCACCCGCAACGGCCGGCAGCCAGAGACCACGGCGTCCACCAGGTCGGTTGTCCGGGTGGTCAAGGTGACCAGGGCGGCCAGCAGCACGAGCACGGCGAGCACCCCGACCACCGTCGCGGCCCGCTGCCAGCCGGTCACGACCACGTGGAAGACGGCGGTGGCGGTGCCGATCCACAGCAGTGGCCTGAGCTGGCGGGCCGCCACGCGCAGCGACAGCCCTGCGGCGACGTACCCGAGCAGAACGAGGCCGACCGCGGCCAGCACCTGCCGAGGGGAGTCGAGCAGGACCGAGCCGACGCCCCCGGCCACCAGCACCGTGAGCTTCGCCCCTGCCGGCGCCCGGTGCACCGGCGAGGAGCCGGGAAGGTACAACCCGAGGGCGCTCACCGCATCAGCCGCCGGTAGTGCGCGACCGCGGCCGGCGGTACGTCGTCGCAGACGAGCCGGCCCTGGTCGAAGACCAGCACCCGCTCGAAGCCGGCCAGCAGCTCCAGGTGGTGGGTGACCAGCAGCACCTGCTGGGGCAGGTCGGCGACCATCCGGGAGACCAGCTCGGCGTTGCGCACGTCCAGCAGCGTGGTCGGCTCGTCCATCACCAGCACCGCCGGCTCGGTGACCAGTACCGCGGCGAGCGCCAGCATCTGCTTCTGGCCGCCGGACAGCAGGTGCGCCGGGTGGTCGGCGTGATCAGCGAGGCCGTACGCCGCCAGTGCCGTGTCCACGCGGGCGCGCGCCTCGTGCTTCGGCACACCGCGCCGCCGCAGCCCGAACCCGACGTCCTCGGCGACGGTGGGCATCACGATCTGGGCATCGGGGTCGGTGAAGCAGAAGCCGACCCGCCGGCGCACCTCCCGGCCGTCGGTGCGGGTGTCCAGCCCGTCCACCGCGACGCGGCCCGTGCTGGGGACCACCAGCCCGTTGAGCAGCCGTGCGAACGTGGACTTGCCCGACCCGTTCGCGCCCACCACACCGATACGACGCTCGCCGACCCGGACGTCGACGTCGGCGAGCACCGTGCGGTCGCCGTACCGGTGGGTGACCCCGTCGACCTCGATCAGCGGCACCGCTCGACCACCATCGCGACGCCCTGGCCGCCGCCGACGGCGATCGCGGCCAGGCCGTAGCGGCCCCGGCCGTCCCTCACCAGCTGGGCGAACAGCCGGACCAGCAGCACCGCACCGGAAGCACCCCAGGGGTGCCCCAGACCCAGGGCGCCGCCCTGCACGCAGACCCGCTCCGGATCGAGCGAGAGCGCGTCGCAGCAGGCCAGCACCTGGCCGGCGAAGGCCTCGTTCAGCTCGACCACGTCGACGTCGTCCAGGGTGAGGCCGGCTCGGGCGAGGACGCGCTCGACGGCCGGGACGAGCCCGAGGCCCGGCAGGCTCGGGTGCACACCGGCGGTGGCCGCGGCGAGGATCCGCAAGCCGGGTACGCCGAGACGCCGGTGCGTCGCCGCGTCCACGACCGCCACCGCGGCGGCGCCGTCGTTGACCCCGCAGGCGTTCCCGGCGGTGACCGTGCCGCCCTCGGACGCGCGACGGAACGCTGGACGCAGCCGGGCCAGCCGCTCGATGCCGAGCCCCGCGCGCGGCCGCTCGTCGCGCAGCAGCGCCGGCAGCGCCAGCACCTCGGCGTCGAACCCTCCGCCGTCGCGGGTGCCGACCGCGAGCGCGTGGGAGCGGGCGGCGTAGGCGTCCTGCCGGGCCCGCGACACCCCGGCCTGCTCGGCGAGGACGTCGGCGGCGTGACCCATGTCGGGGTCACCGATGTCTGCCGGCGCGAAGGGTGCCCGGTCGTAGCGGCGGGGCGGCTCGTCCGGACCGGTGGCCGGCCAGAAGCGCAGCGGTGCCGTGGAGGCGGACTCCACGCCGCCGGCGATCACCGCGCCGGGGGACCGCAGCAGGGCCGCCCCGACGTCGACCGCGGCGAGGCCGGAGCCGCACTGGCGGTCCACGGTGAGCGCCGGCACCTCGACCGGCAGGCCGGCGGTAAGGGCGGCGACCCGGGCGACGTCGCCGCCGGGGCCCATGCAGTTGCCGAGCACCACGTCCAGGAGCGGGAGCCCGTCCACGCACCGGGAGAGGGCGCCGATCAGGGGAGCCGCGAGGTCGGCCGCGGAGACGCCGGACAGAGCACCGCCCGCCGTCCCGATGGGGGTGCGCAGCGCGGCGACCACGACGGGAGGCTCGGGCGGCTGCACGGGGTGAAGGCTAGACCAGTCGGCGCGCCGGTCCGCCCCCGTCACTCGCCAGGGCGAGCAGCCCGGCGCGGTCCACCTTGCCGGCCGGCGTCAGGGGCAGCGGCTCCAGGTGCAGCCACCGCCGGGGCCGCGCGACGTCGGCAAGCTCAGCGCGGGCCACCTGCCGCAGCCGGTCGTGGTCCCGGGCGTCGGTGAGGACCACGGCCGGCACCCGACCCAGGGTGGGGTGCGGCAGCCCGATGACGCACACCTCGCCGCGGGCGTGTGCTCGCAGCAGCCGCTCCACGTCGAGGGTGTCCACCGTGGCGCCGCCCACGCCGATGGTCGAGGGTCGTCCCAAGACGGTCAGCCGGCCGTCCCGGAGCTCGCCGTGGTCCCCCACGGTGGCCCAGCCGTCGTCGGCGACCTGCAGCGGACCGGCAGGACCGTCGTACCCGGAGCAGACGTAGGGCGAGCGGACCCAGATCAGACCCGAGCGCACCGCCACCCGCACCCCGGGGAAGGCGCTCAGGTCGTCGGCGTGCGGCCCCCAGGCGACGAACGACAGCTCCGCGGCGCCGTAGTAGTGGTGCACCCGCGCGCCGGCGGCGACGGCCCGGTCGTGCAGCCGCACCGACAGCCGGTCCCCGGCGACGACCACGGTACGACCCGCCAGGGGTGCGCCGTCGTCGAGCAGCCGGGTGAGCGTGCCCGGGGTGAGGTGGGTGTGGGTGGCGTCCCGGGCGTCTTCGACGAGGGGGGCGGAGGCGGCCGCGGCGTGGACCGCGGCGTAGAGGTTCATGGTCGCGCGGAGCGGGCCCGGGACCCAGACGCGCGAGCCGGCGTCCAGGCCGGTCAGTGCGGCGACGGCCGGGAACGAGGACACCCAGGAGCCTGTGCTCCGGACCACCCACCGGGGGGTGGCCGCGGTGCCGGAGGTGGGCAGCGCCACGGCCACGCCGTCGGTGTGCGCGGACCAGAAGTCCGCGACGGTCGCGACGCGGCGCGGGCCGGCGTCGGCGCGCTCCGGTCGCTCAGACAGTGGTGGCCTCCGCGCGCCGGCGGGGCGCCGACCTGAGCAGACCCGGGTACGCGGCGTGCACCCCCCTGGCCACGAGGGCGGCGACCAGGACCTTGACCAGGTCACCCGGCACGAAGACCGCGTTGGTGGACAGGGCGACCTCGAGCGGGAGCCTGCCGACCGTGACCATGCCGGCGGTGCCGCACGCGTAGAGCACCAGCACCCCTCCGACGACGTTGGCGACCAGGCCCCAGGCCAGCCGGTAGCGCGGCCCGCCGCGCTCGGTCAGCCAGCCCACGACGTACGCCGCGACGGGAAAGCCGAGCAGGAACCCGACCGACGGTGTCGCGAACACGCCCAGGCCGCCCCGGGGACCAGCCAGCAGCGGCAGCCCCACGGCCACGAGGACCAGCAGCAGCACCAGCGACAGCGCGCCACGGCGCGCGCCGAGGACGGCGCCGGCGAGGATCACCCCGAGCGACTGGGCGGTGATGGGGACGCTGAAGCCGGGGGGCGTGAGCGCGGGCACGAGCCCGAGGGCGGCGACCACGCCGGTGAAGGTGGCGATGAGTGCGAGGTCGCGAGCGCTGGAGCGGGCAGCCGGCATGCAGCGGAGTCTAGAGCCGGCCGGCGGAGAACGTGTCGCACGCCTCCAGGGTGCCGCGCTCCAGCCCGGTGCTGAACCAGCGCTGCCGCTGCGCGGCCGAGCCGTGCGTCCAGCTCTCGGGGTCGACCCTGCCGGAGGACCGCTGCTGGATGCGGTCGTCGCCGACCGCCGCGGCGGCGTCGAGGGCCCTGTCGATGTCGTCCTGGGTCAGGTCGACGAGGTAGGGCACGCCGTCGGCGTCGGGGACGGTGGTGGCGCTCCTGGTCCACATGCCGGCGTAGCAGTCGGCCTGGAGCTCGAGGCGCACGGCGTCGCTGTCCTCACCCTGCTGGCTGCGCACCCGCCCCATCGTGCCCATCAGGTCCTGGACGTGGTGGCCGTACTCGTGCGCGAGGACGTAGGAGGAGGCGAACGGCCCGCCGCGGGCGCCGAGCCGGCCCTCCAGCATGTCCTGGAAGAAGGTGGTGTCCAGGTAGACGCCCTTGTCGACGGGACAGTAGAACGGGCCCGTGTCCGAGGACGCGTTCCCGCAGCCGGTCTGCGTGCCACCGGAGAAGACGTTGGTCTGCGCGGGCGTGTAGCGGACCCCGCCCTGGCGCGGCAGCTCCTCGGCCCAGAACGCCTGGATGGAGTTGACGTCGGCGATCAGGGCGCAGTCCTGGTCCTGGTTGGCGTCGGTGCCGTCCTCGCACTGCTCCAGCGACGCGTTGCCGGTGCCCTGCTGCGGCGCCGGCTCCGTGCCCCCGCCCATCTGCGACTGCAGCACCAGCACGAGGACCAGGATGATCAGGCCACCGATGCCGCCGCCGACGCGCATCCCGCCACCCATCGGGAAGCCGCCCCCGCCGAAGCCGCCGCGCCCGCCGCCCCTGCGGTTGGTGACCTGGCTGCGGTCGAGTCGAGCCCGGGGGTTGTAGCGCATTGCCGCACCTTTCCCCGGGCCGCGTAGACTATGCCTGGACAGTGGCGCGGGCGGGCTCCGTCACGTGACCCCGGTGCGCCACTCGCTGGCGTTCTTCGTCGCCCCGATCCCTCGCTGTTCCACCCGCGCTCCAGAACGTGCCGTAATCGGCGTCCCGTCCCGCTCCAGCTCGTCGAGGTCCCATGATCACCGCCCACCATCTCGAGGTCCGCGCCGGCGCGCGCCTGCTCATGGGCGACGTCAGCTTCCGGGTCGCGGCCGGCGACAGGGTCGGCCTCGTCGGGCGCAACGGCGCCGGCAAGACCACGCTCACCAGGATCCTGGCCGGTGAGGCGCTGCCCGCTTCCGGCACGGTGACCCGCACCGGAAGTGTGGGGTACCTGCCCCAGGACCCGCGCACCGGCGACCCCGAGGTGCTCGCCCTGCACCGGATCCTGTCCGCCCGGGGCCTCGACGACGTGGTGCGCCGCTTGCGCGAGGCCGAGGAGGAGATGAGCTCGGACGACCCGGACGTCCGGGACCGCGGGATGCGCCGCTACGAGTCGGCCGACGCCGCCCTGCACGCCGGCGGCGGCTACGCAGCGGAGGCCGAGGCCCGGCAGATCGCCTCCAGTCTCAACATCGCCGACCGGATTCTCGGCCAGCAGATGCGGACCCTGTCCGGTGGGCAGCGGCGCCGCGTCGAGCTGGCCCGGATCCTCTTCTCCGGCGCCGAGACGCTGCTGCTCGACGAGCCCACCAACCATCTCGACGCCGACTCGATCGTGTGGCTGCGCGACTTCCTCCGCTCCTTCCGGGGCGGCCTCATCGTCATCAGCCACGATGTCGCGCTGCTCGAGGCCTGCGTCAACAAGGTGCTGCACCTCGACGCGAACCGTGCCGAGATCGATCTCTACAACATGGGCTGGTCGACGTACCTCCAGCAGCGCGAGACCGACGAGAAGCGCCGCAAGCGCGAGCGGATGAACGCCGAGAACAAGGCCCGCACGCTCACCGACCAGGCCAACAAGATGCGCGCCAAGGCCACCAAGGCCCAGGCGGCGCAGTCGATGCTGAAGCGTGCCGAGAAGATGATGGCCGGGGTGGAGGGCGAGCGTCGCGCCGACCGCGTCGCGAGGATCAAGTTCCCGGCGCCCGCCCCCTGCGGCAGGACACCGTTGACCGCCGCCGAGCTGTCGAAGTCCTACGGCTCCCTGGAGGTGTTCACCGACGTGGACCTGGCCATCGACAAGGGCAGCCGGGTGGTCATCCTCGGGCTGAACGGCGCGGGCAAGACCACGCTGCTGCGGATCCTCGGGGGCGTCGACGAGCCGGACACCGGACGGGTGCAGCCCGGCCACGGGCTCAAGCTGGGCTACTACGCCCAGGAGCACGAGACGCTGGACACCGGGCTGACCGTGCTGGAGAACATGCGGCACGCCGCCCCGCAGCTCACCGACACCGAGGCGCGCAGCGTGCTCGGCTCCTTCCTGTTCAGCGGCGACGACGCCACCAAGCCGGCCGCCGTGCTGTCCGGTGGCGAGAAGACCCGGCTGGCGCTGGCGATCCTGGTGGTCTCCAGCGCCAACGTGCTGCTGCTGGACGAGCCGACCAACAACCTGGACCCCGCCTCTCGCGAGGAGGTGCTGGCGGCCATCCGCGGATACCAGGGCGCCATCATCCTGGTCACCCACGACGAGGGCGCGGTGGCTGCCCTGGAGCCGGACCGGGTGCTGATCCTCCCGGACGGGGTCGAGGACCTCTGGAACGCCGACTACGCCGAGCTGGTGGCGCTGGCCTGAGCTCGCGACGGCGAGCCGGTGGCCGAGCGGCAACGGTCTCCGGTGCTCGCCCGCTCGCTCTCGACACCGAGCAGGTGACGGTCCGGGTCGCACGCCGCCCCGGCCTGACGGGAACAAAGCCGCTGGTCGAGTGCGTTGGCTACGCACGGCCCCCGGAGACCTGCGTCACCTCCCGGGGCGTGGTGCGCGAGACCGAGGCGCTGCTGCAGAGGCTCGCGCACGACGACCTCGATGGGCAGCGCCGCACGAACGGCAGGAGTGACCGGCAGGCCGACGAGGAGGAGGTGCGCAGATGTCCATGAGCTCCGGCATGGGTCCGGTGTGGCGGCACATGCGCACCGACCGGAGCGCGGTCACGCAGAAGGTCAGCCGGGAGACCGTCCGGCGGGTGGTCGGGTTCGCCAGGCCGCACCGCCCCTCGATCGGGCTGTTCCTGGTGCTGACGGTCCTGGACGCCGCCCTGGTCGTGGTGACCCCGCTGCTGGTCAAGAAGATCGTCGATGACGGCATCCTCGAGCAGGACACCGAGCTGGTCGTGGTGCTGGCCCTCGCCGTCGCCGGGGTCGCCGTCGTCGACGCCGCCTTCGCGCTCGGCATGGGCTGGCTGTCCTCCCGCATCGGCGAAGGGCTCATCTACGACCTGCGCACCAGCGTCTTCGCCCACGTGCAGCGGATGTCGCTGGCCTTCTTCACCCGCACCCAGACCGGTGCGCTGGTCTCGCGGCTCAACAACGACGTGATCGGTGCCCAGCGGGCCTTCACCTCGGTGCTCTCCAGCACGGTGTCGAACCTGATCAGCGTGCTGGTCGTCGGCATCGCCATGATCGCGCTCAGCTGGCAGGTCACCCTGCTCTGCCTGCTCACCTTCCCGCTGCTGCTGGTCGCGTCGCGCTGGGTGGGCGCCCAGCTGGCCGGACTCACCCGCGACCAGATGCAGGGCAACGCGGACCTCGGCAACTCGATGACCGAGCGCTTCAACGTGGGCGGCGCCATGCTGCTCAAGCTCTTCGGCCGACGCGACGAGGAGGACGCCCACTTCGCCGCCAAGGCCGGCTACGTCCGGGACCTCGGCATCCGCATCGCGCTGATCACCCGCGTGTTCAGCGCGACCCTCATGCTGATCCCCGCTCTCGCCACCGCGCTGGTGTACGGCGTGGGCGGCACCCTGGTCATCGACCGGACGCTGACCGTCGGCACGCTGCTGGCGCTGGCCACGCTGCTGCTGCGCCTGCTGGGCCCGCTCCAGGGCCTGTCCAACGTGCGGATCGACGTGATGACCGCGCTGGTCAGCTTCGAGCGGGTCTTCGAGGTGCTCGACCTGCCGTCCATGATCCGCGAGAGCCCGCACGCCGTCGTACTGCCCCGGACGGCCGCGCGGGTGGACTTCGACTCCGTCGCGTTCCGCTACCCGCGCGCCGACGAGGTGTCCCTGGCGAGCCTGGAGTCCGTGGCGCGCACAGAGTCCCGCGACACCGGGCTCGTCCTCCGCGACGTCACCTTCACCGCGCTGCCCGGGCAGATGGTCGCCCTGGTCGGCCCCTCCGGCGCCGGAAAGACCACCATCACCCACCTGGTGGCTCGGCTCTACGACGTGACGTCGGGCGCGGTCCGGGTCGAGGGTCACGACGTGCGCGAGGTGAGCCTGCAGTCCCTGGAGGACGCGGTCGGCTACGTCACCCAGGACGCCCACATGTTCCACGACACGATCAGGGCGAACCTGCAGTACGCCCGGCCGGGCGCCTCCGACGAGCAGATCTGGGCGGCGCTCGACGCGGCGCAGATCGGCCACCTGGTCGGGACCCTGCCGGACGCCCTGGACACCGTGGTCGGGGACCGTGGGTACCGGCTCTCCGGCGGGGAGCGGCAGCGTCTCGCCATCGCCCGGCTGCTCCTCAAGGCGCCCTCCATCGTGGTCCTCGACGAGGCCACCGCCCACCTGGACTCCGAGTCCGAGGTGGCCGTGCAGCGGGCGCTGGACTCGGCCCTCGAGGGCCGGACCTCGCTGGTAATCGCGCACCGGCTCTCGACCGTCCGCAACGCCGACCTCATCCTGGTCGTCGACGACGGCCGGATCGTGCAGTCCGGCACCCACGACGCGCTGCTCGCCGCGGGCGGGCTCTACGCCGACCTCCACGAGACGCAGTTCGCGGTGCGGTCCGCCTGACCAACGCTGTGTCTGCCCGGCTCTGACCAGCGGTCCTCGAGCACCAGCGTGAGCACTAGGGTGCGGTGCATGGATCTGGGTCTGGATGGGCGCGTGTACGTCGTCACCGGTGGCACCGGCGGGCTGGGACGTGCCACCGCCGAGGCGCTGGTCGCCGACGGGGCGAAGGTGGTCGTCAGCGGTCGGCGCGCCCAGGGGGTGGACGCCGCCGTCGACGCGCTGGGCGGCACGGACCACGCGACCGGCCTGGTCGCCGACAACGCCGACCCGGAGACGCCCGCGAGGCTGATCCGGGCCGCACGCAGCGGCTTCGGGCGGCTGGACGGAGCGCTGCTCTCGGTGGGCGGGCCCAAGGGTGGCAGCGTCCTCGACACCGCGGAGGCGGACTGGTCCGCGGCCTTCGAGTCCATCGTCCTCGGCGGGCTGCGGTTGGGCCGGGAGATCGGCCGCGAGCTCGCTACGCAGCCGGACGGGGGCTCGATCGCGTACGTGCTCTCCACCTCCGTCAAGTCCCCGGTCGCCAACCTGGCGATCTCCAACGGGCTGCGTCCGGGACTGGCCATGGTCGCCAAGGACCTCGCCGACGAGCTGGGGCCGCAGGGGGTCCGGGTGAACGGGCTGCTGCCCGGCCGCGTGGACACGGAGCGGGTGCGTTCGCTCGACGAGCAGAGCGGGGACCCGGTGGCGGCGCGGGAGCGCACGTCCGCGACGATCGCCCTGCGACGCTACGGCCGGCCCGAGGAGTTCGGGAAGGCCGCGGCGTTCCTGCTCTCACCCGCTGCGGGCTTCGTCTCCGGCGTGATGCTGCCCGTCGACGGGGGCATGCTCCGCTCCCTGTGAGCGACCGGGGCGGACACCGCCGTGCCGGACACCGCCGTGCCGGGCGCCGCGGACGCCTGCCCGGCGGACGCCGGCGAGCGCAGCCTCCTGCGCTCGTCGTAGGCGAGGTAGCAGAGGCCGAAGACCGCCAGCGCGCCGAAGAACCACCACTGCAGCCCGTAGAAGAAGTGCGGGCCGCTGCCGAGGTCGGGAAGCTCGGCCGGGTCGAGAGGCGTCGCGGCCGCCGGCGTCTCGTCCTGCAGGTCCACGAAGCCGCCGTACACCGGCCCGTCGAGGGTGCGGCCGATCTCGCTGCTGGAGATCGCGCGTGCCGAGCTGTCGGTGACGGTGGCCGCCTGGCCCGTGGCGTCGGACCGGACCCACCCGACCACACGCACCCGCCCCGCGGGGGGCGCCGGCGCGTCGACCCGGTCGACGCCCGCGTTCTCGGTCTGCAGCCAGCCGCGGTCCACCAGCAGCACCGGGCCGGCGTCCGTGCGCAGCGGTGTGACGATGTCGACCCCGGAGGCGCCGTCACGGGTCTGGTATCGGATGACCACGCTGTGGTCCGGCTGGTAGCGACCGCTCGCAGTGACCCGGCGCCACTCGTCCGCCGCAGCCGCGGGGCGGGCGGGAGCCAGCACGTCACCGACGGGCGCCGGCTCCGCCCGCAGGTTCTCCCGGATCCGGCTGTTCGCGCTCTCCCGCTCCTGCAGCCGTGAGAACTGCCACTGACCCAGGAGGTAGGCGCCGTAGGCGAGCACCACAACGGTGACCGCGAACAGGGCCCAGCGGCGGCTGGCCACGAACCTCACGCCTGAGACCTCACACCGGCCAGGCTAGCCGGAGCCACCACCTAGACTCGTGGCATGAGCACCGCACCCCTCCTCGACACCTTCGGTCGGGTGGCGACCGACTTGCGGGTGTCGCTGACCGACCGGTGCAACCTGCGCTGCTCGTACTGCATGCCGGCCGAGGGCCTGGACTGGATGCCTGGCGAGGAGGTGCTCACCGACGACGAGGTGGTCCGGCTCATCACGGTGGCGGTCGAGCGCCTGGGCGTGCGCGAGGTCCGGTTCACCGGCGGGGAGCCGCTGCTGCGCCGTGGGCTGGCGAGCATCGTCGCCCGCACCGCGGCACTGCACCCGCGTCCGGAGACGTCGGTGACGACGAACGCGCTGGGACTGACCCGCACCGCCGGGACGTTGGCGGCGGCCGGCCTGGACCGTGTCAACGTCAGCCTGGACACGGTGCGCCGCGAGGACTTCCGCACCATCACCCGGCGCGACCGGCTGCACGACGTCGTCGCCGGTCTGGAGGCCGCTGCCGAGGCCGGGCTGGGACCGGTCAAGGTCAACGCGGTGCTGCTGCGTGGCATCAACGACGACCAGGCCCCGGAGCTTCTGCGCTGGTGCCTCGAGCGCGGCTACGAGCTGCGCTTCATCGAGCAGATGCCGCTCGACGCCCAGCACCAGTGGAGCCGAGACGGCATGGTCACCGCCGACGAGATCTTCGAGGCGCTGCGCGCGGAGTTCCTGCTCGAGCCGGCAGAGGAGCCGCGCGGCTCGGCACCCGCCGAGCTCTTCACCGTCGACGGTGGGCCCGGCACCGTGGGCGTGATCGCCTCGGTCACCCGGCCCTTCTGCGGCGACTGCGACCGGGTCCGGCTGACCGCTGACGGCCAGGTCCGCAACTGCCTGTTCGCGCGCGAGGAGAGCGACCTGCGCTCCGCGCTGCGGGGAGGGGCCGGGGACGCGGAGATCGCGGACCGCTGGAGGGCGGCCATGTGGGGCAAGCGCGCCGGTCACGGGATCGACGACCTCACCTTCCTGCAGCCGGTCCGACCCATGTCCGCGATCGGCGGCTGAGACTCGGCACTCAGCCCGTGTGCGCCACGGTCGACGCCTCCGCGGCCCCCGACCCCGACGTCCGGTTCGCGGTCAGCACCGTCACCAGCTGGGGCAGCGGCATCGGGCGGTGCATCAGGTAACCCTGGGCGTACGGCGCGTGCACGTGGTCGACCAGGTGGTCCAGCTGGCTCGACCGCTCGATGCCCTCGACCACGACGTCGAGGCCCAGCGCCTGGCCCATCATCGTGATGGAGCAGAGCAGTGCGCAGGACCGCTCGTCGCGGTCGATGCCCGCGGAGAAGGAGAGGTCGGTCTTGATGATGTGCACCGGCATGTCCTGCAGGTAGCCGATCGAGGAGAAGCCGATGCCGAAGTCGTCGATGGCGAAGGGCACGCCGCGACCGGCCAGGTGGCGCATGGCCTCCAGCGACGCGGGGTCGTTGCCGATGCCGTCGCGCTCGGTGATCTCCAGGACCAGGCCGCCGCCGCCCATCGTGGAGAGGGCCCGCTCCACCTTGTCCACGAAGTCCGGCTCCCGCAGCTGCTTCGCCGAGATGTTGACCGACACGTTGATGTCGCCTCCGGCGGCCTCCCTGATCGTGGCCGCGTCCCGGGCGGCGTGTCCCAGGACGACGTCGCCGAGGGCCACCACCAGTCCGGTCTCCTCGGCGACCCTGATGAAGACGTCGGGTGGCACGTCGGTGCCGTTGCACCGCCATCGAGCCAGCGCCTCGACCCCGGTGATGCGACCGGAGGCGGTGTGCACGATGGGCTGGTAGACGAGCTGCAGGTCGCCGGTGGCGACCGACGACCGCAGCGCCTCGACGAGCTCGAGTCGCTGCAGGCGTGAGCGCCCGATGGCCCGCTCGTACTCGACGTACTGGTCCTTGCCGCGAGACTTCGCCTCGTACATCGCCAGGTCGGCGTTGCGGAGCATGCTCTCCGCCGTCTCGCCCTCGTCGCTGAAGGCCACCCCGATGCTGGCCGACAGCGAGAGCTGGTGGCCCGCGACGTGTGCTCCACGGCTCAGCGCGCCGAGGATGCGGGTGCACGCGGTGTTGACCTCGGTGGGGTCGATTTCCTCGAGCAGCAGCCCGAACTCGTCCCCACCGAGCCTGGCCACCGTGTCGCTCTGCCGGACGCAGCTGGCGAGCCGCTGGGCGACGTCGATGAGCACAGCGTCCCCGGCGGCGTGCCCGAAGCGGTCGTTGACCGGCTTGAACCCGTCCAGGTCCACGAACAGGAGGGCCACCCGCGACCCTCGGCGGCGAGACATGTGCAGGGCGTGGTCCAGGCGGTCGATGAGCAGGCCGCGGTTGGGAAGGTCGGTGAGCAGGTCGTGCCGGGCCAGGTGGGTCATCTCGTCGGTCAGCCGCAGCCGGGAGAACGCGTCGGTGGAGACGGCCACCATCGCCTCGAGAGCCGTCTGGTCGGCGCCGGACGTCGATCGGGCGCGGTGGCGGCCAGGGGCAACGATCCATCGGTCGCGCTGCCCGTCGTGCAGGGGCGCGCCGATCTCGGAAGCCGGGTCGGGCGGCGTGGTGCGCACGTCGACCTGCCGGATCTTCAGCAGCCTGCGAGCGTCGTCGACGAGCGCGTCGACCACCTGGCGGGGGTCGGAGAGCGTCTGAGCGCGCACCGCCGCGTCGAACAGGACCTGGAGCCGGCGGGCGTTCTCGGCGCCCCGGGTGACCGCCCGGGTCGCGACCAGCAGGGTGGCCAGCGGCACCGCGAGCAGCACGAGCGTCCAATCCGGCCGCTCGTCCCGCAGGAGCAGCGCCCCGAGGTAGCCGACCGAGCCGAACGGCACCAGACAGGCCACGGCGAGGAGGGTCCCGCGCTGCTGCAGGTGCCCCACCACCGACGAGCGGGTCTCGATGGCCACCGAGAACGCGGAGACCACGAAGTCGACCGCGAAGTAGCAGGCGATCGCGACCGCCACCGAGAGGAGCTCGAGGGGGGAGTCCGTCGGCCCCTGGGGCAGGCTGTCCAGGACGAGCGCTGCGGCCCCCGCGCCGAGCACGCCCAGCCCGAGGTTGAACAGCTTGACGAGTGGCCGCTTCTGGGCGGTGGCCTGCGTGAGCAGCACTCCCAGCGACCAGACCACCAGCGCCTGGGAGGTGCTGAGATCGCTGTCGTCCAAGCAGAGCAGGAACATCAGGATCGTGGAGTCGAAGCCCACCTCGATGCCGCCGTCGGGGCTGTCGAAGACCATCGGGAACTTGGCGATCACCACGATCACCGGCACTGCGAGCAGAGCTTCCAGCGGCATGCCGCTGGGCCCGCCCTGGCTCTCCACCGCCGCCCATGCCGCCAGCGCCGCGCCCGCGACGAAGACGCCGAGGTCGAACCTGCTGCTGCGCGAGGCGAAGAACGCCGCGAGCCGTGGGGCCATCCGTCCTCCGAAAGCTGGGCGGTGCTCCTCAGTATCGGGCAACGCCGGAGGCCTTTCCGGGGTTTCGCCGAACTGGTCCGAGGCGCTCAGGAGCCCGGCCTGCCGGGGGTGCCGGCGCAACGGCCGGCGCCGTCTCCAGCGCCGTCCTCGGGGGCAGGCTCGACGTCGCGCAGGAAGCCGCGCGCCATCAGGAACGCGGCGAGGGAGGTCCGGTGCTCCTCGCAGGCCAGCCACGACTTCCGTCGCTCGGGCGCGTGGATCTTGGGGTTGTTCCACAGCAGGGACCACGCCGCAGGCGCCGAGCAGCCCTTGGCGGAACACGACAGGTTCACGCGGCAACGGTAGCGCTGAGGCTACCGAAAACCCATGCAGGAGCGATGAACGGCGCCGGACGACCACGGGGGAAGCCGTCCGGCGCCGCACGGTGAGAGAGCTCGGACGGGGGAGACCGAGCTCACTCGCGGGGAAGTGTCGCACGCCCGACGCGGCGAAATCCACCGGGGTCTCACAATGCGCCGCCCGATCCCCTACGGTGTCTGGACCGGTGCCGAGGCCGGGTCGAGGCCGACGCGGGGGCCGGGCCGCCGGTCAGGGTGGGGAGGCACCGCCGATGGCGCGGGTGGACAGGTCCGGCTCGAAGAGGTCCGGTCCGCCGGTGTCCACCGTGGAGTGGGTGTTGGCCACCACGACGGCGATCGTGGGCAGGAAGAACGAGGCCGCGACGAACAGCCACAGCCACCAGTGCCCCATGCTGAAGATGGCGAGGACGAAGCAGACGGTCCGGATCCCCATCGAGATCAGGTAGCGCTTCTGACGTCGCGCGATGTCTTGTCTGCGGCCGTGTGTCGCAGTGGTGATCCGGACGGCCTCCGGCTCTCGCGCCATGCCTTCACCGTACGTCGGAAGGGCGGCCGAACCCAGGTGCCCCGAGGGGGCGTTCGTCACGGGCAGCCGCCGTTCGCACGGAGGACCACGGTGCTCACCCGGCACCCACGGCGCCGCTTCCAGCCGCTACGGTGACCGACACACACGCGCTCGGACGGTAAGGGGCTGGCGTTGAGCAGATCGGTACTCGTGACCGGCGGCAACCGCGGGATCGGACGCGCCATCGCCGAGGCGTTCCTGAGGGCGGGGGACTCGGTCGCGGTCACCTACCGCAGCGGTGAGCCGCCAGAGGACGCGCCGGAAGGGATGACCTGGGTGCGGTGCGACGTGACCGACCCCGCCTCGGTGGAGGCCGCGTTCACCGAGGTGGAGCAGGCGCAGGGCCCGGTGGAGGTGCTGGTCGCGAACGCCGGCGTCACGGCGGACACGCTGCTGCTCCGGATGAGCGAGGACGACTGGGGCACGGTGATCGAGACCAACCTGACCGGCTCCTTCCGGGTGGCCAAGCGCGCGGCCAAGGGCATGCTCCGCCTCCGCCGCGGCCGGCTCATCTTCATCTCCTCGGTGGTGGGCCTGCTCGGCTCGGCGGGCCAGGTCAACTACGCGTCGAGCAAGGCCGGCCTCGTCGGCATGGCGCGCTCGCTCGCTCGCGAGCTGGGCAGCCGCTCGATCACCGCGAACGTCGTCGCGCCGGGGTTCGTGGAGACGGAGATGACCGATGTGCTCTCCGACGACACGAAGGCGCAGTACCGCTCGCAGATCCCGCTGCAGCGGTTCGCCTCGGTGCAGGAGGTGGCCGCCGTCGTCCGGTGGCTGGGATCGGACGACGCGGCGTACGTCACCGGAGCGGTGGTCCCCGTCGACGGCGGCCTCGGCATGGGGCACTGACGGCTGGCGGGCCGACCGGCCCGCCGAGGCACTCTGACCACACCACACACAAGGAGTACGACGGGCATGGGCATTCTGGACGGCAAGCGGATCCTCGTCGCGGGCGTCACCATGGACAGCTCAATCGGCTTCGCGGTGGCACGGGTGGCCCAGGAGCAGGGCGCGACCGTGCTGGTGTCGAACTTCGGTCGGGCCCTGGGCATCACCCGGCGCATCGTGGGGCGGCTCCCGCAGCCCGCCCCGGTCCTCGAGCTGGACGTCACCGACCCCGAGCACCTCGAGCGGCTCCCGGACCTGGTCCGTGAGCACGCCGACGGCCTGGACGGTGTCGTGCACTCCATCGCCTACGGCAACCCCGAGACCCTGCTCGGGGGCAGGTTCCGGAGCGGTCCCTGGGAGGACGTGGCCCAGGCGGTGCAGGTCTCGGCCTACTCCCTCGTCTCGCTGAGCAACGCGTGCGTGCCGCTGATGGGGCAGGGCGGCTCGGTGGTCGGGATGACCTTCGACGCGACGGTCGCCTGGCCGGCGTACGACTGGATGGGCGTGGCCAAGGCCGGACTGGAGTCCACGGCCCGCTACCTGGCCCGTGACCTCGGTCCGGAAGGGATACGCGTCAACCTGGTGTCCGCCGGCCCGCTCAAGACGCTCGCAGCCAAGGCGATCCCGGGGTTCGAGGACCTCGAGTCGATGTGGAGCGACCGCGCACCGCTGGGCTGGGACGAGAAGGACACCGCGCCCACGGCCAGGGCGGTGGTGGCGCTTCTCAGCGACTTCTTCCCGGCCACCACGGGGGAGATCGTGCACGTCGACGGCGGCTACCACGCGATGGGTGCCTAGTGCTGTCCGGCCTGTCACAGTGGTCCCCGTGACGGAAGTCCGACGACGGCTGGTCGTGATGCGGCACGCGAAGGCGGAGCCCTACGGCCCGACCGACCACGAGCGGCGGCTGACCGCGCGCGGTCGCGGCAGCGCCCTGGAGGCCGGACGGCACCTGCGGGAGGTGGACCTGGTCCCCGAGGTGGCACTCGTCTCCTCCTCGGTCCGCACCCGGGAGACCTGGGCGGCCGTGGCCGAGGGGTCAGGAGCCCCGGAGGCGCGGGCGACCTTCCTCGAGACGCTGTTCGCGGGTGGGCCGGAGGAGGTCATCGAGGCAGTGCAGGCCGTGCCCGAGGGTGTCGGGACGGTGCTCTACATCGGTCACAACCCCACCGCCACCTTCCTCGCGCACCTGCTCGACGACGGCGAGGGTGAGGCCTCGGCGGTCTCCGGCATGCTGCGGGGACTGCCTCCCGGCGCCCTGGTGGGGCTCGAGGTGGTCGTGCCGTGGGCCGACCTGGCAGCCGAGACCGGCCGGGTGGTGGACTTCCACGTCGGCGCCTCCTGACCGCCGTACCGCACTGGGGCTCAGGTGAGCGGTGGTGCGGGGGTGGTGAGACCGTCCAGCGCGTCCGCGGCCTCCACCTCCTCACGGCTGATCCCCAGCAGGTACACGATCGCGTCCAGGTACGGCACGTTCACGGCGGTGTCCGCGGCCTGCTGGACCACGGGCTTGGCGTTGAAGGCAATGCCCAGCCCGGCCGCCGACAGCATGTCCAGGTCGTTCGCGCCGTCTCCGACCGCCACCGTGGCGCGCAGCGCGACCCCCGCGTCCGCGGCGAAGCGGCGCAGCGCCTCGGCCTTGCCGGCGCGGTCCACCACAGGCCCCACCAGCCGCCCGGTCAGCCGCCCGTCCACGACCTCGAGCACGTTGGCGGCCGCGAAGTCGATGCCCAGGTCCGCCGCGATCCGGTCGGTCACGGCGGTGAATCCGCCGGAGACGATCGCGAACCGGTAGCCGAGGCGCTTGAGGGTGCGCACCAGTGTGCGGGCCCCGGGCGCGAGCTCGATGGCGTCGTACACCTCGTCCAGCGCGGACGCCGGGAGCCCGCGCAGCAGCGCGACCCGCTCGCGCAGGGACGCCTCGAAGTCGAGCTCCCCGCGCATCGCGGCGTCGGTGACGGACTGCACCTGCTCCCCGCAGCCTGCGTGCTCGGCGAGCATCTCGATGACCTCGCCACGCACCAGGGTGGAGTCGACGTCCATCACCACCCGCCGCATCCCGTGGCGCAGCAGGCTGGCCGGCTGCACCGCCACGTCGACGGCCTGGGACGCTGCCTCCTCGGCCAGCACCGTGCGCAGCCGCTCCGGCTGCACGCCGGAGACGTGCATCTCGATGGCGGTGACCGGGTAGCGCGCCATCCGCTCGATCCGGTCGATGTTCGCCCCGGTGTCCGCGATCCTGCCGGCGATCGCCGCCACCGCGGCCGGCCGCATGGGCATGCCGAGCAGGGTGACGTGGCTGCGCCCGTCCAGGGGCTCCGAGCTGTCCCCCGTGCCGCGGTCCACCTCGACCTGCATGCCGAGGTCCCCGGCGACTCGGTCCAGCGCGGCTCGAAGCGCCTTCTCGTCGCGGGGCAGGGTGACCAGCACCCCGAGCACGAGGCGGCGTCGCAGCACGAGCTGCTCGATGTCGAGCACCGTGACGCCGAATGCCGCGAGCGTCGAGAAGACTGTCGAGGTGACCCCCGGCCGGTCGGTGCCGGTCACCGTGAGGAGCAGGGTCTGCCGAGTCTCCTCGCCGGTCCGGCTGGTCACCGGGCCGCCGCTCACGCTGAGCCGTCCCACGGGTAGGTGCAGGCGGCCACCAGCGCCCGGCGCGCTGCGGAGTCCAGGGGCACCAGCGCCGCACGGCGGGCCGCCGCCTCCGCCGCGGTCACGCTCCCACCGTCGTCGTCCAGCGCCAACTCCACGATCGTGCGGCACCGGGTCGCCAACGAGGCGAGGCGTACGGCGCGGGGCGCCATCTCTGACGGGAGGGCCAGGTCCACGGTCCGACGCAGTCCGATGAGCTCGTCGGCCACCTCAGGGCGCCAGCGGGCCACATCGAGGCGGGCCAGGGTGTCCGTCGTACGCAGCAGGGCCGAGCGCAGCGACGCGTCCGCCTCCGAGGGGTCCGGCAGCTGGCGGCGGGACACCGCAGGATGCGTCACCCAGACCACACCCGCGCCCACGCGGTGCGGCACCAGCCCCAGGTCAGCGCCCTCCAGCACCACGCCCTCCGCGGCGTCCAGCACCTCGGTGTTGAAGGGGCCCGGACCGGCCAGTCCCAGCGGGTCGCCCGGCACCGGCAGCGCCAGTCCGGCACCGGCAGCGCGGGCACCACGGAGGAGCCCGAGGGCGACGATCAGCGGCTCCGGGCCGGTGGACCCCGGCAGCCCCTGCACATCGTGGGCCGCGTCGTCGCCCACGATGGCGTCCCGGGCGTCGTCGAGGCTGCACCTGCCGGTCACCCACGCGGAGAACCACAGCGCGAAGCGCGCGGAGGCCGGGAGCGGGGCAGGGTGCACCCGTCGAAGGTTACGCAGCCGCGGGCGAGCACGGCGCGGGGCCCGTATAGGTTGGGCGCGCACACCCGCCGCCCAGCAGGAGACCGCCTCGCCGATGGATGCCGTTCTCGAGCTCGCCGACGTCACGGTCCGCCGGGGGGCTGCCAGCTTGATCTCGGGCGTGGACTGGACCGTCGAGGAGGACGAGCGCTGGGTCGTCCTGGGTCCGAACGGCGCCGGCAAGACCACGCTGCTGCAGGTGGCGTCTGCCCAGATCCACCCCACCTCCGGGGTGGCCGGGATCCTCGGCGAGGTGCTCGGCACCGTCGACGTCTTCGAGCTGCGGCCCCGGATCGGCCTGACCAGCGCCGCCCTGGCCGAGCGGGTCCCCCGCGCGGAGCGGGTGCACGACGTGGTCGTCTCCGCCTCGTACGGCGTGCTGGGCCGCTGGCGCGAGCACTACGACGAGCTGGACCACGAGCGGGCCGCCTCGCTGCTGCGTGAGGTCGGGGTCAGCCACCTGCGGGACCGGACCTTCGGGACGCTGTCGGAGGGCGAGCGCAAGCGGGTGCTGATCGGCCGTGCGCTGATGACCGACCCGGAGCTGCTGCTGCTCGACGAGCCGGCCGCCGGGCTCGACCTCGGTGGCCGCGAGGACCTGGTGTCCACGCTCTCGGTGCTGGCCCACGACGAGGACTCCCCGGCGACCGTGCTGGTCTCCCTCCACGTCGAGGAGATCCCGCCCGGGTTCACGCACGCGCTCCTGCTCCGCCAGGGTTCCGTGGTGGCCGCGGGGCCGCTGGAGCAGGTGCTGACCGAGGAGGTCGTGTCCGCCACGTTCGGGATGCCGCTGCGGCTGTCCCACGAGGACGACCGCTGGACGGCCCGCCGCCGTGACCGGCGCCGGGTGGGCTGACCCGGTCGCAGATCCGCCCACGGGGGCCGGGCTGCCGCCGACATCCGACGTTGCGGAGGGTCGGCGACTACGCTTGAGAAGTGGACGTTCTGAAGGACCTCCTGGCCTGGCAGGCCTGGTTGGGACTCGCCGTGCTCCTCGGAGTGCTGGAGCTGGTCAGCCTGGACCTGGTGCTGCTGATGCTCGCCGCGGGCGCCGTGGTCGGCATGCTCACCGCGCTGACCGGCGCCGAAGTGTGGCTTCAGGTGCTCGCCGCGGCCGCGGCCTCGGCCGCGGCGCTCGTCGTGGTGCGCCCCAGCGTCGTGAAGCGGCTCCAGGCAGGGCCCACGCTGGTGCTGGGCCATGAGGCGCTCGTCGGCCGGCAGGGGGTGGTCATCGAGCGGGTCTCCGCGCACGGCGGCCAGGTCCGGATCGGCGGCGAGGTGTGGACCGCCCGCCCCTACGACGACGACCACGTCATCGAGCCCGGCGCCACGGTCGACGTCTTCCAGATCAAGGGGGCCACCGCGCTCGTGCACCAGGTCCCTGAGCTGGGCCAGTGACCGCGGACCGACAGCCGTCCCGCACCACCCGAGACCGCTTCCCAGCACCCGCCGCACCACTGTCACACCACCGAGGGAGGACCCCATGACCACAGCATTGTCCGTGCTCGCGCTTCTGGTGCTGCTGTTCGTCATCGCCCTGCTGGCCAAGACGATCCGCATCGTGCCGCAGGCGCGCGCAGGCATCGTGGAACGGTTCGGCAAGTACCGCACCAGCCTTCCGGCCGGCCTGAACATCGTCGTGCCGTTCGTCGACAAGGTGCGCTACATGATCGACCTGCGCGAGCAGGTGGTCTCGTTCCCGCCGCAGCCGGTGATCACGGAGGACAACCTCGTGGTGTCCATCGACACGGTCATCTACTTCCAGGTCACCGACCCGGTGTCCGCGACCTACGAGATCGCCAACTACATCCAGGCCGTCGAGCAGCTGACCATGACCACGCTCCGCAACATCGTGGGCGGCATGACCCTCGAGCAGGCGCTCACCAGCCGCGACGAGATCAACAACCGGCTGCGTGGCGTGCTCGACGAGGCGACCGGCAAGTGGGGCATCCGCGTCAACCGGGTGGAGCTCAAGGGCATCGACCCGCCGCCGTCGATCAAGGACTCGATGGAGAAGCAGATGCGAGCCGACCGCGACAAGCGGGCCGCCATCCTCACCGCGGAGGGGCAGCGCCAGGCCGCCATCCTCACCGCCGAGGGCGGCAAGCAGGCCGCCATCCTGAGCGCCGAGGGCGACCGCCAGGCGTTGATCCTGCGCGCCCAGGCCGATCGGGAGTCGCGGATCCTGAAGGCGCAGGGCGAGGGACAGGCCATCCAGACCGTGTTCCAGGCGATCCACGACGGGCGCCCGGACCAGTCGCTGCTCGCCTACCAATACCTCCAGATGATGCCGAAGATCGCCGAGGGTGACGCCAACAAGGTGTGGATCGTGCCCAGCGAGATCGGCAAGGCGCTGGAGGGACTGGGCTCCACGATGAGCAGCCTGCAGGGCATCCCGGACAAGGTCGACGGCCCGCGGACCCGGGTCGACATGGGGTCGGCGGAGCCGCGGGTGCGCGAGGACGCCGCCCTGTCGAACGCGCACGCGGAGGTGGCAGCGGCGATCGCGGCGGCCGAGGCGTCCAGCGACCTGCGCTCGGGCGGCTCCACTCCGGCGCTGCCCGGCAACGGGACGACGTCCGCCGGGTCCGACGTACCCGCGGGCTCGTCGGGGAACGAGGGTGACCCGGGGGTACCGTCTGCCCGGTGACGGCGCAGTGACGGTCCTGGAGATGGTGGCGGTCTTCCTCGCGGGGATCGCCGCCGGGACGATCAACACGGTGGTCGGGTCGGGGACGCTGATCACGTTCCCGACGCTGCTGGCGATCGGCGTCCCCCCGGTGACCGCCAACGTCTCGAACACCCTCGGACTGGTGCCCGGCTCGCTGTCGGGGGCGATCGGCTACCGCCGCGAGCTCGTCGGCCAGCGCGCCCGGCTGCTTCGGTTGGGCTCGGCGTCCGTGCTGGGCGGCGTCAGCGGGGCCGTGCTGCTGCTCGTGCTGCCCGCCGACGCCTTCCAGGCCATCGTGCCGGTGCTGATCGCCCTCGGCTGCCTGCTCGTCCTCGTGCAGCCGACGGTGAGCCGTCGGGTCGCTGCTCGGGCGGAGTCGCGCGGGGTGGAACGGCCGGAGCACGGCGCCGCCTGGGTGTGGCTGCTGGTCTACGGCGCCGGCGTCTACGGCGGCTACTTCGGCGCCGCCCAGGGCGTGCTGCTGATGGCGATCCTCGGCATCGGGCTCAGCGAGACGATGCAGCGCAACAACGCCACCAAGAACGTGCTGGCGATGTTCGTCAACCTCGTCGCGGCCATCGTGTTCATGGTCTACGCCGAGATGGACTGGACAGTCGTCGCGCTGATCGCGGTGGGGTCGGTGATCGGCGGGCAGATCGGCGCCACGGTGGGGCGACGGCTGCCGTCGTGGGCGCTGCGGACGTTCATCGTGCTGGTCGGCATCGCCGCCATCACCCAGTTCCTGGTCAGCAGCTGACCGGGCCCCGGGGCGCGCGCCGCTGCCGCTCAGTCGGTGAACCGCATCGCCCGGAACCGCTCCAGGAGGTCCTCGGGCACCGGGGCGGTGGCCAGCGTCACCCGGTCGTAGAGCCACAGCAGCAGGTCCGCGGCGTCGGCCTCGACCACCGGCGCCCTGTCCGAGGTGCCCGGCGCCACCAGGGCGGTACCCGGTCGGGCGCCGTCGGTGAGGGTCCAGGCGTCTCCGGTGTCCGCGGCCCGCAGCGCGAGCATGCCGTCGAGCGGAGGCGTGGTGGGCTCGTCCGGGTCGTCGTCGGAGGCGACCGAGAAGTGCAGGAACTCGTCCACGCAGTCCGCCGCCACCGCCGGGCCGATCGACCAGGTCGCCCCGGCCGCGTGCGCCGCGTCCCAGTGGTGCACCGCGGCCTCCTGCACCTGGTGCCGGGTCACGAACGCGACGTCCTGCTGCCAGCCGGCCCAGGTCCAGCAGTGCGCCGTCTGGTCGGCCTCACGGAGCACCTCGACGAGACGGAGCGCGCCGGTCTTGAAGGCGTCCACCAGGTCGCGGTCCGCGGCCCGGTCCGGCCGGCGGGACTCGTCCGGCGGAGCGTCCAGCGGTCCGTCCGCGATCGCGGCCCAGAACCATTGCACCTCGGTCAGGTGCCACACCAGGTCCGCGACGGACCAACCGGGGCAGTGCTCCACCGCGGCGTCGAGATTCCCGCGACTGGCCTCCGCGAAGCCCGCGCTGTGCTCCGTGATGGCGGCGATCTGCTCGAAGGTGGAGAGAGTCATGGCCGCAACCTAGCCGTCCTGGCGGCCGTTGGACCCGGGCAGGTAGGCGTCGGACCAGCGGGCGACCTCCGCGTAGGCACGCTCCCGGACCGGCTCCCGTGACAGGAAGACGTCGTGCATGGCGCCGTCCACCCTGGTCACCGTGACAGTGTCGGCGAGCTTGTGCGCCCACTTCCTGATCAGCTCCACGTCGAGCACGATGTCGGTCGTCGAGCAGGACTCGTCGTACTCCTTGGGGTGGCTGCTGCGGGCCGACGTCAGCACGAGCACCGGAGCCGGGACCGCCAGCCCGCGGTGCGTCCGGGCGTGTCCCCGGCGTACGGCGCGCAGCCAGCCGGCGTAGACGGGGTAGGACTCCATCGGCTTCCAGGCGAGGTCGAAGGCCCACTCGCCCTCGTGCTCGCCGTGCAGGCTGCGCGCGTAGAAGCCGGACACGTCGCGGGGCACCGACAGGTAGGGCCGCCGCAGCCCGATCTGGTCGATCGCCTTGGTGCCGGCCGTGCGCAGCAGCAGGCTGCCCTGCAGGTCCAACCAGGGCGAGTTGAGCACCATCCCGGCGAGAGCCGGCTGCCGGTCGTGCGCCCACAGCGGGGCGACCAGGCCGCCCGTCGAGTGCGCGGTCACCACGACGTGGTCGTGCCGGTCGCGCTCGGTCACGATCCGGTACGCCTCGTCGAGCTCGGGGTAGTAGTGCGCGAGGTCGGTCACGAAGTTGGCGGTCTGGTGCTCTCGCAGGGACCGGCCGTACTTCCGCAGGTCGAGGGCGTAGAAGTCGTACCCTCGCCCCACCCAGTAGTCGGCGGCGCCGGTCTGGAAGAAGTAGTCCGCGAAGCCGTGCACGTGCAGCACCGCACGTCGGGTCGGGGCGGGGGCGTCGCGGCTGACCAGCGTCGCGACGACCGGGCCCTCGTCGTCGTCGTCGAGCGCGATGGTCTCGGCCCGGTACGGCTCGCCCAGCACGTCGACCGCACGGGGATCGGGCAGGGGAGGCATGTGCCGATCCTGCCGCACGGCGGGTGGGCCGCAGGTCAGTGCCGGTAGGTCCCGTGCAGGATGGCCCGCGCGGCGGTCTTGAACGCCAGGTGGAACGAGACCGCCGCCGGGCTCGCGTCCGAGTCGACGCCCAGTGTGTCCTCGGTGACCGCGTGCACCACGAAGTAGTAGCGGTGCACCTGGTCCCCGGGCGGCGGCGCGGCACCGGAGTACGCCTTCGAGCCCGCATCGCTGCGGCACATGAACGCGCTGCCCGGAAGCGTCGCCCCTTCGGCGCCCGCGCCCGCCTCGAGGCTGTTCACGTCGGTCGGCAGGTCGACCAGCACCCAGTGCCAGAAGCCGGACGGCGTCGGCGCGTCGGGGTCGAAGCAGGTCACCGTGAAGCTGCGGGTGCTCTCCGGTGCCCCGGACCAGCTCAGCTGCGGCGAGGTGTTGCCGGCGTCGGCCACCTGGTCCGCCTTGAGCGGCTGTCCCGCCTGAACGTCGGTGCTGGTGAGGGTGAAGGACGGGACGGCGGGCAGCAGCTGGTACGGGTCCGGGCTGACCGGGCGGTCGAGACTCATGGCGCTCAGGCTAGCGGGCGTTCCGCCCAGCGGTCAGCGGTGAGGAGGCCCGCCGGCGAGGACGAGAATGGCTGCCATGACACCGACCCGGCCGCGCACCGTGTGGACGTCCTGCGGGCACCGCGGGTGAGCGAGGTCGCGCCGTACCCCGCCGGCCTGCGTCTGCAGGGTCGGCGGGTGCTCGTGGTGGGGGGTGGACACGTGGCGCAGCGGCGTGTGCCCCGGTTGATCGCCTCAGGAGCAGACGTCGTGGTCGTGTCACCCGAGACCACTCCGGCCGTGGAGGGGCTCGCCGCGGGCGGGGAGGTCACCTGGCACCAGCGTCGGTTCCACCCGGACGACCTCGAGGGCGCCTGGTACGTCGTTGCGGCGACCGACGACCCGGCCGTCAACGGGCTGGTCAGCGAGGAGGCGGAACGCCGCCGGGTGTTCTGCGTCCGGGCCGACGACGCCACCGAGGCGAGCGCCTGGACCCCGGCCGTGGGCCGGGTGGCCGGGGTCACGGTCGCCGTGCTCGCGAACCGGGAGCCCCGCCGGTCCGCGGGGGTCCGCGACGCGATCGTGGCCGCGCTGCGCGACGGCGCCATCGCGGTCCCGTCCGACGACGAGCCGGCGCCGGGGGTGGTGCTGGTCGGAGGCGGGCCGGGGGACCCGGAGCTGGTCACGGTCGCCGCCCGCAGGGCGCTCAGCGAGGCCGACGTGGTGGTCACCGACCGGCTGGCGCCCCGTGAGCTGCTCGACGAGCTCTCCCCGGACGTCGAGGTCGTCGACGTCACCAAGCTGCCGCGCGGCCGGGCCGCAGCACAGGAGGAGATCAACCGCCTCCTCGTGGAGCGCGCGCGCTCGGGCCTGCGGGTGGTGCGGTTCAAGGGAGGGGACTCGTTCGTCTACGGGCGCGGCTACGAGGAGGCGCTGGCCTGCGAGGAGGCCGGGGTGCCGTGGCGGGTGATACCCGGGCTGAGCAGCGCCATCTCGGTGCCCGGGTCCGTCGGCATCCCGCTCACCCACCGCGGCGTCGCCCACGACTTCACGGTGATCTCCGGTCACCTGCCCCCGGACCACCCCGAGTCCCTCGTCGAGTGGGACGCCGTGGCGAGGCTGCGGGGGACCGTCGTGCTGCTGATGGCGGTGCGCAACCTGCCGGCCATCGCGGAGCGCCTGCAGGCGGCGGGGCGGCCCGGGAGCACTCCGGTGGCGGTGATCTCGGAGGGCACGATGCCGGGGGAGCGCGTCCTGCTGAGCACCTTGGCCTCGATCGGGCCTGACGTGGAGCGCGAGGCGGTGCGGCCGCCGGCGATCGTGGTGGTCGGTGACGTGGTCGCGGTGGCCAGGCGAGGTCACTACTGAGGCGACCCTCGACCGTGCGGCTCAGCGGATGAGCTCGAACGCGTCCTCGGTGCCGGTCAGCGCCAGGACGTAGCGCACGCTGGGACGCGGAGCGCTGAGCCGGAAGATCCCTCCGGCGCCCTGGACAGCGTGTCGTGCCGCGAGCAGGGCGTCCAGTCCGGCACCGTCCATGAAGGTGACCGCGCTCAGGTCCACCACCACCTCGGGGCAACGGGCGGCCAGCTCCGCCACGCGCTGCACCAGTGGCCCTGCGCTCGCGGTGTCGAGCTCCCCGGACGCCTGCACGCTGCAGCTGCGGCAGGGACGCTGGCCTGACGGCTCGGGAGGTGGCACGGGTTCCTCGCAGTTCATGGCCCCTACGACGCGCCGGGGGCGGTCGCAGTACGCGGGCGCGGCGGGTGGTACGGCCAGGCTGCTGCACAACCTCGGGAAGCGGTGCGCCCAGCGTAAGCCACCGGATCGTTCGACGCGCGCCGTCCGCCGATCCTCGTCGGCGTGCCGTGAGAGCATGACGCCACCTCGGCGGCCGTCCTGGACGGAGGAGGCCGCCCGCGCTGCGAGCCGAGGAGGGAGCGGCCATGTCTCCGGCCGATCTGCGGGATGCGACGGTGGGGTCGCTGTGGCGCTACCCCGTCAAGTCGATGGCGGGTGAGCGGCTGGACGCGGCGGAGCTGCGGGCGCAAGGGCTGCTCGGCGACCGGGCGTTCGCGCTGGTGGACCGCCACGACGGCAAGGTGGCCACCGCGAAGAACCCCCGCAAGTGGCCCTCCCTGTTCCACTTCGCAGCCTCCCTGGGTGGGCGGGCGCCGGCTGACGGCCGAGCGGGGGTCCCGCCTGTGGTGGTCACGCTGCCGGACGGGACCTCCGTCCGTCACGGCCACCCCGGCGCGGACGAGAGGCTGTCCCAGGCACTGGGCCGAGAGGTGCTGCTGCGGCAGGCCGGTTCGCCAGAGGTGCAGGTCGTCGGCACGGCGTCCGCGCGACCCTGGGTCGCTCGGTCGGAGGAGCTTCAGCTGGACTTCGACGGGCGCGGCGGGGACGGCGTGGTCGCCGACTTCGAGCTGCCTGAGGGCACCTTCTTCGACGCGGCGCCGGTGCACCTGCTGACCACCGCCTCGTTGGCTCGGCTGCAGCAGCTGCACCCTGCCGGGCAGATGGCCATCCGCCGGTTCCGGCCGAACGTCGTCGTGGACACCGGTGGCCTCGCGCCGGGATTCGTGGAGGACGCCTGGGTGGGACGGACGCTGCGGTTGGGGGCGGCGGTCCGGCTGGCCGTCACGCAGCGGTGCGTCCGGTGCGTGATGACCACCTTGCCGCAGGGCGGCCTGCCCAAGGACAGCGGCGTCCTGCGGACGGCGGCCCAGCACAACGACGTCTGCGTCGGGGTGTACGCCGGAGTGCTCAGCGGTGGCCTCGTGCGCAGTGGCGACCGGGTCACCCTGGAGTGACGGTGGCCGAGCTGTACGAGGTCGACGCCGCGGACGACCCGCGGCTCGCCGACTACCGCGACCTGCGGGACGTCACGCTGCGCCGGCACCTCGAGGCGCAGCACGGGCTGTTCCTGGCCGAGGGCGAGAAGGTCGTGCGGCGAGCCGTCGAGGCGGGGTTCCCGGTCCGGTCCTTCCTGATGGCGCCGCGCTGGCTGGACGGGCTGCGCGACGTGCTGGCCCGCACCGACGCCCCGTGCTTCGTGGTGCCCGAGTCCCTCGCCGAGCAGGTCACCGGCTTCCACGTGCACCGGGGCGCGCTCGCGTCGCTGCACCGGCTGCCGCTGCCGTCGGTCGAGGAGGTGCTCGCGCAGGCCCGCACCCTGGTGGTGCTGGAGGACGTGGTCGACCACACCAACGTCGGGGCGATCTTCCGCAGCGCCGCCGCACTCGGCGTGGATGGCGTGCTGCTGGCGCCTGGCTGCGCCGACCCGCTGTACCGCCGCGCGGTGAAGGTCGCCATGGGGGCGGTCTTCCACCTGCCCTACGCACGCCTCGACGACTGGTACGCCGCCCTGCCGCTCCTGTCTGTCGCCGGGTTCACGACCGTCGCGCTGACGCCGGCCGACGACGCTGCCGACATCGAGGACGCGGTGCGGGGGCTGGACAAGGTGGCGCTGGTGGTCGGCACCGAGGGCCACGGCCTCTCCCGACGCTGGGAGCGGTCCGCGGACCGTCGTGCGGTGGTCCCGATGCAGGCCGGGATCGACTCGCTGAACGTCGCCGCCGCGACCGCCGTGGCCTGCTACGTCACCGCCCGCCGTCGACGCCCTCAGCGCCGGTAGCCGTAGCGGGCCTGCACACCGTCCGCCTGCTCCTCGGTGCCTGCCCGCGTGCGACCGGGACCGCTCTGGAGCCCCGCCGGGAGCTGCGCGCGGCAGGCGCGGCCCACGCAGTCCTTGGACGACAGCCACACGCGGTGCAGTCGCGCCTGTACCGCGGCGTACCGCGGGTCGCCGAACCGGCTGACCAGCTCGTTCGGGTCCGCGTCGAGGTCGTACAGCTCACCGTGACCGTCGCGGTAGCGCACGTACTTCCACTGCGCGGTGCGGACCCCGCTCGTGGTGCGCGCGTCCCGGAAGCCCGGGATCGCCGGCGGCCCACGGAAGACCCGCGCCGGCTCCAGGCCCTCGGTGACCACGGGTGCCCTCCAACCGCGGTCCCGGCGGACCGACGGCAGCACCGACCGGCCGTCAGGGACGCGGGGAGGTCGGGCGCCGGCCAGGTCGAGCACGGTCGCGGTCAGGTCGGGAGTGGACACCGGGTCGAAGCGACTGCCGCGCGGGATGCCCTTGCCGGCGATCAGGAAGGGCACGCGGAGCGAGGGCTCGTGCGGCTTGACCTTCCCCTGACGCATCCGGTGCTCACCGAGGAAGTAGCCGTTGTCGGAGGTGAGCATCACCACCGTGTTGTCCAGCTCGTCGGTGGCCCGCAGGGTGGCGAGCAGCCGGGCGACCTCCCGGTCGAGGACGAAGAGCGCCTCCGCACGCTGGCGGGTCGAGGTGCGGACCGCTTCGCGCTCCCAGTCGTTCAGCTCGGGGAGGGTGCGGATCGGCTCCGGCTTGTCCCGGACGTCAGCCTCGCTGGGGCCGCCGTCGGCCGGCATGCCGGAGGCGCGCGGGATCTCACGGTCGAAGCGGCCCCGCACCCACCGGGGCCGGGCCGGGGTCTTGATGGTCAGGCGCCGTCCGGTGGCCGGGTCGAGCGTCGGGCGCGGGTCGTCGTCCTCGCGCGGCGACCCGAAGTGCGGGGCGACCGGCGCGAGGTACAGGAAGAACGGCTTGCGGGACCGGTGGTACGTGCGCACCAGGGAGCGCGCCAGCCGGCCCAGCACCGTGGTCTGGTACTGCCCGCGGTGGCTGTCGTCGATGCGGCCGTTGACGTTGAGGAGCGTGTTCCAGTAGTTGTACGTCCCCCCGGACCGGTAGCCGCTGCGGGGCGGTCGGCTGACCGCGGCGTACCACTCGGTCCAGCCGGGTGGCACGTAGCGGAAGGAGGGCCGGCCCGTGACCCGGGACCGCTGCAGGCCGTATCCGTTGAGGTACTTGCCCAGGAAGAGCGTGTTGTAGCCACTGGTGTTCAGGCTGGTCGCCAGCGTCCTGCTGTCGTCGAAGGACCCGAAGCCGAACGGCGGCCGGTGCGAGAGCACTCGGTGGTTGTGCGCCAGCTGGCCGGTGAGCAGGGACGCCCTCGCCGGACAGCAGAGCGGGTAGGGGCTGAAGGAGTTGCGGAACGTCAGGCCACCACCGGCGAGAAGCCGGCGCACCTGCGGCATCCAGCGCAGGTCGTCGGTGCGCATGTCGTCGGTCACGATCGTGACGATGTTGGGGCGCGCCGACTGAGCTGGGGCGGGCGCACCCGCGGACACCAGGCCCGCAGGCGCAGCAGTGGGCCGGCCGGCGGGGAACGAGGCCGGGGTCGCAGCGAGCGGCGCCGACGACCGCCGGGAGGTGGCCACCACCACGGTGGTCACGACGACCAGGAGCACCAGCGCCAGCAGTGCCAGCCGAGTGACAGGAGCGCGCCCAGGGCCGTGGGCCGCGGAGGTGGGCATGGTTGAACTCTCTTGAAGGCTGCAGGGGAGGGGCGGTGCGGAGGGCTGCGACACGCCCAGCCTACGAGATGCCCGCCTCGGTGCACGGCACGCTCGGGAGAGCCCGGCGCGTCGGATCAGGCCGGCCAGCCAGCGGGGAACCGGTCCGCGAGCGCTTCGGCCTCCTTGAACAGCCGCTTGCGCGCCCGCCGGTTGAGCCGGTCCCCGAACACGGTGCCCTGACAGTGGTCGGTCTCGTGCTGGAGGCAGCGGGCCAGCAGCCCCCGCCCGGCGACGGTGACCGGCGTCCCGTCCAGGCCCGTCCCTTCGACCCGGGCATAGCCCGGGCGCGCGCACGCCACGAAGGCGCCGGGGAGCGACAGGCAGCCCTCCTCCCCGTCGTCGAGCTCGCGGTCACGACCGGTCGGCAGGTGCAGCACCGGGTTGCACACCACGGCGCGGTGCCGCGCACCCTCCTCGTCGGGGCAGTCCAGCACGAAGACCGACCGGTCGACGCCGATCTGGCACGCCGCCAGGCCCACCCCGTCGGCGGCGTACATGGTGGCGACCATGTCGGCCACCAGCGCCCGCAGGTCGTCGTCGTAGTGGGTGACCGGCTCCTGCACACGGTGCATCACCGGTTCGCCCCACCGCACGACGGGCCGCACCGTGCCGGCCGGAGGCAGAGCGGACCCGGCGCCGGTAGCGGCGCCGGGTCCGGTGGCGGGATCAGCCTCGGTCATGCGGATCGTGTGTGGATCAGGGCGGTCGGGCGACTCAGTCCCCGGGCCACTCGCCGGTCAGCTTCTGGAACAGGCGAGCGCCGCCACGGTTGACCAGGGCCTTGACCGTCGCGAAGATCGCGCCCTGGACGGCGGAGGCCACGAGGATCTCCTTCAGGTCGTACTCCGACTCCAGGGCCCGAGGCGCGTCGGAGTTGTCCCCCGGTGTCGCGTGCTTCCACACCTGCTTGAAGACCGAGCCCGCGATCACCCCGGCGACCAGGCTGCTGACCAGGCCGAGCGGGCGGTACAGGATCTTCGCGGACGTGCTGGCCTGCTGCTCACCTCTTGCCATCGCTGGGCACCTCCGAAACGTCCTCGGTCTCGCCGCCGCTGCTGCGCAGGGCGCGGGCTCGCTCGATGTCCTTCTGCTCCTTCTCCTCGGCCTTCTCGATGTTGCGGGTGTCGCGCGGCGGGAGCTGCACGCTCTTCTCCGCGGCCACCCCGGCCTGCAGCTCACGGCCCCGCTCGAGCTCGGCGTCGAGCTCGGCGCCGAACAGCAGCGCGATGTTCGTCAGCCACAGCCACAGCAGGAAGACGATCACGCCTGCCAGCGACCCGTAGGTCTTGTTGTAGCTGGAGAAGTTCGCCACGTAGAACCCGAAGAGCGCCGAGATGACGACCCACACCACGATCGCGAACAGCGCACCGATGCTGAGCCAGCGGAACTTCGGCTGCTTGATGTTCGGGGTGGCGTAGTACAGCATCGCGATCAGGAAGACCACGACCAGCAGGATCACCGGCCACTTGGCGATGTTCCAGATCGTGACGGCGGTGGAGCCCAGCCCGATCGCGTCACCGACCGCCTGCGCTGCGGGGCCGCTGACGATCAGCGCCACGGCCACGACGGCCACCAGCAGGACGGCGATCAGCGTGACCAGCAGCATCGCCGGCCGCAGCTTCCAGACCGGCCGCCCTTCACCGATCTCGTAGACGCGGTTCATCGCCCGGCTGAAGGAGTTGACGTAGCCCGAGGCCGACCACAGTGCGGTGGCGAGACCGATCAGCAGCGCAAGGCCGGCGCCGGGGGTGTTGGCCAGCTGCTGGAGCGTGGGGCCGATGGTCTTGGCGGCCGAGGCCAGACCGCTGTTGGTCATGATCTCCAGCAGCGTGTTCACGACCTTGGGGCCCTGGCCCACCAGGCCGATCAGCGACAGCAGCGCAATCAGCGCCGGGAACAGCGCCAGCACGGCGTAGTAGGTCAGCGCTGCCGCGAGGTCGGTGCACTGGTCCTTGGAGAACTCCCGCAGGGTGCGCCGCGCGACGTACTTCCAGGAGCCGCCCTTCATGTCGCCGGGCGAGTCCGGCTTGTCCTCGTGCTCCGCCTGCTGCCCCCGCTGCTGGTCGGTGGTCATCGGCGACGCCTCCACACCAACAGGGTGGTCGCCACCACGGCGGACACCACGGCAGCGGCAGCGCCCAGGACCGCGGGGGTCGGCTTGCCCTGGTCGTCCGTCGCAGCGCTTCGCGCGGAGGCCGTGAGGCCCGCTGCTCGCTGCTTGGTGACGGTGAGCTGGCCGGCGGCCCGCTGCTTGGTGACAGTGAGCTGAGTCGCGGCACGCTTCTTGGTGAGGTTGATCTCCGAGGCGGCCCGACGCTTCGTGTCGTCGAGGCGCTCCCGGGCGCGGGACTTGACGTCGAGCTTGGCGGTCAGCGCGTCGACGGTCTCGCCGAGCTCCTGGCGGGTCTGCTCGATCTCGGCCTGGATCTGCTCGATGTCCGGCTTGTCACCGGCGCCGCCCGCCGTCGTCCTCGTGGCCTGCCCGTTGGACGCGGCAGTCGTCGCCTGGTTGTCCTGGGTGCTCATGTGCGACCCGCCTCCTTGATGGTGTCCACGTCCTGCTTGACGCTCTCGATGGTGTGCTGGGGCGCTGCCGGGGTGGCCTGGGTGATCTGCTTCTTGCCCATCAGCGCCGCGACGCCCGCGACCGCGAGGAGCACCACGGCCACGATGAGCGCGGCCAGCCATGCCGGCAGCACCAGGTCGAGCGCGAGGACGGCGGTCGCGACCAGCGCGCCGCCTCCGTAGAGGGCCACGATCCCCGCACCGCCGAACAGCCCGGCGCCGACGCCGGCGTGCTTCGCCTTCTCCGTCATCTCCGCTTGCGCAAGGCGCAGCTCGCTGCGGATGAGGTCGGTCGACTGCTGGGTCAGCCTGCTGATCAGCTCGGAGGTGGAGACGTCGCTCGAGGAGGTGCTTGTCGAAAAGTTCGCCGCAGTGGAACCGCCGCTGGTGGTCTCAGCCATGGGTGCCGCCGAACGTGCCGCCGGTCGTCCCGCTCGTGGGGGTGGGCGTGTCCAGCACGTCCTCGAGCGGTGCCGGCGGAGGGGTCGTCACGACGATGACGTCGTCGGCCATCGTGGTGGTCGTGGGGGGCGGCGTGCTGGTCATGCTGCTCGGGGAGCCGGTCGACGTGCCGGCGGCACCGTTGCCGCCCGTGGCCGAGCCGGTCGCCTTGGAGGCCGCGCCTGCGACCTTCTCCTTGAGGCCTGGCGCCTTCGACTTGGCCAGGTCCGCGGCCTGGGTGGCCTTCTGCTGGACCCGGGGGTCCTGCACGATGCGGTTCGCCTGGGTCTTGATCTGCAGGTAGCGCTCGCGGCCGTCCCGGGTGCCGAGGACGTACCCGGTGGCGAGCCCAACGAGCAGTGCTGCCTTGCCCTTCATGTGGTCTCCGATCCTGGTCCCGCTCGGGGGATCCGTCTGTTCGTGGCGCGCGGGAGGCGCACCCAAGACCTCAGTGCCCACCCGCCTGAGGTTTACACCGTAAGTGACCCGGACGTTACCCGGCGCGTCGGAGGATTCGGTCGACGAGTCCCTGGGTACGAGACACCATCCGGCTCACGACGGCCGGCGACCAGGAGGTGTCATGTCGCGCACCCAGCACGACGGGGACGCTGCCCGCGAGGACCGGACCCTCCCGCGCCACGGTCGCAACGAGCCCGTCAGCCCTCAGGTCGGGCCACCAAGCAACGACGTCGTCGACGGGGACGCCGCGGTGGTGGCCGGAGAGGATCCTCCTTCGACGCGGCAGCCGCTGGACCGGCAGCGCATCGTCAAGGCCGCCGTCGGGTTCATCGACGAGTTCGGGCTCGCAGGCCTGTCCATGCGACGGCTCGGGAGCATCCTCGGCGTCGAGGCGATGTCGCTCTACCGCTACGTCCCGGGCCGCGAGAGCCTGCTGGACGCCGTGGTGGAGTCGATCCTGGCCGAGATGCTGGAGGACGAGGAGATCCTCGACGCTCCGCAGGACGGCTGGCAGGACTTCCTGCAGCGGCTCGCCCACGGGGTGCGCCGGGTGGCGCTCGCGCACCCCAAGGCCTTTCCCTTGGTCGCGTCCCGACCCACGGAGGCGCCCTGGCTCCGGCCTCCGCTGCGCAGCCTGCGGACCGTCGAGTCCTTCCTCGACGGCCTGCTGAGCGAGGGCTTCTCCGACACAGCTGCGGTGTCCGCCTACCGCGCCTTCACCAGCTTCCTGCTCGGACACCTGCTGCTCGAGGTCTCGGCACTGGGCGCCGACGTGGGTCCCCTGGACGTCCTCGACGACCCCGAGGACTCGCCGGAGACCCCGGCGCAGTACGACACGCTGCGGCGGCTCTGCGGCGAGCTCGCCGAGAACCACTCGGCTGTCGAGTTCGAGGAGGCCCTGGAGGGGCTGCTGGACCGGATCGCACTGATCCGGTCGGAGTCCTGACCCGGTCGCCGACCCTCATCCGGGTTGACCGGCGGCGCTCCGGGCACAGACGGCCATGAAGCTCTATGCCGACGGCCGAAGCCGCCGCACCCGGCAGCTGCTGGGGGACGCCACGCTCGTGCTCTGGGTGCTGTTGTGGCTGTGGCTGGCGAGCGTCGTCCACGACGCCACGCTGGCGCTCGCCACGCCGGGCCGGCAGATCGCTGCTGCCGGCGAGGGCCTCGCCGACCAGCTGCGTGAGGCCGGGACGGCCGTCGGCGACGTGCCCCTGGTCGGGGACGGCGCCCGCGCGCCGCTGGACGGCGCCGGGGACGCCGCCGACGGGATGGCTGCGGCGGGCTCGGCGTCGGTGCGCGCGATCGAGGAGCTGGCGACCTTGCTGGCGCTGGCGGTGGCCCTGCTGCCTGTGCTGCTGGCGTTGGTCTCGTACCTGCCCCGCCGATGGCGCTTCGTGCGGGAGGCGACCGCCGCGCAGCGGTTCGTCGACGGACCGGCGGACCTGGACCTGTTCGCGCTGCGGGCGATGGTGTCCCAGCCGATGCACCGGCTCGCCGCGATCAGCGACGACCCGGTGGCCGCGTGGCGGTCGGGGGACCCCGCGGTGGTGCGGGCGCTGGCGTCCCTCGAGCTCGACGAGGCGGGGCTCGCCCTCCCCGCCCGTGTGCCCGACCGCGGCCTGGGTAGGGCACCGACATGAGCGACAACCACGAGCTGCGGCACGAGGAAGACAACGAGGCCGTGCAGGCGGTGCTGGACCGGGTGCTGTCCTGGCAGGCCGGCGCGCCGGAACCAACCGTCCGCGAGGAGCTGGAGAAGGGTCTGGCCAAGGTCGGGGAGAGCCGGCCCGAGGAGTGGCTGAGCTCTCATGCGCGAGCGATCAGCTCCGCGGACCCCGCCCAGTCCTGAGCCCGACCGCTCAGCGCAGCCGGCGGGCTCCCGGGGCCGGCAGGGCGGTGAGGAAGTCCGGCTCGAGCCAGGCCCGGTCGACGTAGGCCGCCTCGACCGCGGCCGCCACCGCCTCGACCGCTCCCGTCGGCACCAACGCGATGGCGGAGCCGCCGAAGCCGCCGCCGGTCATCCGGGCACCCAGGGCCCCCTGGTCCATCGCGGTGTCCACGACCACGTCGAGCTCTGCGCACGAGACCTCGTAGTCGTCGCGCAGGGACGCGTGCGAAGCGGTCATGGTGCGGCCCAGGCTCGTGAAGTCGCCCGCCTCGAGCGCGCCGACCGCCTGCTCCACGCGGGCGATCTCGGTGAACACGTGGCGGACGCGGCGGTGGATCCGCTCGTCCTGCAGAGCGGCGAGGGCCGCCTGCTCGTCGGCGACGTCGCGCAGCAGCTCGACGCCGAGCTCCCGGGCGGCCGCCTCGCAGTCTCGCCGGCGCGCCTCGTAGCCCCCGTCGGACAGCGAGTGCGACGCCTTGGTGTCCACCACCAGCAGCGTCAGGTCCGCCGCCGCGGGGTCCCACGGCACCAGCCGGGTCGACCAGTCCCGGCAGTCGATGAGCAACGCCGTCTCCGCCTCGGCGAACAGCGCGATCGTCTGGTCCATGCCCCCCGTGGGTGCCCCCGCGACGTCGCTCTCGGCCCGCATGCTGGCCCGGACCAGCGCCGCCCGCACCTCGTCGTCGACCTGCACCCCGGCGAGCTCTGCCACCGCGAGGGCCACCGCGCACTCGATCGCAGCAGAGCTGGACAGGCCGGCGCCCACCGGGACCCGGCTGTCCACCGCGATGTCCATGCCGGGGAGGTCCCAGCCGTCCTCGCGCAGGGCCCACACCACCCCGGCGGCGTAGGCGGCCCAGCCGTTCACCGTCTCCGGCGACAGCTCGCCGAGGCGCGCGCTGAACGGCTCGTCCGGCTGCTGGCGGCTGGCCACCGTGACGGTGTCGTCGTCGCGCGGCGCGGCCGCGGCGTACGTCGCGTGCGGAAGCGCCATCGGCAGGCACAGGCCGCCGTTGTAGTCGACGTGCTCCCCGATGAGGTTCACCCGGCCCGGGGCGGCGAACACCCCGGCCGGTGTGCGCCCGTACCGGTCCGCGAACCCTGCCGCCACGGCGTCGACGACGGCTTCGGGGTCTCCAGGGTCCAGGGTCCTCACCGGGCCACTGTAGGGCGCGGCAGGTAGACTCCCGGTCTCGTGCACTTCTTGGACGGCAGCGCCCCGGGTCACGACCTCACCTACGACGACGTCTTCATGGTGCCCCGGCGCTCCGAGGTGGCCTCCCGCTACGACGTCGACCTGTCCACGTCCGACGGCACCGGTACGACGGTCCCGCTGGTCGTCTCGAACATGACCGCCGTCGCCGGCCGCCGGATGGCCGAGACCGTGGCCCGGCGCGGGGGCCTGACCGTGCTGCCGCAGGACATCCCCTTCGCCGTGGTGCGCGAGGTGGTGTCCTGGGTGAAGTCGCGGCACCCGGTCGTGGACACCGCGATCACGCTGGCGCCCGACCAGACCGTCGGGGACGCCCTCTCGCTGCTCCCCAAGCGAGCACATCGGGCCGCCTTCGTGGTCCAGGACGGCCGACCCGTCGGGGTGGTCACCTCCGAGGACTGCGCCGAGGTCGACCGCTTCACCCAGGTGCGGCACGTGATGTCGCCGGAGCCCCTGACGCTCCCGGACACGCTCGCGCCTCGGGTCGCCTACGACCGGCTCGAGCAGGCGCGGCGGAGGCTGGCGCCCGTGGTGGACGCGGACGGCCGCCTGGTCGGGATCCTCACCCGCACCGCGGCGCTGCGTTCCACCCTCTACGACCCCGCGCTCGACGCGCACGGGCGGCTGCGCGTGGCCGCGGCGGTCGGCGTCAACGGGGACGTCAAGGCCAAGGCCGCCGAGCTGCTGGAGGCCGGGGTCGACTGCCTGGTCGTGGACACCGCACACGGGCACCAGGCCCGGATGACCGAGGCCCTCGAGGCGGTCCGCGGGCTGGCACCGACGGTGCCGGTGGCCGCGGGCAACGTGGTCTCCGCGGCCGGCGTGCGCGACCTCGTGGACGCGGGCGCCGACATCGTCAAGGTGGGCGTCGGCCCGGGCGCGATGTGCACCACCCGCATGATGACCGGCGTCGGCCGCCCGCAGTTCTCCGCCGTGCTCGAGTGCGCCGCCGAGGCCCGTGCGCTGGGGCGGCACGTGTGGGCGGACGGGGGAGTGCGCCACCCCCGCGACGTCGCTCTCGCGCTGGCGGCGGGCGCCTCATCGGTGATGGTCGGCTCGTGGTTCGCGGGCACCTACGAGTCTCCTGGCGACTTGCACGTGGACGCGGACGGCCGCGCCTACAAGGAGTCCTTCGGGATGGCCTCGGCCCGGGCGGTGGCGAACCGCACCAGCACCGAGACCTCGTTCGACCGGGCCCGCAAGGGCCTCTACGAGGAGGGCATCTCCTCCTCGCGCATGTACCTGGACCCAGACCGTCCCGGCGTGGAGGACCTCCTCGACCAGATCTGCGCCGGGGTCCGCTCGGCCTGCACCTACGCCGGCGCCCGCTCGCTCGAGGAGCTGCACGAGCGGGCGCTGCTCGGGGTGCAGTCCGCCGCCGGGTTCAGCGAGGGGCGACCACTGCCCGGCGGCTGGTAGGCGGCTGCGCGGTCAGCGGCGCCGCCGTCGGCGGGTCGGCTGCGCGGCCCCCCGCGAGCTGTTGGGGGTGCGGCCGCGAACGACCCCGATGAACTCCTCGACGCGCTCGTCGGCCGCGGCCTGCGGCCACGCCAGGGCGACCGTCGTGGTGGGGACCCCGCTGACCGGCACGCCCCTGACGTCCTTGCGGCGGTGCAGCCGCGCCAGCGACATCGGCACGATGAGCACTCCTGCGCCGGCAGCGACACTCTCCACCGCTGCGCGCAGGTCCATGGCGGGGACCGGGAACCGGGTGCCGTCGGCCACCTCGGCGGCCACCTCGCGCCAGGCGGGCACCTCGTCCGGGTCCTGCAGGAGGTGCTCGTCGGCAAGGTCGGTGACGTCGACCTCGTCGTACGCCGCGACGGGGTGCTCGGCCGCGACCACGACGACGGGCTGCTCGTCGTACAGGGGAATCAGGTGCAGGCCGTCGCGGTCGACGGGGAGCCGCACGAAGCACAGGGCCAGCTCGCCGCGGCGCAGCATCCCCACCCCGTCAGCGTCGCCGAGCGGCACCAGCTCCAGGGGAGTGCGCGGGCGACGCTCGCGCCAGGCACGGGCCCACTTGTCCGGCGTGACCCCGGGAACGAAGCCGACCCGCAACCCGCTCAGTTGAGCAGGCGCATGTCGTCGGGGACGCCCCCGCCGGCGTGCACCGACTCGACGAGCTTCGCCAGGGCGGTCAGCGCCACGTTCTGCGACATCGGCCCGAAGGAGACCCGTGCGACCCCCAGCTCGGCCTGGCGCGCCAGCGACGGCGTGCCCGGGATGCCGATCGTGGTGAGCCGCTGCGGCCCGAAGGCCGCGACCAGCTCCTGGATCTGGTCCTCGTCGAGGACGGCCGGCACGAACACGACCGGTGCCCCGGCGTCCAGGAACGCCTTGCCGCGCTGGATCGCGTCGGCGAGCACCTCGGTGCGGTCGCGGTCACCCGCCAGGTGGAACGCGTCCGTGCGGGCGTTGAGGACGAAGTCGGGCACCCCCTCGGCGGCGGCGGCCCGCATCACGGCCTCCACCTGGGCGGCGGCCTCGGGCAACGGCTTCATCTGGTCCTCGAGGTTCGCCCCCACGACCCCGACGCCGATGGCCCGGCGGATGGTCTCCGGGGCGTCGCCGTAGCCGCCCTCGAGGTCCGCGGACACGGGCAGCGAGGTCGCCGTGACGATCCGGCGGACCTCCTCGATCATCTCCTCGACCGGGATCTTCTCCCCGTCCGGGTAGCCCCGCGACGCCGCGATCGAGTGGCTGGCCGTGGCCAGCGCCGTGGTCCCGGCGACGTCGCTCACCACGGTCGCGCTGATCACGTCCCACACGTTGACCACGGTGAGCAGCGCAGGGTCGCGGTGCAGCTCGAGCAGCCGGCTGGCGCGGGCGGCGAGGTCGGTCGGGTGGCTCGTCTGGTTCTGCCCGGTCACGGTGGCTGCCTCTCGTCGGGGGACGGACCCCGACGCAACCCGGCGGCGCAGCGCGGCATTCCCCGGCAGGCTTCCCGGTCGGGGCAGGTGCTCGCCTCCTGGTCGGTCAGGCGTTCTCGGTGCCCAGGAGAGCGGTGAACAGGGCGTCGAAGTCGAGGTGTGCCGACTCCGCTCCGGCCGCCACCACCGAGTGCGTGCGCCGCAGGAACGCGGCCGCGTCCTCGGCACGGACCTCGACCAGGGCGTCGCCGTCGAGAGAGCAGAGCTCGACGGTGACCACCGGGTCGCCCTCGTCGTTGTCGCACGGCCAGACGTGGACGTCACCGTCGCCGGTGGGCTCGGCGAGGCCGCCGTCGAGGAGGTCGCGGGCGAAGATCCAGGGGACCGTTCCTCCGCCCAGGTGGAAGGCGATCGTCAGCGCGTAGGGGTCGCTGGAGGAGTAGCGGAGCTCCGCGGAGACGGGGACGGCGAGCCCGTCGATGCTGCGGACGGCGGCGGTGATGGGCTGGGTCAGGGTCTGGGCGGCGAGGCGGGTGGTGTCCATCGGTGCGTGACCTGCTTCCGGGATCGTCGCCGTCGGCGGCGGGCTGGTTCGCAAGAAGTCTCGACAGCGGCGCCCCCGGCCTTGAGGACCCGCGATGGCAGAAACCCGAAGGGGGCGGCCGGGCAGGCGCTCCAGGCCCGGGATGTCCGAGACCGAGGTGCTTGTCCCGCCCCGGACGTGGGCTGCTCGCGTCCAGGATGCGGACGGCCGTGGCGAAGGTGCGCCATCATCACCACCCGAAGGCGGCGCCCACACCGGCTGCCGCCCCACTCGTCACGACTGCCGCCGCTGCTGCCGCTGTGGCCGCCGCACCGGCCGACCACCGCAGCAGCCGACGACCGGCTCGCCGCGACGTCTCCGGGCCCGGCTGCGGCAGCAGGACGGACTGGAGCAGGGATGCGACCCGCTGCACCTCCGAGGTGGACAGCACTCGGGGTGCGTGCACCAAGGTGTGCCGGCAGGCATCCGCAGCGAGCACCGGCACGGCGCCCACGACGAGCCCCACGTCCGAGACTCCGCAGGCACAAACCAGGGGCCGCACGCTGCGCTGGTAGCGAGGGGGCAGCACAGCAGCCAACGCCTCGCCGAACCGGCCGGCGGCGTCCGCGCAGTGCCGCGGCGCAGCCGTGCGCGCAGCCTTCGTCCCCGCCACCCCGTGACGGCCGCGATCGGTGTGCACCACGACGTACACGCCGCTCGGCCCCACCACCAGCTCGTCGACCTGCTCGTCGACCTGCTCGTCGGCGAGCAGGTCGATGCGGCCCGTCGGATCGTCCACGAGTCGCGGGCGGGGGAAGTGCCGCCAGTGCGCCGGCGACAACGCATCCCCCAGCGGCCGGTGCCGCCTGCCGACGTCACGCGCCATGGTGCCCTCTCCCCGGGGCCGTCCGTCGGCCGCTCGTCTGGTCGGAGGCTAGACGCGCTTCGTGGCGCGCGGAGGGGGAACGTCGCAACTCGTGGCCGTCAGGGAGGTTCGGCGCTCTTGCCGAGGGGAGACACGCGGGCCACTATGAGGGGGCCTGACGGCCGCTGACCCGACCGTGTGGGGGAGGTCGCACTGCTGCGCGTCGCAGGACTAGTCTCGCCGTTCCCGGGGTGTCGCGGTGCCCGAGGGGCGCACCACCACGAGGGACCGACCGCCCGAACAAGGAGCAGCACATGTTCACCCGAGTCGCGGTAGTCAACAGGGGCGAGCCGGCGGTCCGCCTCATCCGGGCCGTACGAGAGCTCAACGAGGAGCACGGGCACGAGATCTCCGTCGTCGCCCTGCACACCGAGGACGAGCAGGGCGCCCTGTTCGTCCGGTCGGCCGACGACTCGGTCTGCCTGCGCAGCGACGGGTCGGCCAGCAGCCCCTATCTCGACCACGAGGAGCTGGAGCGGGCGCTGCGCACCAGCCGCGCCGACGCCGTCTGGGTGGGCTGGGGCTTCGTCGCGGAGCATCCCGCCTTCGCGGAGCTCTGCGAGCGCCTCGGCCTGGTCTTCATCGGCCCTCCCGCCGAGGCCATGCGCCAGCTCGGCGACAAGATCGAGGCCAAGCTGCTCGCCGAGAAGACCGGGGTCCCGGTCGCGGCGTGGAGCGGCGGCCCGGTCCACGACCTCGACGAGGCCACCCGGGCCGCCGAGACGATCGGCTTTCCACTGATGATCAAGGCGCGCAGCGGTGGTGGCGGCCGCGGCATCCGCATGGTGTCGTCCGCCGAGGAGCTGCCGGGCGCCTTCGAGCGCACGCAGGCCGAGGCGCAGAGCACGTTCGGGGATCCGGTGGTGTTCCTGGAGAGCCTGGTCAGCGGCGGCCGGCACATCGAGGTCCAGGTGATCGCGGACGCCCACGGCACCGTCTGGGCGCCGGGGGTCCGGGACTGCTCGATCCAGCGCCGCAACCAGAAGCTCGTCGAGGAGTCCGGCTCGCCGGTGCTGAGCGAGGAGCAGAAGGACGGGCTCCGCGCCTCGTCCGCCGCCCTGGTCGCGGCGGCGGGCTACCGCGGCGCCGGCACCGTGGAGTACCTCTACCAGCCCGACGACCAGACGTTCGCCTTCATGGAGGTCAACACGCGGCTGCAGGTCGAGCACCCGGTCACCGAGTCCACGACCGGGCTGGACCTGGTCAAGCTGCAGCTGCGCGTCGCCGCCGGCGAGAGGCTGGAGGGCGACGTGCCCCCGGAGGTCGGCCACGCCATCGAGGTGCGGCTGAACGCGGAGGACGCCGAGGAGGGGTTCGCGCCGGCGCCCGGCATGGTGACCCTCCTCGACCTGCCGCACGGCCCCGGCATCCGCGTGGACACCGGCCTGGCGGTCGGCGAGGTGATCCCCCCCGAGTACGACTCCATGGTGGCCAAGATCATCGCCTGGGGACGGGACCGCCCGGAGGCGCTGGCGAAGCTGCGGTGTGCCCTGCGCGAGACGACCGTGCTGATCCGTGGCGGCACCACCATCAAGTCGTTCCTGCTCGACGTGCTCACGCGGCCGGAGGTGATCTCCGGCGAGGCGGACACGCAGTGGCTGGACCGGGTGGCCGGCGAGATGGCGGAGCAGCCCACCCAGCACGCCGACATCGCCCTGCTCAGCGTGGCCATCAACGTGTACGACGACGAGGAGGACCTCGAGCGGAGATCCTTCATCGCCTCGGCCTCCGGCGGACGGCCGCGTGCCAGCCACGTGGTGGGCCGCAGCGTTGAGCTGGGCTACCAGGGCGAGACCTACACCTTCGACGTCGCTCAGGTCGGACCGCACCGCTACCGGCTCGAGGTGGCGGACACGGTGGTCGTCGTGGACGTGGACCGTCTCAACGAGTACGAGGCCCGGCTGACCGTGGGTGGCCGTCGGCACTCGGTCAGCGGGGTCGCCGGCATCGGCAGCCACCTCGTCGACGTGGACGGGTTCAGCCATCGCGTCGTGCGCGACGAGGCCGGCATCGTGCGCGCGCCGGCTCCCGCGGTCGTCGTGGCGATGCACGTGAGGCCCGGTGACGAGGTGGAGGCCGGCGCCACCGTCGCCACGCTGGAGAGCATGAAGATGGAGACCGCCGTGCGGGTCCCGCAGGCGGGGGTCGTGCGCGAGGTGCTCGCGACCGTCAACTCGCAGGTGGACGCGGGCGCGCCGCTGCTGCGTCTCGACGCGGTCCCGGAGGGGGACGCCGCTGTGTCCGAGGGCCCGCCGGTCGAGTTCGAGACGACCGTGGAGCCGGACGCCGACGACGCGCACCGGCGCGGCCTGCGCCTGCTGGAGGCGCTGCAGGCGCTGATCACCGGCTACGACGTCAGCGGGCGGCGCGGACGCAAGCTCGCCGCCGAGTACGTCCGGGTGTCGCAGGAGGCGAGCCCCGCCGGGGCGGTCGATCCCGAGCTGTTCTCCCGTGAGCTCGCGCTCATGACCACCTTCGCCGACATGTGCGACCTCTCCCGCAACCGCCCCACCCTGGGCGAGGAGTCCGCGGACGAGCAGGTGCACAGCCCGCGCGAGCACTTCCACACCTACCTGCGCTCCCTGGACGTGGAGCAGGAGAGCCTCCCGGAGTCGTTCCGGGACCGGCTGTCCGGGGTCCTGCGCCACCACGGTGTCCTCGACCTGGAGCGGACGCCGCAGCTGGAGGAGGCGGTCTACCGCGTCTTCCTCGCCCAGCAGCGCGCCGGGAGCCACGTGCCGGTGGTCACCTCGCTGCTCGAGCGGTGGCTGCGGCTCGACGCGGACGCCACCGCGACCTCCCGCGAGGAGCTGAGCGAGGTGATCGAGCGGCTCGTCACCGCCACTCAGGTCCGCTACCCCGCGATCGGTGACCTCGCGCGGAGCCTGCGTTTCCGGCTGTTCGAGCAGCCGCTGATCGAGGAGACCCGGGCCGAGGCCTACGAGTCCATCTCGGAGCACCTCGAGGCCCTCGACCAGCAGTCAGGTGACCAGGACGACACCGCTCGGGCCGGGCACGTGGACGCCCTGGTGGGTCTGACCGAGCCCGTGGTCCACCTCTTCGGGGAGCGGCTGGCCGCCCGGAGCTCCGGTCCACAGCCGCTGCTGGAGGTGATGACCCGGCGCTACTACAAGATCCGCACCCTCGAGGACGTCCGCACCTCGCTGCGCGAGGACCGGCAGTTCGTCACCGGCAGCTTCGACCTGCGCGGCCAGCGGCTGCACCTGATCTCGACGGTGGCGTCGTTCGACGACCTGACCGCGGCCGTGCAGCAGGCCTCCACGGTCGCGCAGGACGCCGAGGTGCCGGAGAACCTCGTCGTGGACCTGTACGTCGCGTGGCCGGACGCCCCGGCCGACACCGACGAGGTCGCGGGGACGCTGCGCGCCGCGCTCGTGGACGCGCCGTCGCTCAACATCGGTCGCCGCGTCACCGTCACGGTCTTCGACCGGGGCGGGAGCCACGTGCGGCAGGTGACCTTCCGCCCCGGAGGCGACGGGCTGGAGGAGGACCGGGTCATCCGGGACATGCACCCGCTGACCGGCCAGCGGCTGGACCTGTGGCGGTTGAAGAACTTCGACGGGACCCGGTTGCCGTCGGCGGACAACACCTACCTCTTCCACCTCAAGGGCAAGGAGAACCCGTCCGACGAGCGGCTGGCCGCCCTGGCGGAGGTGCGCGACGTCAACCCGCTGCGCAACGCCGCCGGCGAGGTGGTCGCCTTCCCGGCAGTCGAGCGTGCCCTGGCCGCGTGCCTCGAGGGAATCCGGCACTTCCAGACCGCGGGTGGCGGTGACCGGCTCGACGCCAACCGGATCTTCCTCTACGTGTGGCCCACCATCGACGTCTCGCTCGAGGAGCTCGCAGGGTTCGCCTCGGCGGCGGCGCCGCTGACCGTGGGCGCCGGCCTGGAGGAGGTCCTGCTGCTCGGGCGCCTGCAGGAGGACGCCGGAGCAGAGCCACGTGAGGTGGCCCTGTCGTTCTCCTACCTGCCCGGGTCGGGGGTCCGGGTGTCCGTCTCGGCGCCGCCGACCGAGCCGCTGGCGCCGCTGGACACCTACAGCCAGAAGGTACGCCGCTCCCGGGCCCGCGGAGCGACGTACCCCTACGAGCTCGTCGACCAGCTGATCGGCACGGACGGCTCCTTCACCGAGTACGACCTCGACGAGGACGAGAAGCTGGTCGCGGTCGACAGGCCGTGGGGCGGCAACTCGTGCGGGATCGTGGCCGGGGTGATCACCACCCCCACCGTCAAGCACCCCGAGGGCATGACCCGGGTGGTGCTCCTGGGCGACCCGACCAAGGCGCTGGGCTCGGTGGCGGTGCCGGAGTGCGCGGTCGTGATGCAGGCCCTGGACCTCGCGGACGAGATGCGGGTCCCCGTGGAGTGGTTCGCCATCTCCTCGGGAGCGAAGATCTCGATGGACAGCGGCACCGAGAACATGGACGGTGTCGCTCGTGTGCTGCGCCGGCTGATCACCTTCACCCAGGACGGCGGCGAGGTGAACGTCGTGGTCACCGGCATCAACGTGGGCGCCCAGCCCTACTGGAACGCCGAGGCGACGATGCTCATGCACACCCGCGGCATCCTGGTGATGACCCCGGACAGCGCGATGGTGCTCACCGGCAAGCAGTCGCTGGACTACTCCGGCGGCGTCTCGGCAGAGGACAACCACGGCATCGGCGGCTACGACCGGGTGATGGGGCCCAACGGCCAGGCGCAGTACTGGGCGCCGAACCTCGCCGCGGCCCGGGCGCTGCTCATGTCCCACTACGAGCACACCTACGTAGCACCGGGGGAGTCGACCCCGCGCCGGGCGGACACCGAGGACCCGGTGGACCGCGACATCCGCGACTTCCCGCACGATCACCCGGTCAGCGACTTCACCACCGTGGGCGACATCTTCTCCTCGGAGACGAACCCCGAGCGCAAGAAGCCGTTCGACATCCGTACGGTCATGCGCGCGGTCGTCGACCAGGACCACGAGGTGCTGGAGCGTTGGGTGGCGATGGCCGACGCCGACACGTCCGTGGTGTTCGACGCCCACCTCGGCGGCCACCCGGTCAGCGTCCTGGGGATCGAGTCGCGACCGATCCCGCGCCGCGGTCAGCTCGCCACGGACGGGCCGGACCAGTGGACGGCCGGGACGCTGTTCCCGATGTCGTCGAAGAAGACCGCACGGGCGATCAACGCGGCCAGCGGCAATCGGCCGCTGGTGGTGCTCGCCAACCTCTCCGGGTTCGACGGGTCGCCGGAGTCGATGCGGCGGACGCAGCTCGAGTTCGGCGCCGAGATCGGCCGGGCCATCGTGAACTTCCGCGGGCCGATCGTCTTCTGCGTGGTGTCGCGGTACCACGGCGGCGCCTTCGTCGTGTTCTCCGGGGCGCTCAACGACAACATGGAGGTGATCGCGGTCGAGGGCTCGTTCGCCTCGGTCATCGGAGGAGCACCGGCGGCCGCCGTGGTCTTCGCCCGCGACGTCTCCACCCGCACCGCCAAGGACGCCCGCGTCGTCGCCCTGGAGGCCGAGCTCCCGGAGGCCGACGAGACGCGCCAGGCCCAGCTCCGCATCGAGCTCGCCGAGCTCAGGGCCACGGTGCGCTCGGAGAAGCTCGGTGAGGTGGCCGAGGAGTTCGAGCGCGTCCACGACATCGAGCGAGCCCGCTCGGTCGGGTCCGTGCACGCCATCATCGGGGCGCGCGACGTGCGTCCCTACCTCATCGACGCGGTCGAGCGGGGGCTTGCGCGCGCGGGTGCCTCGAATGGAAAGTCTCCCAACGGAAACAGTGCGGTCTCCTGACCGTCTCGGTTTAGCCCTCCCTCGACCAACAGGATGTGCCCATGCAGCCCTTCGTCCTCAACAGCCACGACCGGATCGTCCTCCCGTCCAACTTCGTGCCGGAGCTGGACCTCTCCGTCATCGACAGCCTCGACCAGCTCGACAGCGTGATCCGGCGTGACTTCGAGAGCAAGGCGCCGACGGGCAGTGACATCCTCGAGCGCCTCGAGGCCGGCAGCTACAAGTCCCGCTACGAGCTGATGCGCGACATCGCGCTCAACATGTTCTGGGTGGGGCGGTTCGCGTTCACCCTGTACGAGAAGCGGCCGACCCGATGGGCGGACGTGCCCCGGCAGCGCAACGACGTGTTCCTGCCGAAGCTCACCCCGTGGGAGGGCGGTGACCGCAAGGTGGCGGCGGTCGCGGAGGCCTACGAGGTGCTGCCCCCGACGTGGGGGGACGGAGTGGCCGAGGACCGCGTCTTCGACATCCTCATGGACGTCTTCGGGCACCGCCGGCACCACGCCACCGAGCTCTCGGCGGTCAAGCCGACGGTCGCGGAGATCCTCACCGACCCGACGAACATGACCTTCCGGCTCAGGACCTACGACCCGGACTACCCGACCTACGACCTGCAGGACATCATCGACTGCTCGGAGGAGGCGCCGGAGCTGGAGGCCATGCACCGCTGGGCCATGGTGCTGCACAACCAGTACCCCTGGGACCGGGCCCAGGCGGAGCTCGTCGAGGTGGGACAGCTCGCCGATGACGACTACGTCGTGGTGCTGCACCCCAAGGACCAGCAGGTCCGCAACTTCCTGCGCCGGGTCCACGCCCCGGCCCGGTCCGCCCCCGAGTCCACCGGCCGCGAGGCGGTCGACCCGGTCCGCCCCTACCCGGTGGTGAACATCGAGGAGCAGTTCTCGGTGCGTCCGCGCATCGAGGCGCTCGCGGTCGTGCACGGCGACCGGGTCTGCTCCAACGAGGACCTCATCCGCAACTCGGCGTACAACTGGTCGCCCATGGCGGCCGACGAGATCGCGGCCAAGACCGGCATCGAGCAGCGTCTGTACTCCACCCGCACGCTCGAGGAGATCGCTCTGGAGGCGGCGCAGGGGGCGCTGGAGAAGGCGGGCCGGGGGCCGGCCGACATCGGGGCCGTCATCGTGTGCACCTGCACCAGCACCCGGATGATCCCCTCGGTCGCCACCTGGCTCTCCGGCGAGCTCGGCATCCAGCAGACGCACGCCTCCTACGACCTGGTGGCGGCCTGCGCCGGCCTGCCCTACGGGCTGGCGGAGGCCGTGCGCTTCCTGCAGGAGGTCGAGCGCCCGGTCCTGGTGGTGTGCGTGGAGAAGTTCTCCGACAAGATCGGCAACGTCCGACCGTCGCGGATGATCTTCGGGGACGGCGCCGCAGCGCTCGTCGTCGGTGTGGCGGCCGACGACCAGCCGACCGACATCGAGTACATGCAGACCTATGCCAGCGGCCCGGCCAGCCAGGTCAACTCGATCATCTGGCCGAACCCGTCCTTCGACAACAACATCACGGTCTACGGACCCGAGGTGAAGTCGCTGGCCGGCCGCTACCTGGTGCAGATGATCGAGGAGCTCAAGGCGCTTCCGGCAGCCGAGGGTGCCTCCGGCACGCTCCTGGACAGCATCGACCTGATCGTGCCGCACCAGGCCAACAAGACGATGGTGAGCCAGCTGGCCACGGACGCCGGGCTGTCCGACGACAACCTGTACTTCAACATCAGCCAGGTGGGCAACGCGTCCTCGGCCAGCATCCCGCTGGCGATCCACGACGCGGTCCGCGACGGTGTCATCACCGAGCCGACGCGGGTGTTCGCCCCGGGATTCGGCGCGGGTGCGGTGGCGGGCTTCACCGTGATGCGGGTGGACCCGGCGGTGGTGGCGGTGACCGATGCCCCGGGCACCGACACCACCGAGGAGGTGCCGGCCTCGGAGATGGTCGCCGACGACCAGAAGGACGACGTCAGCCTCGCGTTCGGCTAGGGCACGCTGCGTCGGCTGCCCGCCGTACCGTCGCACAGGAGGCTTCCCGGGCTCCGGTCACGACCGGGCGGTGAAGGGGCAGAGCCTCCTGTGCGACCGCACGCCTTGCGCGCGAGGCGGTCGGCTCAGGAGCCGGCGGCCTCGGCCAGCGCCTTCGCGATGATCGTCGTCTCCTCGTCGAGCGAGGTCGGCTCGTGGTAGGGCTGCGCGTCGGCGAGGTCCACCGCGGCGATGTGGTCGCGCACCGCCTCGGCGGTGTTGTCCTCCAGCACCACGCCCTGGGTCTCCACCACCATGATGCGGGCGATCCGGCCACCGGCGACGGAGTACACGTGGCCGTTGACCGAGCACTGGTCCGAGGCGAGGAAGGCGACGGCCGGGCTCACGGTCTCGGGGGAGACGCGGCTGTGCAGCTCGCCCAGGAGGTCCTCGGTCATCCGGGTCGCCGCGATGGGAGCGATCGCATTCACCTTGATGTCGTGGCCGGCGCCCTCCAGCGCGAGCACCCGGGTCAACCCGGCCAGCCCTGCCTTGGCGGCGCCGTAGTTGGCCTGACCGAAGTTGCCGAACAGTCCGGACGCCGAGCTGGTGTTGACGATGCGCCCGTAGCCCTGCGCCCGCATGTACCGGAAGGCGGGCTGGCTGACGTACAGGGCACCCTTGAGGTGCACGTCCACCACTGCGTCGATCATCGCGGCGTCCATCTTGTGGAAGGCCTTGTCGCGCAGGATGCCGGCGTTGTTGACGAGCACGTCGATGCGGCCGAAGGCGTCCAGGGCCGCAGCCACGATCGCCTCCCCGCCCTCGGGGGTGGCGACCGTGTCGCGGTTGGCGACCGCCTCGCCGCCGGCGGCCCGGATCTCCTCCACCACCCGCTCAGCCGCTGACGACGAGGCACCGCTTCCGTCCACGGACCCCCCGAGGTCGTTGACGACCACCTTTGCGCCTCGCCGGGCCAGCTCCAGGGCGTGAGAGCGTCCCAGCCCTCCTCCGGCACCTGTGATGACGCAGACTCGTCCGTCGAAACGCATGTCAGGGGTTGCCATGGGGCTTCCTCTTCTGTGCTCGGGCCTTCGGCTTCTGCCGTTGGCGTGGTGGGGTGCTGGGCGCAGCAGCTGCGCCGTCGTCCACGGAAGTGGGCGTCAGGGGAGCAGCCTGAACGGCTGCGGTGGTGGGGGCGGCCCGGCCGTTGGCGCCGCCGGCCGCCTGCTCCGGGGTGAGGAACGAGGCGAGGACCGCCAGCAGGGCGTGCTTCTGCGCCTCGTCGAGCCGCGGGTCCTGACGGATGGCGTCCTCCGTCGTGGTGGTGCCCGCGGGGTCGTCGCCCGCAGCGATGCCGGCAGCCAGGAGCAGCAAGTGGTCCGCGGACACGTGCAGCGCGTCGGCGAGCGCCCGGATGACCGATACCGACGGCAGGGCCAGTCCGTGCTCGATCTGGGAGAGGTAGGGGTTGGAGATCCGGGCGATGGCGGCCGCTTGCCGCAGGCTCAGCCGAGCGAGCTGTCGCTGGCTGCGCACGTAGGCGCCGAACCGCTCCTGAGCGTGGCTGTGTGGTGCCCGCCTCACCCCGCACCTCCTTGTGCCGGCCCGGCCCGGGCGATGCCCGACCGCTAGATGGAGGCTAGCACTCGCTTGTCACCAGTGAGCGGAAACGGCTATGTCGACCCGCGGGGGGCTGCCTGGTGGACGGCGAGGAAGGTACCCATGACATGCGCGAGCATGCGAGCAGCGGCGCCGCGCTGCAGGTCGTGGGCGACCGGGAGCACCACCAGCTCAGCGCCGGGGATCCGGGAGGCGAGCAGCCGGCTGTTGGTCGGAGGTACGACACGGTCGCGACCGCCGCACACCACGAGGGTGGGCATCCGGAGCGCCCCCAGCAGCGGGATCGCCGACCAGCCGCAGATCGCCAACGACTGCCACATCGTCCCGACGGAGCTCGGCGGCGGCCAGGAGGGAGACGTGTACGCGGAGGCCGCCTCGAGCAGGACGTGGCGGCTTCCCGGCGTGGCGCCGACGCCGCAGGAGGTGGCCGCGAGCACCAGCCGCCGTACCCGTGCCGCGTGGTCGAAGGCGAGCTGCTGGGCCACCGCGCCGCCGTAGGAGAAGCCCAGCACGTCGACCGCCGTGCAGCCGAGGTGGTCGAGGACCTCGGTCGCCAGCGCGGCCATCGCCTCCATCGACATCGGGACCGGCGGCGTGGGGCTCAGGCCCACTCCCGGCAGGTCGAGGCTGACCAGCATCCTCCCCCCGAGCTCCCGGCTGACCGGCTCCCAGCTCTCCAGTGGCCGGGTGAGCCCGTTGAGGAGGAGCAGGGGCTCACCCTCACCTTGCACGCGGATCCGGACCGTGCGCCTCCGGAGGCGGACCAGCCGGCTGCCGGCAGGACCCGCCGGCCTCACGCCGGTCGTCTCACGCCGATCGTCTCACTCCGAGCGCACGAAGCTGCCGGGGGCGGGCTCGATGACCGGGTGCGCGTCGCTGCCCAGCCGGCGCCGGGCGTCCACCATGGGGCCTGCCTGGGTGTCGATCCAGGTCGCCCAGTCCTCCCACCAGGTGCCCTCCTTGAGGGTCGCACCCTCCTTCCAGGCCTGCGGGTCAGCGGGGAGGCTGTCCTCGTTGACCCAGTGCTTGGGCTTGGGCCCGGGCGGGTTGACGATGCCGGCGATGTGACCCGACGTGCTGAGGACGAACCGGTGCTGACCGCCGAGCACCTTGGTGGTCTCGTAGCCGGCGGTCCACGGGACGATGTGGTCGTCGACGGCGCACAGCACGTAGGTGTCGACGTCCACCTTGCCGGGCACCAGCTTCTGGCCGTCCACCTCGAACTCGTTCTGGGCGAACTGGTTGTTGAGGTAGCAGCTGCGCAGGTACTCCGAGTGCATCTTGGCCGGCATCCGCGTGCTGTCCTTGTTCCACACCAGCAGGTCGAAGGCGGGCGGCTTCTTGCCCAGCAGCCAGTTGTTGACGACGTAGGAGAAGATCAGGTCGTTGGCGCGGAGGGCGTCGAAGGTGTGGGCCATCTTGTCGGAGTCGAGATAGCCCCGCTTCGCCATCTGCCGCTCCAGGCCGGCGATCGTCGCCTCGTCGGTGAACACGCCGAGCGCGCCGGGCGTGCTGAAGTCGGTCAGCGTGTTGAGGAACGTGGCCGACTTGATGGAGGCGTCGCCGATCAGCGCGTTGTGCGCCAGGGCGATGGCGCCCAGGGTGCCACCCAGGCACACCGAGAGGGTGTTGACCTCGGCGGCACCGGTGATCTCGCGGACCACTCGGACGGCGTCGAGCGGGCCCTGCTTCAGGTAGTCGGCGAAGCCGAGGTCGCGCATGGAGGCGTCCGGGTTGCGGTAACTGATCGCGAAGCAGGTGTGGCCGTGCTGCACAGCCCACTCGATCAGGCTCTTACCCGGCGCCAGGTCCATGATGTAGTACTTGTTGATCCACGGCGGACAGAACAGCAGCGGTACCTCGTGCACCTTCTCGCCCTGCGGCTCGTACTGGATCAGCTCGATGAGCTCGCTGCGGTACACCACCGACCCGGGGGTGGCCGCCATGTTGACGCCCACCTCGAAGCCGGAGCCGTCCACCTGGGACGGCCAGCCGCCGTTGTGCCGGAAGTCGCTGATCATGTTGCGCAGCCCGCGCACGACGCTCTTGCCGCCGGTGTCGAACGCCTCGCGCAGCGCCGCAGGGTTGCCGAGCAGCACGTTCGTCGGCGCAAGGGCGTCCAGCAGCAGCTTGGCCGCGAAGCGCGCCTTGGTGTCCTGGCTGCCCTCGAGACCGGCCACGTCGAGGAGCTCGGTGACCGCCTGGGTGGCCAGGAGGTACTCCTGCTCGAGCAGGAAGTAGAGCGGGTTCTGGGAGAAGGCCCGGTCGGTGAAGCGCTTGTCGCCCTTGGCCGGCGACAGCGGCCCGGGCGTGTCCCGACCGATCGCCCGACCGCCTGCCGCGCGCACCGCGGACAGGAAGCCGATCGCCAGTCGGGCGTTCACGGCGGCCGCGCCGACGGGGTGGCGGGCCACGGCACCCCCGGCGGTCACGAGCGAGCGCAGGAAGGACACGGGGTCGGCGCCGACGAGCGGGTCCTCCGACACGCCGAGGCGGTCGAGCACCGCCCGTCCGGTGGGGGTTGCGGCCTCTTCTGTCGTCATGGGTCCAGTCTCCTCCTTGCGCCCGGCGCCACGCACGGCGGCCCGGGGTCGGGTGTGGCTCAAGATGGTGCCGCGTTCGCGTCGACGTAGCTGCGGTACACGCCGAGCAGGGCGGTGCGCTGGTCGTGGGTGAGCCGACCGTCCGACCTGATCGCCGCCTCGGTGGCCGCGTCGGCGGGACGGGCCGTCCGCTGCAGGGCGCCGGCCTGCTCGAGCAGCACCTCGGCAGAGACGTCGAGAGCATCGGCGATCGAGGTCAGCACCCGCACGGAGGGGGAGTGCAGGCCGCGCTCCACCTGGCTGAGGTAGGGGTTGGAGACCTGGGTCAGCGCGGACAGCTGCCGGAGGGAGAGGTTCGCCATCTGCCGACGGGTGCGGATGAAGCCCCCGAGCGCGCGGCGGGGGTCCCGCGTGTCGTCGGGTGCTCCGGCAGGCGTCATCGCCGGGTCACCGTAGACAGCACCCGCTTGGCATGTCAAGCAGGTGCGGTGCGGCGGAGACTCGCACGCAGCGCGCGAGCGTCCGGCCCCCGACCTCACATGTCGAGGCCGCCGTTCACCCCCCAGGTCTGGCCGGTGATGTACGACGAGGCGTCCGCGGCCAGGAAGTGCACCACGCGGGCGATCTCCTCGGGGCGGCACAGCCGCGCCACGGGGATCTGGCCCTTGATCCGGTCGAGGACCTTGGCGGGGATGTCGTTGATCATCTCGGTGGCCACGAACCCGGGGGTCACGGTGTTCACGGTGATGCCGAACGCGTCGTCGTCGAGCTTGCCGGCCTTCTTCAGCATGAACGCGGCCTCGCGGGCGAGGGTCTTGGTCAGGCCCAGCATGCCGGCCTTGGACGCGGCGTAGTTCGCCTGCCCGATGTTGCCCATCTCGCCGATCACCGAGGAGACGAACACGATGCGACCGGTGCCCCGCTCGACCATGTGCTCGAGGGCCGGCTGCGCCATGTAGAAGGAGCCGGACAGGTTGACCGCCAGCACCGTGTCCCAGTCCTCGACCGACATCTGCATCGCCATCTTGTCGATGGTGATGCCGGCGTTGTTCACCAGGATGTCGAGGCGGCCGTGCTGCTCGAGCACCTCCTCGACGACGCGCCGGCAGTCCTCGGGGGACGAGACGTTGCCCTGGTGCACCGTGGCCCGTCCCTCCTCGGCGAAGTCCGCCTCGAACTGCTTGAGGAACTGGTCCGCCCGCTCCTTGTTGCCGCTGTACCCCGCGGCCACCGACGCGCCCTGGCTGGCCAGGCTGCGGCAGATGGCGGCACCGATGCCGCGGGTGCCGCCGGTGACCAGGGCGACCCGCCCGGAGAGCTTGTCGCCGGCCATCGGCGTCTTGCGTCCGGGCTCGGACAACGTCCCGTCGTCCGTGGCGGAGGAGGTGTCGGGGGTGGGCGCGTTCATGGGCTGCCTCCAGAGGAGTCGGGCGGTGAGGACGGTGCGGGGCGCAGGGTGCGACGCAGGTCACGCGGTTGCTGCGAGACTATGCCCAGCCCGGCGCCCGCACCACCCGGGCGCAGGGGACAGGCGCGTGCGCACGCCCCGACCGGCACCGATCTCGGAGGACGACACGATGACCCTGCACAGCGACAGCGACCACCAGGACCTGGCCCGCGAGCTCGCCGGCACGGTGGGGGCGAGCCAGGTCACCCAACGAGCCCTCGACCGGCTGAAGTACGCCCACGACGCGTCGCACTACCTGCTGGTGCCTCAGACGGTCGTCACGCCGGAGTCGACCGAGCAGGTGGCCGCGGTGATGCGGGCCTGCGACCGGGCCGGGCTGCCGCTGACCTTCCGCTCTGCCGGGACCAGCCTGTCCGGGCAGGGCCAGACCGACAGCGTGCTCGTCGACACGCGCAAGCGGTTCCAGGGCGTCGAGGTGCTCGACGACGGGCGGCGGCTGCGGGTGCAGCCGGGCGTGACGGTGCGTCAGGCCAACGCCCGCCTCGCGCCGTACGGCCGCAAGCTGGGGCCCGACCCGGCCAGCGAGAGCGTGTGCACCATCGGCGGCGTCGTCGCCAACAACTCGTCAGGCATGCACTGCGGCACGGAGTACAACACCTACCAGACGCTGGAGTCGATGGTGCTGGTGCTGCCGACCGGCACGGTGCTCGACTCAGCCGACCCGTCGGCCGCACGGCAGCTCGCCGAGCAGGAGCCGGAGCTTCACGAGGGTCTGCTCCGGCTGCGCCGGCGGGTCAGGGACGACCCCGAGTCCGTGGCGCTGGTCGAGCGGCTGTTCTCCATGAAGAACACCATGGGCTACGGCCTCAACGCGTTCCTCGACCACGAGGACCCGCTCGACATCCTCGTGCACCTGCTGGTGGGCAGCGAGGGGACGCTCGGCTTCGTGGCCGAGGCGACCTTCCGCACCCTCGAGATCGGGCAGCACGTCGCGACCGGGCTGCTGGTCTTCTCCGACGTGGAGGCGGCCACCTCGTCGGTGCCGCAGCTGATCGAGGCGGGCACCGTGACCGCCGAGCTCCTGGACGCGGCGTCACTGGTGGTCTCGAGCCGCGACCCGAAGTGCCCGTCGGTCATCCGAGAGCTCGACGTGGACCGCCACGCAGCCCTGCTCGTGGAGTTCGAGGCGGCCTCGGCGGACGAGCTCACCGCGCTGCGCCGCGAGGTCCAGCCGGCCCTGGAGGGGCTGGGGGCCGCGGCGCCGTTCCGGCTCACCACGGACGCCGCCGAGCGGGCGTCGCTCTGGCAGATCCGCAAGGGCCTCTACAGCGCGGTCGCCAGTGACCGGCCCAGCGGCACCAGCGCACTGCTCGAGGACGTCGTGGTGCCGGTGGCGCAGCTCGGGGAGACCTGCGCCGCGCTGAGCGAGCTGTTCGACCGGCACCGGTACGAGGAGTCGGTGATCTTCGGGCACGCGCGGGACGGCAACGTGCACTTCCTGCTCAAGGAGCGGTTCGACGACGCCGGGCACCTCGAGCGCTACGAGGCGTTCACCGACGACATGGTGGACCTGGTGCTCGGGCGGGGCGGGTCGCTGAAGGCCGAGCACGGCACCGGCAGGATCATGGCGTCCTTCGTGCGCCGGCAGTACGGCGACGAGCTCTACGACGTCATGCAGGACCTGAAGCGGCTGGTGGACCCGCGCGGGCTGCTGAACCCCGGCACCGTCCTGTCCGACGACCCGCGCTCCTACCTTCAGGACCTCAAGGAGACCCCGACCGTCGAGCCTGAGGTGGACCGCTGCGTGGAGTGCGGCTACTGCGAGCCGGTGTGCCCCAGCCGCGGTCTGACCACCACGCCCCGCCAGCGGATCGTGCTGCGCCGGGAGATGGAGGCGGCCCGCGCGGCGGGGGATCTCGCTCTGCTGGCCGAGCTGGAGCGGGACTACGACTACGAGGCGGTGCAGACCTGTGCCGTGGACGGCATGTGTCAGACCGCCTGCCCGGTGCACATCAACACCGGAGACCTGGTGCGCCGCCTGCGGGCCGAGGACGCCGGCCCGGTGGCCGGCGCGGTGTGGAAGGCCGCCGCCACGAGCTGGGGTCCGGTCGCCCGGGCCGCGGGTGCCGCGCTCACCGCCGCCGACAGGCTGCCCGCTGCCGTGCCCACCGCGGCGTCCCAGGTGGGACGGCTCCTGCTCGGCGCCGAGCAGGTGCCGCTGTACGACGGCCGGCTGCCGCGCGGCGGGTCCCGTCGCCCGACGGCCGGCTCGACGCACGGCCGTTCCGCGGGCACCGGGGGCGGCGAGCCGCAGGCGGTGTTCTTCGCGTCCTGCCTGGGCACCATGTTCGGCCCGGAGCCGGGGGGCAGCGGTGGCCAGGCGGGCGCGGCGTTCCTGGCGCTCGCGGAGCGCGCCGGCGTGCCGCTGCGTGTGCAGGACTCGCTCGACGGGATGTGCTGCGGCACACCGTGGAAGTCCAAGGGCCACCTCGACGGCTACGCCGTGATGCAGGAGCGGGTGCTGACGGCCCTCGCGGAGTCGACCGACGGTGGCCGCCTGCCGGTGGTCGTCGACGCGTCGTCGTGCACCCAGGGGCTGGTGACCATGGCCGCCGGGCACGACGCGGAGTCGCAGACCGGCGCAGACCCTCGGCTCACGGTGGTGGACGCCGTGGCGTTCGTGGCCACCCGGATGCTCGACTCCCTCACCGTGACGACGCCGGTCGAGTCGATCGCGCTGCACCCGACGTGCTCGTCGACCGAGCTCGGCACCACCGCGGCGCTGGAGGCGGTGGCCCGCCACATCAGCGACGACGTGCTCGTGCCGCTGTCGTGGGGGTGCTGCGCCTTCGCCGGCGACCGCGGGCTGCTGCACCCGGAGCTGACCGCCTCCGCCACCGCTCCGCAGGTCGAGGAGCTGTCGGCACGGTCCTTCGCTGCGTACGCCTCCTCGAACCGCACCTGCGAGATCGGCATGTCCCGCGCGACGGGCAGGCCCTACGTCAACATCCTCGAGCTGCTGGAGGAGGCGACCCGTCCCTGACCGCGTGGGAATTCGTCCACTCAGAACTCGTCCGCGCGGCGCAGCGGCCGAGGCCGGCCGTCGGGGTCCTGCAGGACCAGGTAGGGCACCCGCGCCAGCAGCCGGGCGAGCGGTCGCAGCCTCGGCGGGCCCAGCCGGCGCAGCCGTCCCACGGGCCGGAGACCGACGCAACCTCCGTCGTGCCAGCCGTCGAGCCGGGCGGCGGCCTCCGCGAAGGCGTCGAACATGCCCCGAGGGTCCCGGCAGTCCGGCACCGCGTCCAGGGCTGACCTCGCCCCTGCCGGCGCCCGGTCGAGGTGCTCCGCGGCGAGCGCCAGCCTGAGCCCCTGGGCGAAGCCCGGCTCGGCCCGGCCTCCCGTGCCGTCGTCGGGCTGCACGACGACGGCGGACAGCTCGGAGTCGTGGGTCCAGGACCGCCGGTTGAAGTTGTCGGAGCCGATCGTCGCCCAGGTGTCGTCGACGATGCACACCTTGGCGTGCACGTAGACGGGCGTTCCCGCCCTGCTCTCCAGGCCGTAGAACGCCACCCGGCCGGGCGCCGCGCGCATCATGTCCAGCATCGCCCGGCGCCGACCCAGCAGCTGCGGCGTGCGCGAGCGGCCGGCGAGGTCGGGGGACATCGGGACGACGGCGATCACGTGCAGGTCCTCCTGCTCGCGCAGCGCCTTGGTGAACACGTTCCCGACGTGGTGGCCCCACAGGTACTGGTCCTCGATGTACACCAGGCGGCGTGCGCGGCTCATTGCCTTGCTGTAGCCGCGGGCCACGCTGCGCTCGCCGCCCCGCGCGAAGGGGTAGTCGCGTCCGTGCCGCAGGTTCGGGTAGGTCCGCAGCAGCTGCACGACGTGCGTGCCTCCGGGGACCCGGGGAGGGGGAGGCCACTGCACCGGCAGCGGGTCCGGGTGCAGGTCGAGGCCGAGCAGCCGGTCCTGCATCACGTACACGGGGTGGCGGCTCAGCGGCGTGGGGTCCTGCCAGCGCTCCCGGAACACCGTCTCGACGTCGTACACCGCAGGTCCGCTGATGGCCGCCTGGATGTCGTGCCACGGGGGAGTGGGGCCGTACTCCGGCGACATGGAGATGGCCTGCGGGTCGCCGAGGTGGTCGGCGTCGTCGCGGCGGGACCGGCACAGGTCGATGCCTCCCACGTAGGCGACGTCACGCGCGGGGTCGGATCGGTGCCGGATCACCACCATCTTCTGGTGGTGGGACCCTCCGGTGCGGACGCGCATGTCCAGCAGCGCCTCGGCGCCGCGCTGCTGCAGCTCCTCACCGAGGCGGCGGTTCGCCGCGGCGTTGAAGCCCAGCTTCTCCCGGTGGGAGCGCCACACCAGCCCGCGGACGTCCACGCCGCGCTCGTCGGCACGGGCCAGCACGTCGGCGACCTCGCTTCCGGGCCGGCCGGTCAGCTGCTCGTCGGCGTCCCCCTGCCAGTCGGTGAAGTAGACGAGGTCGCCGGCCCGGGTGGCCTCCAGTCGCTGGAACAGCTCGGCGAAGTAGGTGCTCCCGTGCACCAGCGGCCGGACCACGTTGCCCGCCGACCAGGCCTCGCGGTACGGGTGCCGGTCGTCGAGCCGGGTGGCCGGGTTGCCGCGCTCGTCCTTGGTGAGCAGCCAGTCGGTCGGGTCATGGCCCTGGGAGTCCTGCACCCGGCCCACCCTGACAGACGCCCCGGGAGGTGAGGTCCGCGCCGCGATGGGTACGGCGCCCGACATGGCTGACACTGCGATCTTCGACGTCGACGGCACCCTGGTCGACAGCAACTACCACCACACGCTGGCGTGGTTCCACGCCTTCCGCCGCTTCGACCTCGACCGGCCGATGTGGCGCATCCACCGGGCGATCGGGATGGGGGGCGACAAGCTGGTCGCGGAGGTCGGTGGGGAGGACGTCGAGGAGGCTCTCGGTCACGATCTGCGCGAGGCCTGGGTCGAGGAGGTCGACAAGACGATCCACGAGGTCCGGCCGTTCGAGGGGGCCCGCGACCTGCTCGAGGAGGTCAAGCGCCGGGGCTTCTCGCTGGTGCTGGCGAGCTCGGGCCAGCCCCAGCACTTCGAGGTCTTCCTCGACCTCGTGGACGCCCGGTCCCTCGCGGACGCGTGGACGACCTCGGAGGACGCCGAGCAGACCAAGCCGGAGCCGGACCTGATCGAGACGGCGCTGGCCAAGGTCGAGGGCAGCTCGGGAGTGATGGTGGGCGACTCGGTGTGGGACGTCGTGGCGGCCAGCAAGCTCGACGTGCCCACGATCGCGGTGCTCAGCGGGGGGTTCTCCATCGACGAGCTGAGGACGACCGGGGCGGCCCAGGTCTACGAGTCCCTGGTGGAGCTGCGGGAGAACCTCGACGACACGGCCCTCAAGGCTCCAGGCGACTGACCCCGGCACCGCCTGCCGGGGCTGCTCAGGTGCCGCAGAAGGTCCGGTAGTCGCCGAAGTCCTTGGGTGCCGGCTCGGCGTAGCGTGCCAGTCCGGGACGCTCGTCGAACGGAGCGGTGACCGCGCTCAGCAGCCGCTCGAGGGGCTCCAGGTCGCCCGCCGTCCCGGCGGACAGGGCCTCCTCGACGAGGTGGTTGCGGGGGATGTAGACCGGGTTCACCCGGTCCATCGCGTCGGCGTCCGGGCCCAGCGCGCGCCAGCGGTTGGTCCAGGCGTCGAACTGCGCGAGGTCGAGGAACAGCCCGCGGGCGGGCTCGGCGTCGCCCCGGGCCGCCGTGGCCAGATGCCGGAAGAACGACGTGGAGTCGACGTGGCTGGCCTGCAGGAGGGTCAGCAACTCCTCCACCAGCGCGCGGACCGGCTCGTCGACCGCGCCCTCGGCCTCCGGCTCGTCGCCGGCCCGCAGGCCGAGCTTGGCTCTCATGCCGGCGGACCAGGCGGCGCTGTACTGCGGCCGGAACCCGCCGAGGGTCTCCACGGCGAGCTCGATCGCGTGCTCCTCGTCGGCGTCGAGCAGCGGCAGCAGCGCCTCTGCCAGCCGGGCGAGGTTCCACTCCGCCACCACCGGCTGGTTGCCGTAGGCGTAGCGCCCGCCCGAGTCGATGGAGCTGTACACCGTTGCCGGGTCGAACGCGTCCAGGAAGGCGCACGGCCCGTAGTCGATGGTCTCCCCGGAGATCGTCATGTTGTCGGTGTTCATCACTCCGTGCACGAAGCCCACGAGCATCCACTGTGCGACCAGCGCTGCCTGAGCCGTGACCACCGCCGACAGCAGCGCCCGGTGGGGGTGCTCGGCGTCCCGCGCCCGGGGGTGGTGCCGGTCGATCGCGTGGTCGGCGAGCCGGCGCAGCAGGTCGAGGTCCCCGCTGACCCGGGCGTACTGGAAGCTGCCGACGCGCAGGTGGCTGCTCGCCACCCGCGCCAGGACCGCCCCCGGGAGCGGCGTCTCCCGGCGGACGGTGCGCCCGGTGGCGACCACGGCCAGCGACCGGGTGGTGGGAATGCCGAGGGCGTGCATCGCCTCGCTGACGACGTACTCGCGCAGCATCGGGCCGACCGCCGCCAGCCCGTCCCCGCCCCTTGCGAACGGGGTCCGCCCCGAGCCCTTGAGGTGCAGGTCGCGCAGGCGGCCGTCGACCTCGAGCTCACCGAGCAGCAGCGCCCGGCCGTCCCCCAGCCGGGGGTTGAAGCCGCCGAACTGGTGGCCGGCATAGGCCTGCGCCACCGGCGTGGCCCCCTCCGGCACGAGGGTGCCGACCAGCAGCCCGAGGCCGTCGGGCGAGCGCAGGTGGCCGGGGTCCAGGCCGAGCTCCACCGCGAGCGGCTCGTTGAGCACCAGCAGCCGCGGGTCGGGCGCCTGCTCGGCCTGCCAGCGCACCGCCATCTCGCCGAGCTCGCCGGCGAAGCGGCCGGACAGGGGGACGGTCTGCGGGGGAGCGAGGCTCATCCCGTCGAGTCTACGGTGGGTGCCGCGGGGGCCCGCGCTCAGCCGGCCGCGCCTGGTAGGCCGCCCCCGGGTGCGCCCCGGGCTCAGGCGCCGTGGACGGGTCGAGCACCCGTCCGGACGGCTCGGCGGCGATGCTGGCGTCGAGGTCGCGGCCCTGGGTCTCGGGCAGGAAGTGGGCGCAGGTCAGGCTGATCGCCGCGACGGCGACGTTGTAGCCCGTCACCCACCACAGCGTCCCGCCACCCTCGGTGACCAGCCGCGCCGCGAACAGCGGGGTGAGCCCGGGGGCCAGGACGCCCGACACCTGGTACAGCGTGCTCAGCGCGGTGGAGCGGTAGCGGGTGTCGAACAGCTCGGACCAGAACGCGGCGAGCGGACCGTAGATGGTGCCGTAGAGCACACCGAGCCCGACCACGAAGACCAGGAAGACCGCGACGCCGTCGGCGGACTGCACCAGCGCGGCCGCGGGGAAGGCGACGACAAGCGCCATCCAGGCCCCGACCCGGAAGACGAGCTCGCGTTCGACCGGTCCGACAGCGCCCCGGCGACCGGCACCAGGACGGTTCCGACGGCCGCCCCGACCATCACGCCGCCCAAGGCGAGGGAGCGGGACAGCTCCAGGGTGGACACGACGTAGGCCAGCAGGTAGACGGAGAAGAAGGTGAAGGTGAAGCCCTCGATGAAGCGGGTGCCCAGGCCGAGGACCAGGTGGCGAGGCTGGGCGCTCAGCAGGTCGCGCAGCGGCAGCCGCGACACCTGACCACGCTGCTGCACCCGGGCAGACCAGCGGATGGGAGGTGACCTCCCTGTCGACCGACGGGGCGGAGATGGGAAAGCTGATGGCGGCCGGAGGTCTGGGCGTGCCGTGCTGCCCGACACAGCTGCTGGGGGACCCGCTCGGCGCGTCCGGCCTGATCACCCAGCGCCCCCTCGCCGGGGACGACACCTCGGTGACGCTCCCCATGGTCACCCGCGACGGGGCGACCCCACCGCCGTACCTGCACGCGTTGCAGGCGGGACTGCTGGACCGGGCGCGCGCCTACGACCAGGGGACCGCTGGCGCAGACGGTGGGGGTGACAAGCAGAACGAGGCACCTAACTAGAGTCTCCCGCTTGACTTACGACTTGATGGGTAGGCAGGGTTCACCGCCATGAGCACCCTCGCACCACCCAGAGCGCGCCCGACCGGCTCGACGAGTACTCCGACCTCGGCATCGACGAGCTCATCCTGTCGGGCTACCCCCAGGTGGAGGGGGCGTACTGGTTCGCCGAGGGCGTGATGCCGACCCTGCGCGCGAAGAGGATGTACGGACCTGAGGCGGCCCGCGAGCGTACGCTGGTCCGCTCCGCCTGACGGCCGTCAGTAGCAATGTGCACGAGTAGGAGGTGCATCCCGTGAGCGCCATCAACGGCTCGTCGCTGCACCAGGCACGGCGTCTCGCCAACGTCCCGGCCGGCCGCCAGGACCGTCCCTCGGTCGTGGTCGTCGGTGCCGGTGCCGCCGGCGCCCTGGTCGCGCTGCACCTCACCCGGACGGCGGCGCTGCGATCCACTGCGGTGGACGTGACCCTGCTCGATCCGGCGGACCGGTGGGGCCGGGGGGTGTCCTTCGGCACCGCCGACGACCAGCACCTGCTCAACGTCCCGGCCGCGGGCATGAGCGCGCTTCCCGAGGACCCCGGCCACTTCGTGGCCTGGCGTCGGCGGGAGCACCCGCAGGCGCGGCCGGAGCCGGCGGCGTTCGCCCCGCGTCGGGAGTACGGCCGCTACCTCGACGAGACCCTGCAGGGGGCCGTGGCAGCGGCTGTGGACCACGTCATCGTGCGGCACGTGCGGGCCGGTGCGGAGGCTGTTCGGCGCACGGGCGCCCGGGTCACGGTGGCGACCGCCGACGGGCTCGAGCTGCCCGCCGACGCGGTCGTGGTCGCCACCGGGCTCCCGGCCGCCGGCCACGACTGGGCCCCCGAGTCGCTGCGCGGGTCCCCCTTCTTCGTGCCGGACCCGTGGGCTCCCGGCGCCCTGGACCTGGTGCGTCGGGACCGGCTGGGGCCTCCGGGCGTGCTGATGGTGGGCACCGGGTTGACGATGGTGGACGTCGCCCTGTCGCTCGGCGACGACCGCAACCGACCGGACCGCGCCCTTCACGGCGTGAGCCGGCACGCGCGGCTGCCTGCGTCGCACGCTGAGGAGATCCGGCTGGCCGCCATCCCCGACATCTCCGACTGGGGCAGCTCGCTGCCCGAGCTGCGCGGGCATGTACGACAGCACCTGAGCGCCGTGACCCGCGCCGGCGGGGACTGGAGGCCGGCCGTGGACGGACTGCGCTTTCGGATCACGACGCTGTGGGAGCGGCTCACCGAGGAGGACCGGCGGGAGTTCCTCGCCGACGATGCCGGCGCATGGAACGTGCTGCGGCACCGCATGCCCCCTGAGAGCGCCCACCGCCTTCGGCAGCTGCGCTCGGCCGGCCGCCTCGATCTGCGTGCCGGCACCGTGCGCGCTGCCGAGCCTCTGCCCGCCGGCGGCCTCCTGGTCGAGCTCGCCGACGGGAGCCGTCTGCCGGTGGGCTGGGTGGTCAACTGCACCGGACCGCGGGCCGACATCCGCGCCCTCGGCGACCCCTTCCTCGACGACCTGCTCCGACCCCGGCCGGGCGGCGCTCTTGCCGTGGTGGCGACGGCGGGCATGGGGGTGTGCACCCGCGACGGACGCCTGGTCGGAGCGCACGGCGCCACCGACGCCCCGCTGTGGACCCTCGGCGCGCTGCGTCGCGGCGAGCTCTGGGAGTCCACGGCGGTCCCGGAGATCCGCAGCCAGGCCCTCGCGGTCGCGACCTCGGTGCTCGACGCCGTCGCGCCGCTGCCCCGCCGACTCGCGGACGGGCGGCTGGTGAGCGGACACCACCCCGTCGCCCGTCCCCGGGACCCGCTCGGCCTGCCGCTGTCCACCACGGCGGACGCCGCCGCGGCGTACAACGCAGGCCTCGAGAGGGTGATGCGGCTCCAGTCCGGGGGCGAGGAGCTGCTCCGCGAGGCGACGCTGCTCGACCCGCACTTCGCCCTCGGGCACGCCGCCCTGGCTATGCTGGGGCACGAGTCCGGGGCGGACACCGATGTTCCGGCAGCACTCGACGCGGCGCGCCGGGCCCTGGAGGTCAAGGGCGACGAGCGCGAGCGCAGCTTCGTCCACGTCGTCGGCCTGCGGGTCCGGGACGCCCGGGGAGAGGGCGCCTCGGCCCTCGTCGACCACATCGCCCGCCATCCCCGCGACGCGCTCGCGGTGTCCGCGGCGGTGCCGACGATCGCGTTCTCCGGCATCACCGACGTGCAGCAGGAGGCCTGGCAGCTCGTCGAGGGGCTGGCGCCGGTCTACGGCGACCACTGGTGGTACATCTCGTTGCTCGCGTTCGTCCGTCAGGACCAGGCCCGGTACGACGAGGCGCTGCTGCTCGCCGAAAGCGCGCTGTCCTGCGAGCCGTCGTCCGGGCATGCGGTCCACGCCCTATCCCACGTGCTGTACGAGACCGGGCAGCACGAGCACGGGCGCGTGTGGCTCGACCACTGGGTGGCGCAGAGCGGCCGGTCGGCCAGCCACCGCGCACACTTCTCGTGGCACGCAGCCCTGCACGAGCTGGCCCTCGGTGACACAGAGGCGGTACGGCGCCGCTACTACTCCCAGCTGGCTCCTCCGGCCGTCACCGGGGTGCGTGCGCTGGTCGACTCGAGCTCGCTGCTGTGGCGCTGGCGCGTCGCGCTGGCAGGTTGGGACACCGCGGTCAGCACCGGCCTGAAAACCTCGGCGGAGGCGGCGTTCCCGGGTGAGAGCATCACTCCGCCGGTGGCGGACGTGCTGGCCGCCGTCGACCCCGCCCTGGTGCAGCACCCGCAGACGCCGTTCGTCGCAGTGCACGCCGCCGTCGCGCTCGCAGCGGCGGGAAACGCGGCCGGCCTGCGCGCGCTGGCCCAGCACTGCCGGAGCCAGGACAGCACGACCCTGCGGTCCACGGTGGCGACCGTCTGCGACGGGCTCGAGGCGGCCCTCGACGAGCGGTGGACGGCTGCGGTGCGGGCCCTGGAGGACGTGGTGCCCGGGCTCGTGCGGGTCGGCGGCTCCCTGGCGCAGCGCGAGATCGTCGAGGAGACGCTGCTGCTGTGCCTGGTCAGCGCCGGACAGGCCGAAGCCGCTCGGCAGCTGCTCGAGGGCCGCCTCGACCGGCGCCCCTCGCCGCTCGACAGTCGGCGCCTCCGGTCGATCGGAGCAGCGGGCGCGGCCGATGTGCTCCTGTCCCGCTGACCTCGGCCGGGCAGGCAGCCACTCTGCAGGCGCCGTGCCGGGGCACTGCGTCTCGAGGGGGCGTTCGGTGGTCTAGAGCACACGTGGCCTGTCGCCGGATTGTGTCGGTGGTGTGCTCTAGATTCGAACACATGATCGAGACCACGAGGCTGGATGTGGCGGGGGTGGTGGCGGCTGCGGTGGAGTGTCGGCGGGTCGCGGACCGGGCGGAGGCGGAGCTGTTGGTGGTGGCGGTCCGGTGGGCGGATCTGCACACGGTCGGGCCCGGCGCTGACGGCGGCGCCGACGGCGGCGCTGATAACGGTGCTGCTGGTGCTGCGGCGGGGTTCGGTGTGGGTCGGGACCTGGTGGGTGCGCAGCGGTTGGTGCCGTTGGCCGGTGCCGGGACGCCCCTGGTGGCGGAGTTCGCTCCCGGTGAGCTGGGCGCCGCGTTGGGGATCACCTCGCATGCGGCGGCGTGCCTGGTCGGGGACAGCCTGGAGCTGCGGCACCGGCTGCCCCGGTTGTGGGCTGCGGTGCACGCCGGGCGGCTGCAGGCGTGGCGGGCCCGCAAGGTCGCCCAGACCACGGTGTGTCTGTCGGTGCAGGCGGCCGGGTTCGTCGACGCCCAGGTCGCGCCGGTCGCGCACAAGGTCGGCCTGTCGCGGGTGCTGCGGCTGGTGGAGGTCGCGATGCGCCGCTACGACCCCGACCTGT
>DASQDP010000072.1:0-1971 GCA_035634095.1 Nocardioidaceae bacterium | reverse complement strand
GGCGCGTCGGCGAGGATGAGCACGCGGGTGACGCCACGAGCGGCGCTCGCCATGGGTGCGGACACAACTGACTCCGTTTCACACGTTCGGGGAAACTTCTCACGAACTCCATCGGACGGGTGAGACGATTGCTTGAATGCTCGTCCAACATTTTCCGGAAATAGTCCGCGCGACACGATCGAGTGAACTCCACGCCACACGAGTAACGCTCGAATGGTCACCGTTCACATTCATGTCGACATGGCGACGCCATTCCGTGCGACGTCCCCCGGAGACAACTCGACCCGCACGCCCCGGGGAGGACCGGGAGGTGCGGGTCGGGGACGGAGCGGGGCTCGTCAGCCGGAGCGGGACCGGCGTCGTCGCCGTCGCCAGGCGGTGAGCGGCACGGCCCCCACGAGGCCCAGCGCGTGGGGAGCGGCCACCGCGGCCGGACCGGAGACCGGCATCGGGCGGTCGGGGCCGCCGGCCGCCTCGGTGTCCTGGATGTCGGGCGAAGCGAGGGTGCCGAACCGGTCCAGCGGCCAGACGATCAGCGCCGCCTTGCCGATGACGTCCTCGACCGCGACCGTCCCGGACCACTCGTCGCCGATGTGGTGCTTGGAGTCCGCCGAGGCCGACCGGTGGTCACCCATGACCCACAGCCGGCCCTCGGGGACGGTCACGGGCCCGAACGCCCGGCTCTCCAGCGGGGTGTTCTCGAAGACGTAGGGCTCCTCGAGCGGCTCGCCGTCCACGGTGACCCGGCCCTCGGCGTCGCAGCACTGCACCGTCTGGCCCTCGGTGGCGATCACCCGCTTGACGAAGTCGTCCTCGCTGGGCGGGGCCACGCCGATGGCGCGGCCGAGCCACAGCAGGCTGCTGGAGAACCAGTTGCCCGGCTCGGCCACCTGCACCTCCGGTGACCAGCTCTCCGGCCCCTCGAAGACGACGATGTCGCCCGCCTCGGGCTCACCGAACCAGTACGGGATCTTGTTGACCAGCACCCGGTCGCCCGTGCAGCCGGGGCAGCCGTGCAGCGTCCGCTCCATCGAGCCCGACGGGATGAAGAACGCCTGGACGAGGAAGGTCTTCACCAGCAGCGCGAGCACGAAGGCGATCAGCAGGAGGACCGGCAGCTCGCGCAGCAGCGAGCTCTTCTTCTCCTCCTGCTCGCGCCGGCGCGCGCGGCGGCCGGAGGCCGGGCGGAGGGGGCCGGTGTCGGCGGTGGAACCGGTCTCCCGGGGGTCCTCCCCCTCCGGAACGACGTCGGCGGGCCGCCCGGGCCGGTCGCTGCTCATCGGGAGCCAGCGTACGGCCGCGGGAGACCCGCCGTGGTCAGGCCGGACCGGCCCGCCTGCGTCGTGTCAGCGAGACACGGTCTCGCGCTTCTCCTTGATCTTGGCGGCCTTGCCGCGCAGCTCGCGGAGGTAGTACAGCTTGGCGCGGCGGACGTCACCGCGGGTCAGCACCTCGATCTTCTCGACGACCGGGGTGTGCACCGGGAAGGTGCGCTCGACACCGACGCCGAAGCTGACCTTGCGGACGGTGAAGGTCTCGCGGATGCCGCCGCCCTGGCGGCGGATGACGACGCCCTGGAAGACCTGGATCCGGGAGCGGTTGCCCTCGATGACGCGCACGTGCACCTTCACGGTGTCGCCCGGGCGGAACTCGGGGATGTCGGCGCGCAGCGAATCGGCGTCGAGTACGTCCAGGGTGTTCATCGCGGCAGTCCTGTCCTAGCGGTCATGTCTCGTTGCGGTGCGGACAGCAGCCGGCCCCGGCTGTCCGATCCGGGGAGCTGCACTCCGGGGGGAGTTCGGGGTCGACGATGCGATGCGTCCGCAGCAGCTCTCTACTGTGCCACACCTTCAGCCGACGAAGCGCGGCGGCCTCGTCCACGGGCCGGCGAGCAGCTCCGGCAGCAGGTCCGCGAGCTCCCGCGGAGCGAAGGTCTCGACGCTGCGGGCGACCTCCTCCGCCGTCCACCAG
>DASQDP010000071.1:0-16912 GCA_035634095.1 Nocardioidaceae bacterium | reverse complement strand
TTCCAGTGGTACGCGATGTTCATCTACTGGCAGTTCGTCAGCGTCAGCGTCGCCGAGTCGGTCTGGAAGGCAGCCCCCGACACTCCTGGCTACGAGGAGGCGGCCGGCTGGGTCGGCATGATGAACGGCACCTACAACTTCGTCACCATGCTCGCCGCGCTGATGCTGCTGCCGCTGTGCCACCGTTACGGCGGCAAGCGGGTGCACGCCGGCACGCTCGCGCTGGCCGGCCTCTCGCTCGCGTGGCTGTCGACGATCGAGAGCCAGCTGCTGACCCTGGTGCCGATGATCGGGCTCGGCATCTGCTGGGCCAGCATGGTCGGGGTGCCCTACCTGATGGTGGCGAGCATGGTGCCGCGGGAGCGCACCGGCGTCTACATGGGCATCCTGAACATGATGATCGTCGTCCCGATGCTCATCCAGACGCTCACCTTCGGCTGGATCTTCGAGAACCTGCTGGGCAGCGAGGGCACCAACGCGATGATCATGGCCGGTGTGCTGCTCGGGTGCGCGGCGCTGGCGATGTTGTGGGTCAACCCGCCCCAGGCCGACGAGGAGTCCTCGGTGATGCCGCTCGCCGGACGCCGCGAGATCACGGTGTACGACCGCGTGATCGTCGGGTCGGACGGCTCGGCATCCGCGCTGTACGCCGTCGCCCGGGCGCACGAGGTGGCGTCGGCCGCCGAGGCCAGGGTGGTCGTGGTCTCCGCCTTCGACCCGGGCGAGGCCGGGCAGCAGCCCGCGACGGTCGACGGCCGCCGGCTGCTCTACGGCAAGGACGCGGCCCGGGCGGCCGTGCACAAGTCGGTCCGGGAGATCACCTCGGAGCGGGTCCGGGACATCGAGCAGGTCGTCGTGGCGGCCAAGCCCGCCGAGGCGCTGCTGCGGGTGGCCGGAGCCAGTGCGGCCAGCCTGATCGTGGTGGGGAACCGCGGTCTCGGCGCCCAGGAGGGTGAGGTGCTCGGGTCGGTCCCTGCCGAGATCGTCCGGAACGCCATCTGTGACGTACTGGTGGTGCAGACCTCCGCGCTGCACGAGGAGGACTGAGGTGACCGACATCAAGCTCATCATCGCCGGCGTCGACGGGTCGGAGAGCAGCCGCGTCGCGCTGCAGTGGGCCTATGACGAGGCCGCGCACCACGGCGCTTCCCTGACCGTGGTGATGACCTGGCACCCGCCGACACTGCCGCAGTCACCACCGTACGGCGCGCTGACGGAGAAGGACTACGAGAGCCAGCCGAAGCTCGAGGCGCTCGGAGTCCTCGACGGGCTGGTCTCCCAGCTGGAGAAGCGGACCCCGGAGGTGGACCTGCGGACCTCGATCGAGGAGGGCAGCCCGGCCAAGGTGCTGATCGAGCGGTCCAAGGGCGCAGACCTGATGGTCGTCGGCTCCCGGGGTCATGGCGGTTTCACCGGGATGCTGCTCGGATCGGTCAGCCAGCACCTCGTGGCCCACGCGGACTGCCCCGTCGTCGTGGTGCGCTGACGCAGCAGCCGCTCACCTGCGCCCCGCCGGCCGAGGCTCAGATCAGGCCGAGGTCCTTGACGGCATCGCGTTCCTCGACGAGCTCGTCGGCGGTGGCGTCCATGCGTCCCCGGGAGAAGTCGTCGATCTCCAGGCCCTGGACGATCTCCCAGCTGCCGTTGCTCGTGGTCACCGGGTAGGAGTAGATCAGCCCCTCCGGCACGCCGTACGACCCGTCGGAGGCCACGGCCATGGACACCCAGTCGCCCTCGGGGCTGCCACGCAGCCAGTCGCGGGCCGCGTCGATCGTCGCCGAGGCCGCTGATGCTGCCGACGAGGAACCGCGGGCCTCGATGATCGCGGCGCCGCGCTTGGCCACGGTCGGGATGAAGTCGTTCTCGATCCAGGCCTGGTCGCCCACGACCTCGGCGGCGTTGCGACCCCCCACCTCCGCGTGGAAGATGTCGGGGTACTGGGTGGCCGAATGGTTGCCCCAGATCGTCAGCTTCTTGATGTCGCTGACGGTCGAGCCCGTCTTGGCCGCCAGCTGGGACAGCGCTCGGTTGTGGTCGAGCCGGGTGAGCGCGGAGAACCGCTCGCGCGGGATGTCGGGCGCGTTCGTCATGGCGATCAGCGCGTTGGTGTTCGCCGGGTTCCCCGTGACGGCCACCCGGACGTCGTCTGCCGCCACGTCGTTGAGGGCCTTGCCCTGGGTGGTGAAGATCGCGCCGTTGGCCTCGAGCAGGTCGCCGCGCTCCATGCCCTTGGTGCGCGGGCGGGCGCCGACCAGCAGGGCCAGGCTGACGCCGTCGAACACGGTGGCCGCGTCGTCGCCGATCTCCACACCGGCCAGGGTCGGGAAGGCGCAGTCGTCGAGCTCCATCACCACACCCTCCAGTGCCTTCAGCGCTGGGGTGATCTCGAGCAGCTGCAGCTGGACCGGGGTGTCCTTGCCCAGCAGGTCACCGCTGGCGATGCGGAACAACAGGCTGTAGCCGATCTGGCCGGCAGCACCGGTGACGGCGACCTTGACGGGACTAGTGCTCACGACGCGCTCCTGGTGGCTCGACTTCGGTCACGCCCACGGCGGGCGCCGGAGCCGACGCTAGCAAGACCCGGGCTCGGAGGGCAGGGAGGCCGCGCTGGCCCGGCGCAGCGGTCCGCCGGCGGGCGGGGGTGACGGCGGCAGTGACATAGTGCTTCTCGCAGGAGGGTAGGACCGGCACGGCGGTGCTACCCAGCGGGCGTCGCCCATGACCCCGCTCAGGACCGCAACCCGAACGGAGCCTCGGTGACGGACCCCCAGAGCGCGACCTCAGCGATCATCTACACCCGGACGGACGAGGCGCCGCTGCTGGCGACGTACTCCTTGCTCCCCATCATCTCGGCCTACGCATCGACCGCGGGCGTCTCGGTGGAGACCCGTGACATCTCGCTCGCCGGCCGGATCCTCGCCGGGTTCTCCGACCGGCTGAAGCCCGAGCAGCAGGTGGACGACGCCCTGGCGGAGCTGGGGGAGCTCGCCACTCGCCCGGAGGCCAACATCATCAAGCTGCCGAACATCAGCGCCTCCATCCCGCAGCTGAAGGCCGCCGTCGCGGAGCTGCAGCAGCAGGGCTTCGACCTGCCGGACTACCCCGACGACCCGAGGACCGAGGACGACAGGGACGTCCGGGCCCGCTACGACAAGGTCAAGGGCAGCGCGGTCAACCCTGTCCTGCGGGAGGGGAACTCCGACCGTCGCGCCCCCGCTTCGGTGAAGAGCTTCGTCCGTGCCCACCCGCACTCCATGGGCCAGTGGAGTGCGGACTCGAGGACCAACGTCGCTCACATGACCGCCGACGACTTCCGCTCCAGCGAGAAGTCGACCGTCGTGCCGGCCGACGGCTCGCTGCGCATCGAGCTGGTCGGAGACGACGGCAGCACCACGGTGCTGCGCGAGTCGGTGCCGGTGCTCGCGGGGGAGGTCGTGGACGCGACCGTGATGCGCGTGGGTCCGCTGCGCGAGTTCCTCGCCGAGCAGATCGCCCGCGCGAAGTCGGAGGGCGTGCTGTTCTCGGTGCACCTGAAGGCGACGATGATGAAGGTGTCCGACCCGATCATCTTCGGGCATGTGGTGCGCGCCTTCTTCCCGCGGCTGTTCACCGAGCACGCGGAGACCCTGACCGCCGCCGGCGTCAGCCCGAACGACGGTCTGGGTGCCCTGCTCGCCGCTGTCGAGAAGCTGCCGGAGGACCGACGCAGCGCCATCCAGGCCGCCGTCCGGCAGGGGCTCGAGGAGGGCCCGGCACTCGCGATGGTCGACAGCGACAAGGGCATCACCAATCTGCACGTGCCCAGCGACGTGATCGTGGACGCGTCGATGCCGGCGATGATCCGCACGTCCGGCCACATGTGGGGCCCGGACGGCGAGGAGGCGGACACGCTCGCCGTCATCCCGGACAGCAGCTACGCGGGCATCTACCAGGTCGTTCTCGACGACTGCCGCGCGAACGGCGCGTTCGACCCGTCAACCATGGGCACCGTGCCGAACGTCGGGCTGATGGCTCAGGCCGCGGAGGAGTACGGAAGCCACGACAAGACCTTCGAGATCCCGGCCACCGGGACGGTGCGGGTCGTCGACGGTAACGGGGTCCCGCTGCTCGAGCACGCGGTGGGGGAAGGAGACATCTGGCGGATGTGCCAGACCAAGGACGTGCCGATCCGCGACTGGGTCAAGCTCGCCGTCACCCGCGCCAGGGCCAGCGGGACGCCGGCCGTCTTCTGGCTGGACGAGAGCCGCCCCCACGACGCGAACCTGATCGCCAAGGTGCGGGACGGCCTCGCGGACCGCGAGCTCGTCGGGGACACGGACGGGCTGCAGATCGAGGTCATGGCGCCCGAGCGGGCGATCGCGTTCTCGCTGGAGCGGATCCGCCGGGGCGAGGACACGATCTCGGTGACCGGCAACGTGCTCCGCGACTACCTGACCGACCTCTTCCCCATCCTGGAGCTCGGCACCAGCGCGAAGATGCTGTCGGTGGTGCCGCTGATCAACGGCGGTGGGCTCTTCGAGACCGGCGCTGGCGGCTCGGCGCCCAAGCACGTGCAGCAGCTCGTCCGCGAGAACCACCTGCGCTGGGACAGCCTGGGCGAGTTCCTGGCCCTCGCGGTCAGCTTCGAGCACCTGGCCCAGCGCACCGACAACCCGCGCGCGCAGATCCTGGCGGACACCCTGGACCGGGCGACCGGGCGTTTCCTCAACGAGAACAAGTCGCCGAGTCGCCGGGCCGGCGAGATCGACAACCGGGGCAGCCACTTCTACCTCGCGCTGTTCTGGGCAGAGGAGCTCGCCTCCCAGACCGAGGACGCGGAGCTGGCGGCGGCGTACGACGAGCTGGCGACGTCCCTGCGGGACGCCGAGGACACCATCAACGCGGAGCTGCTGGAGGTGCAGGGGTCCCCGGCCGACATCGGCGGCTACTACCGGCCCGACGACCAGCTCACCGACGCGGTGATGCGCCCGTCGAAGACGCTCAACCGGGTGATCGCGGCGCTCGGCTGAACCGCTGGGGCCGGGTCCGGTCGGAGCGGTCGTCGTCGGCGAGCCCGGCCCCACCGTTCCGTCCACATGGACGAGAACGGCTGCCGTTCGGCGCGGAACGGGACCGTTACCGTCCAGCGGGACGAGAACGGTCTCCATCCGGCCGGGACCGCGACCGAGAGGGCGCCGGGCAGCCGCGTGGGAAGGTGCCCATCGCCTCGACGTCGTAGCCGTCGGGATAGGACTTGATGCTGGCGATGTCGGGGGTGTGCCGCGGTACGCGGCGTGCCGGGAGCAGCGCCTCGATGCGGCCGCGGGCCCGCAGGGCAGCTCTCACCGCCACCACGACGGCCCGGTGCGGCGGGTCGTAGCCGAGGGCGGCCAGCAGAGGAGGGTCCATCAGGGCCCGGCCGACCGCGTGGACCGCCCTGCGCAGCGGAGCGGGGTACCAGTCGGCCATCAGGCGCAGGGTGGCGTCCGCGACCTGACGGCCTCCAGCGTCGAAGGCGAAGTGGTCGTGCTCGAAGCGGGTCATCAGGGCTTCGAAGCCGGCGTAGTCCGTGGGGACGTCCCGGATGCCGAGGAGTCGCCCCAGCTCCTGGTAGTACCGCACGCTGGCGCGCACCTCGGCCGGAGAGAACGGCCGCCAGCCGTAGTCGTCCATCCAGCGCCGCGGCACCACCACGAACGTGGACAGGACGTAGCGCATGTCGTCGGCCGCGATGTCGTAGGAGCCGTGCATCTGGTTGATCCGCCGGATGGCCCGAAGCCCCTGACGGCTGTGCAGACCGTGACGGGCCGGCTCGTCGAGCAGCAGCGCGGTGTCGTCGTACCGCCGCTGCGCGTCCCGCTCGAACTCCCCGGTCTGAGCGAGCAGCCTGCCGATGGACGGAACCGCATAGGTGCGGAACAGGGCGAAGGAGAGCGCCTGGTGCATGTCCCACGGGAACTCGTGGGCGAGCACGATGCGGTAGATCTGCTCGTAGTCGGCCTCCGGCTCCAGACGTGCGATGTGCTGCTGCCAGTGGGTGCGTGGGAGCACAGGGCCTCCAGGAGGGGACTGTGCGGCCTCCCCGCGGCGGCCGCGCTCGCTCCCAGTCAACAGGTCGAGTCAACCTTCCGGTACGGCATGGGGGAGGAACCCCAGGCGGGCAGGGAATAGCCCGGCGGTCCCGACGCTTGGAAGGTGCAAAGGTCCCGCACGTCGACCGCTGCACGCCACCGCCCTCTCGGAGGAACCCCCACTCGTGACGACAGCCACCGCGCGACGCCTGATCCCCACGGCCCCGCGTCGAGCGCCTGGTCCTCGCGCCGCCGGCCTGGCGATCCTCTCCCTGTCTGTGGGCGGCTTCACGATCGGCACCACCGAGTTCGTCACGATGGGTCTGCTGCCTGACATGGCCGACGGGGTCGGTGTCAGCATCCCCCAGGCGGGACACGTGATCTCGGCCTACGCCCTCGGCGTGGTCGTCGGGGCGCCGGTGATCGCCCTGCTCGCTGCCCGGCTGCCTCGCAAGGGCCTGCTGCTGGCGCTGATGGCGGCCTATGCGCTGGCCAACCTCGGCACCGCGATCGCCCCGTCGTACCTCTCGCTCACCGCCAGCCGCTTCGTCGCCGGCCTGCCGCACGGCGCCTACTTCGGGGTGGCCTCTCTCGTCGCGGCCAGCCTCGTGGCTCCGGAGCGCAAGGGGCGCGCGGTCAGCCAGGTCGTGCTCGGGCTGTGGGTGGCCAACATGCTGGGGGTGCCGGCGGCCGCCTGGCTCGGCCAGACCGCCGGCTGGCGCACGGCCTACGGCCTGGTCGCCGCCCTCGGGCTGCTCACGCTCGCCCTGGTGCTGACCTTCGTGCCGCGCGCGGCCGGGGACCCGGACGCGACCGGCGGTCGGGAGCTGGGCGCCTTCCGCCGCAGCCAGGTGTGGCTGACGCTCCTGATCGGCGCGGTCGGCTTCGGCGGCATGTTCGCGATGTACAGCTACATCGCTCCCACGATCACCGACGTCACCGGTCTGTCCTCCTCGACGGTGCCGCTCTACCTGTTCGCCTTCGGCCTCGGCGGGTTCCTGGGCACCACCATCGGCGGCATCGCGGCGGACTGGTCGGTGCTGCGGTCGATGATGGTCGCCAACGTCGCCATGGGCCTCAGCCTCGTGGCCTTCGCGCTCACCGCCGGCTCGCCGGTCCTCGCCTGGTTCGCCGTGGTGCTGGTCTCTGCTGTCGGCGCGGTCATGGCGGTGACCCTCCAGCTGCGCCTGATGCAGGTCGCCGGCGACGCCCAGACCATGGGCGCTGCGATGAACCACGCGTCGCTCAACGTCGCCAACGCCCTCGGCGCGTGGCTCGGCGGCCTCGTGATCGCCGCGGGGCTGGGCTACACCGCACCGAGCTGGGCGGGTGCCGCACTGTCGGTGGCGGGGCTGGCTGCTCTCGGGCTCTCGCTGCTGGTGCACCGCCGCGACACCCGGGCACCCGTCGCGCAGCCTCAGCCGGAGGCGGCGTACTCGTCGGCGAGCACGTCGTAGCGCAGGGCATCGACCGGGCGACCGTCGCGCAGCCGCAGCGCCTGGCGCTCCCGACCGACCAGGGTGAACCCGTTGGCCTCGATCACGCGGAGCGAGCCGGCGTTGCCCTCCGCGGCGGCCACCGTCAGCCGGTGCAGCCCGAGCCCGCCGACGTCCCGCCCCGCGAGCGACTGGCGCGCGACCATCCCGCACGCCTCCGTCATCAGTCCACGTCCACGCGCTCGGGGGTGCAACCAGTAGCCGACCTCGGCCTCCCGGCCGGGCACCAGCGATGTCAGGGAGATGCACCCGACCAGCTCGTCGCTGCCCGGCTCGACCAGCGCCCAGTGCATCCCGGTCGCCGACGCATGCTGCTCGCGGGTGTGCTGGAGGTAGGCGTGCGCGTCCTGCACCGTGTACGGCGAGGGCAGCCCGTCCAGCCAGCGGGCGGTGAGTGCGTCGTCGCACGCCTCCGCGACCCGCGCCGCGTCCTCGTCTCGCAGCGGCCGCAGCGCCACCCCCTCGCCGACCAGGCTCGGAGGCTCCAGCCAGTCGTGTCGCGGAGCGCGCGCGCCGTCGACGTGCAGGACCCCGACCCACGCGTCGAGCAGGTCGCCCCGCTGGGGCAGCCACCGCTCGAGAGTCCCGTCGCAGGAGAAGCCGAGTCGCCAGGCCACCCGCCGCGACGCCCAGTTGCCGGTGTTCGCCCACCAGATGACCGTGCGCAGGCGCTGCTCGGTGAAGCCCCACTCCAGCAGCAGGTGCAGCGCCCGGAGCAGGATGCCGCGCCCGCGCGCCCAGGGGTGGGCGCCGTAGGCGACCTCCGCTCGCCTGTTGCCCTCGTCGCGCAGCTCGACGGTGCCGCAGAACCGCGGCCGCCCCTCGGCGTCGGGCGCCTCGACGGCGAACGCCCAACCGCCCCTCGACCACCCCTCCGGTACCACCTCGGTCACGAACCGCTCGGCGTCGGCGCGCGAGTACGGGACCGGGACGGTCGTCCACCGCTGGCTCACCGGGTCGCTGCCCTGCTCCTCCACCCCGTCCACGTCGCCGCGGTGGTGGGCGCGCAGCGTGACCACGCCGTCGGTGAGAACGGGCACGTGGACGTCAGCGCGGTCAGGGGTCACCCCGGCCACCCTGCCCAGTCGGTCGCGTCGCCCGCAAACGTTTATCGTTGTTGGCATGGACGACGGGCCCGGCGCCGGGCATCCGGCCGGGCACACCGGGCCGCGGACCGGGCACGCCCGGCGCGGCCCAGCACCGAGCGGTTGGTGAGCACACCGTGAGCGGCACCCTCGCCAACATCGCGCTGGTCGTGGTCTTCGTGCTGGTCGGCAGCCTGTTCGCCGCCGCCGAGATCGCGCTCGTCTCGCTACGAGACAGCCAGGTGCGCGCGATGGCCACCCGCGGCCGCCGCGGCGAGGCCGTCGCCCGGCTGGCCGAGGACCCCAACCGCTTCCTGGCCGCCGTCCAGGTGGGCGTGACGCTCGCCGGCTTCCTCTCTGCGTCCTTCGGCGGAGCGACGCTCTCCGGGGACCTGGCGCCCGTGCTGGAGGGCTTCGGCGTCCCGCCCGGTGTGGCGGGGCCGATGGCGCTCGTCCTCGTGACCGTCGCGATCTCGATCCTGTCCCTGGTGCTCGGGGAGCTGGCGCCCAAGCGGCTGGCGCTGCAGCGCGCCGAGGGCTTCGCGCTCGCCCTGGGACCGTCGGTCGACCGGATCGCCAAGATCACCCGGCCGGTGATCTGGCTGCTGTCGGTGCTCACCGACATCGTGGTCCGGCTGGCCGGCGGCGACCCGGGCGCCCAGCGCGAGCAGAGGTCCGACGAGGAGCTGCGTGAGCTCGTCAACACGCACGAGACGCTGGGCGAGGAGGAGCGCCGCATCGTCGAGGACGTCTTCGAGGCCGGGGACCGCCAGATCCGCGAGGTGATGATCCCGCGCACCGAGGTTGACTTCCTGGACGCCTCCACCCCGGTCTACCGGGCGGCCAAGGAGGCGCTGCACCAGCCGCACTCGCGCTACCCGGTCATCCGGGGATCGGCCGACGACGTGATGGGCTTCGTGCACGTGCGGGACCTGCTCGACCCGGAGATGGCGAGCCGCTCCGTGCGCGTCGGCGAGCTCACCCGTCAGATCCTGGTGCTGCCCTGGACGCGGCCGATCCTGGCCGCGCTGGCGGACATGCGGCGTGAGGGGATGCACCTGGCGATCGTCGCCGACGAGTACGGCGGGACGGCCGGCATCGTCTCCATGGAGGACCTCGTCGAGGAGCTCATCGGCGACATCAAGGACGAGTACGACGTCGAGGACGCCGAGGCCACCGTGCACCGCGGAGGCGACGTCGAGGTGGACGGCCTGCTGAACCTCGACGACTTCGAGGACGAGACCGGCGTGGAGCTCCCCGAGGGCCCCTACGAGACGGTCGCAGGGTTCCTGATGGCCCGCCTCGGCCGGCTCCCGCAGGTGGGTGACTGGGTGGACCACGCCGAGCGCCGCATCACCGTCCGCGAGATCGACGGCCGCAGGGTGGGCCGGGTGCTGGTCACCGCCGTAGCCGGCCCTCCGCACCCCCCCGACCCCGGCGACGGCTCGGGCCAGGCCCCGGCCGCGCGCTCCACAGGCTCCACCCGATTCGATCCGGACGCGTCGGGACACTCCCCGGTCCCGGTCGGATCGGACGGGAGGAGCGTGGACCACCACCGACCGCTCGACATCAACCCCGGCGACCCGGCGGTGGGCGCGGGAGCCATCGACGCAGCCGCAGCAGGCCAGGCCGACACCCGCGACGACGTCCGCGGTCAGGGCTAACCTGGCGGGATGCGCGAGACCGACGCCGAGGTCGAGGCCCTGCAGGCACTGCTCGACGCCTCCCACGCCCGCGCCACCGATCACCTCCGCTCGATCATCTCCGACGACCGCGTGCTGTCCGCACAGGACCTGGTGAGGCTCCTCACCGGCGTCAAGGTGCTCAGCGTGGCGACGGTGACCGCGCGTGGCGAGCCGCGGATCAGCGCCATGGACGGGCACTTCCTGCACGGCACCTGGTCGTTCGGGACCTCCGGGTCGTCGGCGAAGGCGGCGCACCTGAGCGCCCGGCCACAGGTCAGCGTCGCGCACGTCGACGGCGAGCAGCTCGGCGTCTTCAGCCACGGCCGGGCGGAGCAGCTGGTCGCGGGCGACGCCGACCTGGACGAGACGGTGGCGCACTGGACGCGGCACTACGGCAGGTCGCCCCTCGAGCTGGGCCCCGATGTCCGGCTGTACCGCTACCGACCCACCTGGATGGTGGGCTACGCCGCGGACCGGGAGGCGCTGCTGGCGCAGGTCGCTGCCGAACGCTGACCAGCCGCGACGCCGCGCCCGGCCGTCGGTTCGCGAGCACGCGTCCCCGCCTGGAACAATGCCCGACATGCCCGACGCCGCAGCCACTCCCTCCGGGACACCAGCACGGGCCTCCCGACCGCGGGTGCTCTCCGGCATCCAGCCCACGGCGGACTCCTTCCACTTCGGCAACTACCTGGGCGCCGTGCGTCAGTGGGTGCGCCTGCAGGAGACGCACGCGCCGTTCTTCTTCATCGCCGACCTGCACGCGATCACCGTCGAGCAGGACCCCAAGGTGCTGCGCGAGCGCAGCCTCCGCTACGTCGCCCAGCTCCTCGCGGCCGGCATCGACCCGTCGGAGGCGACGGTGTTCCTGCAGTCGCAGGTTCCCGCGCATGCCCAGCTGGCCTGGGTGCTGCAGTGCCTGACCGGCTTCGGCGAGGCGCGCCGGATGACACAGTTCAAGGACAAGTCCGCCAAGGGCGGCGAGGGTGCCGCCTCCGTGGGCCTGTTCACCTACCCGGTGCTGCAGGCCGCCGACATCCTGCTCTACCGCCCCGAGTTCGTCCCGGTGGGCGAGGACCAGCGCCAGCACCTCGAGCTCACCCGCGACCTGGCGCAGCGGTTCAACCACCGCTACAAGAAGACGTTCCGGCTGCCCGAGCCCTACATCCTCCCGGCGACCGCGAGGATCACCGACCTGCAGGTCCCGACCGCGAAGATGTCGAAGTCCGCGTCCGCGCCGGCGGGGATCGTGGAGATGCTCGACGACCCCGCGGCCTCCGCGAAGAAGATCCGCTCGGCGGTCACCGACTCCGACTCGTCGGTGCGCTTCGACCCGGACGCCAAGCCGGGGGTGTCCAACCTGCTGACGATCTTCTCCGCGCTCACCGGGCGCAGCCTCGACGACCTCGTCGTCGCGTACGACGGCCGCGGCTACGGCGACCTCAAGAAGGACCTGGCCGAGGCCGTCGTGGACGTCGTCACGCCGTTCCGGGACCGCGCCAACGAGCTGCTCGCGGACCGGGCCGCACTGGACGACATCCTGAGCTCCGGCGCCGAACGTGCGGCGGCAGTGGCGGAGCGCACCCTGGCCGATGTCTACGACCGCGTCGGCTTCGTGTCCCCCGGCCGTTAGGGTCGGCACCGTGACGAGGCCCAGCCAGACGGTGCGGACCCCGCCGGGCCTCCCGTCGACGGGGAGCCCCGGCGCCGGCACGACGACGATCGGCGTGGCCATCGCCGTGCCCGACCCCTGGGGCGCCCAGCTGCAGGACTACCGCGTCAGCCTCGGGGACAACAGCGCCGCGGGCGTCCCCACGCACGTCACGCTGCTGCCGCCGTTCTCCGTCGCGCGCTCCGCTGTGCCCGCGATCGAGCAGCATCTCCTCCAGGCCTCAGCGACGCACCCGGGGTTCCGCATGCACCTGCGCGGGACCGGCACCTTCCGCCCGGTCTCACCGGTGGTCTTCGTGACGGTCGCCGAGGGGATCTCGGCCTGCGAGCAGCTCGCCTCCCTGGTGCGCCGGGCCCCCCTGCCGTCGGCGTACCCGTTCCCGTACCACCCGCACGTGACCGTGGCCCACCACCTGGCCGACGAGGTCCTGGACCGGGCGTTCGAGGAGCTGTCCGACTTCGAGTGCAGCTTTCGGGTGGACCGCTTCGCGCTCTACGTGCACGAGAGCGGCACCGGCTGGGTGCCCACCCGGCACTTCTTCCTGGCAGGTGACAGCGACCGCAGCACCGAGCGGCGGCTCGGGTGATGGCGCGCCTGCGCGCCCTGGTCGCCCGGCTGCGCGAGCGACTGCCCTGGCTGGACCACCTGCTGCGGATGGTCGCGCACTACGGGGCGGTCAACGGCAACGGCCAGGCCGGCGGGGTCACCTTCTTCGGCTTCCTGTCGTTCTTCCCGATCCTCGCCCTCGCCTTCTTCGTGGTGGGCCTGGTGGCGCAGGTGTACCCCGACGTCCGCGGCCAGCTCGTGCAGGCCATCGAGGACGTGCTCCCCGGCGTGATCGGCTCGGGCGAGGGGCAGATCCCGCTGAGCACCATCGAGGACTCCTCCGGCACTGCGGGAGTCGTCGGCCTGGTCGGAGTGCTCTACTCGGGTCTGGGCTGGCTGTCCGGTCTGCGGCTGGCCCTGGGCGACGTGTTCGTGGTGCCGCGACGTGAGCACCCCAGCTTCGTGCTCGGCAAGGTGCGGGACCTCGGGACACTCGCGCTCCTCGGCCTCATCCTGCTGATCTCGGTCGCGCTGTCCGGGGCGGTCAACGGGTTCTCGGGACTGATCCTCGAGCTGCTGGGCATCGACCCCGGGTCCACCGTCCCGGCCGTGGCGCTGTGGCTGGTGGGTCACGCGTTGGCGATCGCCGCGTCGACGGTGCTGCTGTTGACGATGTACAACCTGCTGTTGGTGAGGTCCCACGTCCCCCGCCGGGCCATGGTCGGCGGAGCGCTCCTCGGCGCGGTCGGCTTCGAGGTGCTCAAGCTGGCGGCCAACCTGCTGCTGGCCCAGACCAAGGACCAGCCCGCCTTCCAGGCGTTCGGGGTGGCTCTCATCCTGCTGGTCTGGATCAACTACTTCTCGCGGCTGGTGATGTACGGCGCGGCCTGGGCCTACACCGCGCCCTCGGCCGTGGCGCAGCGAGCGGCGGACGCACTGAGGGCTCCCGGCGCTCCGCTCGTCGACAACCCGGTCCCGTTGCCTGAGCAGGCCGCGGCGCCGCGGCCCGCGACGAGTCCCGGGAGGCGCCCGTGGCTGCTCGCGGCGGGCGCGGCCGGGGTCGCGGCTCTGCTGGTGCGGGGGGTGCGACGGTGAGCGGACCGGCGTACGACGCCTTCGACGTGCCGGTCGCCGGGGGAGACCTGCGCGTGGGGCGCTGGACGGCCAGCGAGCCCGGCGCACCTGCGGTGCTGGCCGTGCACGGCGTGACGGCCAACCACCTGGCGTGGCAGCACCTGGGTGCCCTCGACCGGCTCACGGTGGTGGCGCCCGACCTGCGCGGTCGTGGACGCAGCGGCGGGCTCGTCGGCGCCGCGGGACTCGACCGGCACGTCGAGGACCTCCTCGCGGTGCTCGACCACCTGGGCCTCCAGGGACCGTTGCTCACCGGTCACTCCATGGGCGGCTTCGTGGCGGCTGCGCTCGCGGTGCGGCATCCGAGCCGGGTGGCCCGCACGGTGCTGGTCGACGGCGGCCTGCCCTTCCCGCCGCTCCCTGAGGAGGTCACCGCGGAGCAGGCACTCAACGCGACGATCGGGCCCGCGGCGGCGCGGCTCACGATGACGTTCCCGACCCCGGAGGCCTACCTCGACCACTGGCGTCCGCACCCGGCGTTCGCAGGCAGCTGGTCGCCCGAGCTGGAGGCCTACTTGACCTACGACCTCGACGGGCAGCGGTCGAGCGTGTCGCTGGACCGGGTCCGCGAGGACTCCGAGGACATCCTCGACGCCGCCTCGATGTCCCGGCTCGCCGCGGAGCTGCCCGAGGGCACCGTCTTCCTGCGGGCGCCACGCGGCCTGCTGGACGACCCGGGCGGGCTGTACCCGGCAGAGCTCGTCGAGGCGCACCGCACGGCGTACCCCCGCGTCGAGGTCAGGGACGTGGCGGACACGAACCACTACACGGTCGTGATGGGCGACGCCGGCGCCCGTGCGCTCGCCGAGGCCCTCGCGGGACCGCGGCTTTGACCGTCGGGGAGGATGTGGCCGTGAAGATGCAGCGCAAGCACGCCGTCCTGTTCCTCGCCCTGGCCGCGTGGAACGTGCTGATCTGGTCGACGTTCGCAAGGAACCTCGCCGCGGCGCACGCGCGGGGTGAGGACCGGCCGACGGGCTACTGGGTCGCGCACACGGTGCTCATCGTGGTCAACCTGGGTGTCGCCGCGGTGCTCGCCCGGCTGGGGGCCAAGACGTGGGGTGCCACAGCCTCCGACCGCGTCAGCGGCGGAAGATCAACGCCCGCTTGACCTCTTGGATCGCCTTGGTCACCTCGATGCCCCGGGGGCAGGCGTCCGTGCAGTTGAACGTGGTCCGGCAACGCCACACGCCCTCGCGGTCGTTGAGGATCTCCAGGCGCTGGTCCGTGCCCTCGTCCCTGCTGTCGAAGATGAACCGGTGCGCCCCCACGATGGCCTGCGGGCCGAAGTACTGTCCGTCCGCCCAGTACACCGGGCAGGAGGTGGTGCACGCCGCGCACAGGATGCACTTCGTGGTGTCGTCGAACCGCTCCCGGTCGGCCTGGGACTGCACGCGCTCGCGGGTCGGGTCGTTCCCGCTGGTGATGAGGAACGGCATCACCGAGCGGTAGGCCGCGAAGAACGGCTCCATGTCTACGATGAGGTCCTTGAGCACCGGCAGCCCCTTGATCGGCTCCACGGTGATGGGCTGCGCCGGGTTGACGTCCTTGAGCAGCGTCTTGCAGGCCAGCCGGTTCTTGCCGTTGATCCGCATCGCGTCGGAGCCGCACACCCCGTGCGCACAGGAGCGGCGGAAGCTCAAGGTGCCGTCGATGTCGTACTTGACCTTGTGCAGCGCGTCGAGCACCCGGTCGGTGGGCTCGGCGGTGACGGTGTACTCCCGCCACTCCGACGCCTCGGCGACCTCGGGGTTGAATCGGAGGATCTTGACGGTGACGTCCATCGGCTCCGGCTTGGCTGGCATCAGTACTTGCGCTCCATCGGCTTGTATCGGGTCTCGATGACCGGCTTGTAGTCCAGCCGGATCTGGCTGCTGCCGTCGCTCGACCGCTCGAGGTAGGCCATGGTGTGGCGCATGAAGTTCACGTCGTCGCGGGTGGGGTAGTCCTCGCGGAAGTGCCCGCCGCGGGACTCGTTGCGGGCCAGCGCCGAGACGACCAGCACCTCGGCGAGGTCGAGCAGGAAGCCCAGCTCGATCGCCTCGAGCAGGTCGGTGTTGTAGCGCTTGCCCTTGTCCTGCACCGAGACGTCGGCGTAGCGGAGCTTGAGCCCCTCGAGGTCGGAGAGCGCCTGCTTCAGCGACCCCTCGGTGCGGTACACCTGCGCGTTGATGTCCATGGTGGCCTGCAGCTCGGTGCGGATGACCGAGACCCTCTCGGAGCCGCCCGCGTCGCGCATCGACTCGATCATCGCGACGACAGCCGCCTCGGGGTCCGCAGGCATCGGGCTGAAGTCCGTGCTCGCGGCGTACTCCGCTGCGTGGACGCCCGCCCGCCGGCCGAAGACGTTGATGTCGAGCAGGGAGTTGGTGCCCAGCCGGTTGGAGCCGTGCACGGACACGCAGGCGACCTCGCCCGCGGCGTACAGGCCCGGGATGACGGTGTGGTTGTCCGCGAGTGCCTCGCCCTTGATGTTGGTGGGCACCCCACCCATGGCGTAGTGCGCGGTCGGGAACACCGGGATCATCTCGGTGTAGGGCTCCACCCCGAGGTAGGTGCGCGCGAACTCCGTGATGTCGGGCAGCTTGGCGTCGATCTGCTCCTTGGGCAGGTGCGTCACGTCGAGGTAGACGTAGGCCTTGTCCGGTCCCGCGCCTCGACCCTCGCGCACCTCGTTGGCCATCGCCCGCGCCACCATGTCGCGAGGCGCCAGGTCCTTGATGGTGGGGGCGTAGCGCTCCATGAAGCGCTCGTTCTCGCTGTTGCGCAGGATGCCGCCCTCGCCACGCGCCGCCTCCGACAGCAGCACTCCCAGGCCGGCCAGGCCGGTCGGGTGGAACTGGAAGAACTCCATGTCCTCCAGCGGTAGGCCCTTGCGCCACACGATGCCCATGCCGTCGCCGGTCAGCGTGTGGGCGTTGGAGGTGGTGCGGAAGACCTTGCCGAAGCCGCCGGTGGCGAAGATGACCGACTTGGCGTTGAACACGTGGATCTCGCCGGTGGCGAGCTCGTAGGCCACCACACCACTGACCCGGGGACCTGCCGACGATGGGGCCATCACCATGTCGAGGACGTAGAACTCGTTGTAGAACTCGACGTTGTGCTTGATGCACTGCTGGTAGAGCGTCTGCAGGATCATGTGGCCGGTGCGGTCGGCGGCGAAGCAGGAGCGGCGTACGGCGGCCTCGCCGTGGTTGCGGGTGTGGCCACCGAAGCGGCGCTGGTCGATCCGCCCGTCCTCGGTGCG
>DASQDP010000070.1:0-9102 GCA_035634095.1 Nocardioidaceae bacterium | reverse complement strand
ATCCGGTGCCGGTGGAGGACTTCGACCTGACCCGGGTGCAGCTCGATGACCGGACCGGCAGCCTGGGCACCGCCGGGCCGCAGGTGCTGCTGTGCACCGAGGGCCGGGCGGTGCTGGGGGCCGGTGAGGGTGAGGTGGTGCTGGACCGGGGGCAGTCGGCGTTCGTGCCGGCCGGGCAGCCGGTCACCGCCCGCGGTCCCGCGCTGCTGTACCGGAGCACGACCAACCTGCGCTGACCCCACCCGACAGACCGGTCAGGCGCGTACCCCCCGCCGGGCCGTGGTGAGTGCCTCCTCGGGGCGTGCAGCCGGCGGGCGACGGCGAGGGCGGCCAGAGCGGCCACGACCCCGAGGTGGAGCCCGTACGCCAAGAGCACGCCGTCCCGGCAGAGCGGCCAGGCCGGTGGCAGGCCGGGTCCCGTGGCGACGTCCCGCACGAGGTGGAGCCCGACGCCGACGGCGAGACCGGTCGCCGCGGTGCGCAGCCGCTGGGAGGGGACGGCGACAGCGAGCAGCACCAGCACCGTCAGCAGCGAGTGGGTGACCGGCCGCCCGCCCGGCGAACTGGCCAGCGCTCCCTACGGATACAACGGCAGGTGGTCGACGTCGATCGTGACCGCGTCGGCAGGACCCATCCCGGATCCAGCCGGCGCCGCATCCCGGGGGATGCGGCGAGGACGAGCCAGGCTGTGAGCAGGTGACCCGGCTCGTCGAGCAGACCCACCACGGGCAGCGGCCAGGGCCGGATCGCCGCAACCGAGTCCAGGACGCCGATCGCCAGCAGCGCCACGGCCGGCGCTGCGGCCCGGTTGGTCCCGTGGGCCCCCGGAGCTACCGAGCTGGTACAGCAGCAGGTGACCCCTACAGCCACCACAACCTGGGCGTGCTGCTGCTGGCCCGTGGTGACGGAGGAGCGGCCATCCGGGAATTCGGCCTGGGCGCCGCAGCCGGCGACCATCTGGCGACGGCGACGCTGTGGCTGATCGACCCTCACCCGTCACGGTGAGGCAGGCCAGGACTGCTGGCCATGACCGCGATCTGGCCTCCTGCCATGGCCCGTCATCGATCCGGACCTCCGCCTGGCCGCACGCCTTCGAACGACCACGCACCCGCTACGGACGCCGAGCCGACCTCCACCTCGGCCTGCTCCAACTGGCCGGCGCCTTCAGCTACCACCGGCACCTGCCAGGCGTGCTGAGACGAGTTCCGAGGGGACTTCGCGTCGAGCCGCTGACGTCACCGCAGGAGCTGTCGGGGGAGCAGGTCCCCATGCTCGAACCGCTCGGCCGTTGGAGCACCTGTGCGGGGCCGGCCTCCGGGCACGTCCTGTGGGACAGGCGCTACCGCAGAGCCCGTGCCGGCCTGCGGCGTAGCGCGGGTTGGTCGCTTCCCGTGGTCCCGGTCCTGACGGTGTCGCTGGGGTGCAGGGTCAGGCGCCGACCGGTGACGGCAGTGGCGAGGGCTTCGTCGTGGGTGACGAGGACGAGGGCGCAGTCGGTGTCCTCGACCTGGTCCATGAGGCAGCGGACGGTCTCCTCCTGGGTGATGAGGTCGAGCCGGGAGGTGGGCTCGTCGGCGAAGAGCAGGGTGGGGGCCAGTAGGACCGCTCGGATGATGGCCAACCGTTGGAGTTCTCCGCCGGAGACCTGTCCGGGCCTGCGCGCGAGCAGGTCGTGCTCGAGCCGCAGGGTGCCCAGGAGGGTGTCGAGGTGGCGGGGGTCGCAGCGGTGTCGGCGGATGACGTCGCCGAGGGCGTGGCGCAGCGGCACGCGGGCGGGGAAGGCCTGGGCCGGGTCCTGGTAGAGCTTCTGCAGGCGCCCACCCGCCAGGGCGGGGGAGTGCTCGACGCGGCCGGTGTCGGGTGGTATCAGGCGCAGCAGGACGTTGCCCAGGGTCGTCTTGCCGGACCCGCTGGGTCCGGTGAGGGCGAGTCGCTCCCCGGCGGTGACGGTGATGTCCAGGTCGTGGAACAGCGTCTTGCCGGCGAAGGACTTGCCCAGGCCCGCCCCGGTGAGGAGGACGGCGTCCGTGTCGCGGCTGCCGCCTCGGCCGCCTGCGGTGGTGGTGTGGGTGGGGTGCTGGCGCATCCACGGGTGGTCCCAGCGGCTGGGTTCGGCGGCGAGCAGGCGGCGGCTGTAGGGATGGCGGGGGTGGTCCAGGACCTCCTCGGCGGGACCTCGCTCGACGACGAGGGCGTCCTTCATGACCAGGACGTCGCCGCCGAGGGTGCGGGCGAGGTCGAGGTCGTGGGTGATGGTGAGCAGGACGCCGCCGGTCTCGACGTGGTGACGCAGGAGCGCGGCGAGCTCGGCGCGCGCGAGTTCGTCGAGGCCCTTGGAGGGCTCGTCGGCGATGAGCACGGGCGCTCCGCCGATGGTCGCGGCGGCGAAGGCGACCCGCTGGGCCATCCCGCCGGAGAGGGTGTGCGGGAACGCGCGCACCTCTCCGCCCAGGCCCAGGCGGGCGAGCAGGGCGCTGGACGCGGTGCGCGCCTGGCGCCGGTCGGTGCGCCAGGTGGCGGCGCCCTCGGCGACCTGGGCACCCACGCGCATGGTGGGGTCCAGGGCCAGTACGGGTTCCTGGGGGAGCAGGGCCAGGGTGCGTCCCCACAGCCGGCGCCGGGTGGCCCGGTGCGCGAGGTCGAGGTACTGCCCGTCGAAGCTCATGCTCCCGCGGACCCGGAGTTCGGCAGCGAGGGTGCCCATCACGGCGTGGGCCAGCAGGGACTTGCCGGACCCGCTCTCCCCGACGATCGTGACCGGCCGGCCGCGGTGCAGCTGCAGGTCGGTGACGTCGACGAGCGCGCGTCCGGTGGTGGTCACGGCCAGCTCGTGCAGGTGGATGCTCATCGTGCTCCCTGGGTGCCGTCGACGCGGTCGGTGCCGTCCTGGCGGCGGAGGCCGAGCAGGCCGAGCAGGACGGCGGTCAGGACGATCACCGGCGCCAGGGACATCCACGGCGCCTCGGACCAGTACGGGAAGGCCTCGGTGACCATCAGGCCGAGCTCGGCGGTCGGTGGCTGCAGGCCCACCCCGACGAAGCCGAGGGTCGACAGCGCGAGGATGGAGGTCCCCACCCCGAAGGTCGCCAGGGTCAGCAGCAGCGGCCGCAGCTCGGGCCACAGGTGCCGACGCCACAGGTGCGCGTGCCCGAGCTGGAGCAGCCCGGCGGCCTCGACGGCGGGGGCGCCCAGGACGAGTGCGCTGCGGGCCCGTACGACCCGGAAGTACTCGACCCACTGGGCCAGGGCCAGCCCGACGTACAGGGTCCACAAGCCGCCGCTGGCCATGGCCGAGAACACCAGGACCACCAGCAGCAGCGGCAGGGCGATGAGGACCTCGGAGGTCCCGCGCAGGGCCGCGTCGATCCAGCCGCCGCGCCAGGCGGCGAGCACGCCGGCCACGGTCCCGGCGGCTGCGGCGGTGGCCACGCACAGCACGGCGAGCAGCAGCGACAGGCGCGTGGCCGACGCGAGCCTGGCCGCGACGCTGCGGCCGAGGTGGTCGTGCCCGAGTGGCTCGCTCAGGCTGGGCCGCTCGAGGAAGCGGGCGAGGTCCTGTGCCGCGGGGTCCGGCCACACCAGCGGCCCCAGCAGCGCGAACAGCACCACCGCCCCCAGCACGGACAGCGCGGCGCGCTCAGCTCGGCTCCCTCCTCGGGCTGCCCGCCTCCCACGGCCCAGGCCGGTCCACCAGCCGGCGCGGCCGGGGGACCCCGGATCGCCCTGCAGCAGGCGTGGGCCCGGTTGCTCCTGCAGCGCCTCGTGTTCCGCCGCGCCTGCGGGGCGGACCTGCGCAGTCGATGGCTCCCTGCCGTGGGCGTCGGAACTGCTGGTGCCGAGGTTCCTGGTGCCGCTCGTGCCGCCGGATCCGTTCGGGTCGGTCATCGTGCTGCCCGTCCCGAGCGCGGGCGGGGGTCGAGGGCGAGGGTGGCCAGGTCGACGATGGTGTTGAGGGCGACCACGAGCAGGGCCAGGGCCAGCGCGGTCGCTTGCAGGGCGGGGACGTCGCGCCAGAACACCGCGTGCACGAGGGCATGGCCGAGCCCGGGCCAGGCGAACAGGCTCTCGACCACGACGACGCCTTCGACGAGGACGATGGCCTGCACGCCGAGGTAGGCCACGAGGGTGACGCCGGTGTTGCGGGCGACGTGTCGCGCCAGCACGGTGGACGCCCGCAGCCCCTTGGTCTCGGCGAAGCGGACGTGTTCGGAGCTCAGCACCTGGACCGCGGTGTCGCGGGTGACGCGGGCGAACAGCCCGGACAGGCCCGCGGCCAGGGTCAGCGCCGGGAGGACGATGGAGCTGGCGCCGCCGTGTCCGGCTGCCGGGAGCACGCCGAGGTGCACGGAGAAGACGAGGACCAGGACCAGGCCGAGCAGGAACGGTGGCAGCGCCCGGGACCCGGTGACCCACAGCGACGTGAGCCGGTCCAGCCGGCCGCCGGGGCGCAGGGCGGCCAGCAGCCCGGCCGGCGCGCCGAGCGTGAAGGCGGTGCCGAGTGCCACCGCGGCCAGCTGCAGGCTGCCGGCCAGGTGCACGGCGAGCTCGTGGGCGACGCTGGCGCCGGTGACCAACGACGTGCCCAGGTCGAGGCGCACCAGGTCGGCCCACCAGTCCAGCAGCTGCTGCCACGCCGGGCGGTCCAGGCCGAGCTCGGCCCGCACGGAGGCGGCTGAGGCGGCGTCGACCTGGTCGTAGCCGTAGCGGCCGGCCGCGATCCGGTAGGCGATGTCACCGGGCAGGCTCTGCACGATGGCGAAGCAGGCCGTCGACACCACCACGGCCACGCCCACGGCCTGCACGAGACGCTGCCGCAGTACGCGCAGCACCCGCTTCCCGCGTGCGGTCCGCGCCGTCGGTCGGGGACGGCGGACACCGCGTCGGGGCGTCGGCTGCTCGAGTGTCGGAACGCTGGTCGTGCTCATCGGGCCCACCGGACGTCGGTGAGGTGGAACGAGCGCTCGAGCGGGTCCAGCACGACACCGTCGACGCGGTCGCTGACCACCACGCTCTGGCGGTACCAGGCGACCGGGATCACCGGCAGCTCGGCCTGGAGCACCTGCGCCACCTGCTGCCGGGCCGCGGTCGCGCCGGCGTCGTCGATGCCCCCGCCGGTCAGGTCCGTCAGCGCGGCGGTCAAGGCGGGGTCGTCCCAGCCCATCGCGCCGTAGTCGTCTCCGTCGGCATCGAAGTCCTCGAGCAGGGTCACGACGGGGTCCGGGACCAGGGAGTAGTTGCGGGCGTACAGGCCGAGTTCCAGGGTGCCGTCCTGGTGTCCGGCCGCGATCTCGCTGGAGTTGCCGACCTGCACCTCCACGGCGATGCCGATCCCCTCCAGCGCCGCCTGCACGGCGGTGGCCAGCACCGGCAGCTCAGCCCGGTCCGGGAAGGTGCGCAGCGTCAGCGACAGGGGCGCCCCGTCGCGCGTCAGGGTCCCGCCGGGTCCTGGGGTCCAACCGGCCCCGGCGAGCAGGTCGCGCGCCGCCTGCGGATCGTGCTCGAGCGGCGCGAGCGTGTCCTGGTGCCACTCCGGCAGCGACGGCGGGAACAGCTGCGTCGCGGCCATCTCCGGATCACGCAGCAGCGCCGTCGCCATCGCCTCGCGGTCCAGCGCCAGGCTGATCGCCTGGCGCACCCGCACGTCCCGCAGGGTCGGGTGCGCCGCGTTGGTCTTGAGCAGGATGGCGCGAGGCAGGGTGGCGGACTCGATGTCGAGGCCGTCCGCGCGAGTGAGTCGCTGCAGGCTCACCGGGTCCATCCCGAACGTGACGTCGGCCTGACCGCTCTCGGCCATCAGCGCACGGGCCTCGCCGCGACCCACCGTCTGGTAGTGGATGCGCTGTACCCCCGGCTCCTTCCCGGACCACTGTTCTGCCGCCACGAGGTCGACCACCGAGGGCTGCTCCACCCGCTCAACCCGGTACGGCCCGGACCCGACCACCTCCGTCACGGTCCCGTCCGGGGCGTAGCTGCTCGGGGCCAGCACCTGCGTGCTGGTGTGGGCCAGGACCGCCGGCAGTGCCGCGAACGGCTCGGTCAACTCGACCTGCACCGCGTCCGGCTGCGCGCGGACCGAGCTCCACGGGACCGCCGCCAGCGGCGTCCCCTCGCCGGCTCGCGCCCGCTCCAGTGCCGCCGCCACGTGCTCGGGCGTCACCGGCGTCCCGTCGTGGAACACCGCGTCCGGGCGCAGCCGGAAGGACCAGCTGCGCTGGTCCGCAGACGCCTCCCAGTCCTGGGCGAGACCGGGCTGCAGCGCGCCGTCGACGTCGGCGTCGACCAGGGTCTCGGCGACCTGCAGCCGGGTGAACGTCCCGCCGGCGGTGGCGGGGTCGAGGCTGTGCACCTCGAACTGCCCCACGACCTGGAGCACCCCCGAGGACGACCCCCCGTCGCCGTCCGCCGGAGCGTTGCACCCTGCCGCCGCGGTCGCCATCACGGCCAAGCCCGCTGCCGCGCCCGCCCTCGACCGCCTCGACCACCCAGACCGGCCCATGACCCAGCCTCCTCACCACCTCGGAAGGCCCTCACGATACTGACAATCATTCTCAGGGCGTTGAGGGGGTGGGCTGTCCATGAGCGGGACGTACGGCTGAGACCGGCGGCGGTTCGGGTCGTCCCGGCCCTCCGTCGACGCATTCCTGGACTGGCTGGCCGAGTTCAGCCCCTGGTCGCTCCAGTACTCATCGGTGAACGCGGCCGGTTGACGCACACCTCGATGCGGCTTTCGTCGCCACCGGACCGACCGGCCGGTTCGCCCAGGAGAACGCAGCGCGTCCATCGGGTCGCCCGTCTGCTGCTGCACCCGCACGGGATCCGGGCACGTCCGGAACGGTCAGGTCGCGGCTTCGCTCACGACGGCTGGTCCGCCGACCCGAGGTCGCCGACCGGGGCGCAGACAGCGACTCCCGCTACGACGCACGTCGGCTGGTCGCACTCCTCGTCGCAGGACTGCGCCGACCGCAGTAGCAGGAACTCGACGCGTCGCCGCACCCGACTACCACAACGCGGTCATGCCGCCGTCCTGCGCGATCGACTCTGACTGCGGAACCGCCCCTCGTCTCCGGAGGCTGTCCGTCGACGAGCACGCACGCCGGCGTGTCCCCGCTGGCGCCGGGCGACCTGTGGGGCGCCGCCTGCCGACGGCGTGGGACGGTCAGCCCGACCGGTGACACCTGACGGCGGTGTCCGCGGCAGGGTGGAGGTCCCCGGTCGGCGGTGCCTTCGACCCTGTGCCGGCCGACGCCGCGGTGGCAGCCTGCGAGGGTCGGTTCCGGAACCGTGAGGGGGCATCCGATGCGGCAGAGGACGCGATCAGCGCAGCTCAGCAAGAGGGCCCGGCCGGTAGGGGTCCTGGCCCGGCCGGTGGCCGTCCGTGCCGTGGCGGTCCGGTCGCTGTCGCTGGGCTCAGCGGCGATCGGGGCCCTGGCGACCGGTGCGCTGGCGATCGGGGCGCTGGCCGTCGGACGTCTCGCCATCGGCCGCGCCGAGATCCGTGATCTCCGCGTGGCGCGACTCGAGGTCGGTGAGCTCACCATCACCAGGTCCCTGGGGGAGGCACCGCCGACCGGCACGGCCGGCGCCGTCTGACCTCGCCGAGAGGACCGAACCCACGGACGACGCCGCCCGCGCGGCCGGCCTCAGGACGTCTCGCCTGCTGACCCCGAGCCGACCCGCGACCGCGACGCCGGCAACGACCACCTCGGGGCAGTCCGATGACGGGTGCGACCGCAGGCCGGGTCGGTCACACGAAGGCGCTGTGCCCGGTGAGCGCTCGGCCGACGATGAGGTTGTTGATCTCGCGGGTGCCCTCGTAGGAGTACAGGGCCTCGGCGTCGTTGAAGTACCGGATGACGTCGCGGTCGAGCAGGATGCCGTTGCCGCCGAACAGCTCCCGCGCCCACGCGACGGTCTCCCGGCCACGGCTGGTGACGAAGCTCTTGGCCAGGGCGGCGTGGTCGTCGCGGAAGACGCCCTCCTCCTGCAGCTGGGCCACGCGCACGGCCATGCCGAGGCTGGCGGTGACGTTGCCGGCCATGCGGGCGAGGAGGTCCTGGATCAGCTGGAACCCCGCGATCGGCCGGCCGAACTGCACCCGCTCCTTGGCGTAGGCCAGCGCCGCCTCGAAGGCGCCCATCTGACAGCCGACCGCGTTCCAGGCGACGCCACCGCGGGTCAGCTTGAGCACCCGGTTGACGTCCTTGAAGCTGTTGCCGCCGGCGAGCTTGTTCTCGGCCGGCACGCGGCAGCCCTCGAACACCAGGTCGGCGTTCTGCACCGTGCGCAGGGCGTACTTGCCCTCCATCTTGGTGGCGGTGAAGCCGGGGGTGCCCTTCTCGACGACGAAGGTCTTCACCTGGTCGTCGGCGACGTCACGGGCGAAGACGACGACCAGGTCGGCGAAGGTGCCGTTGCCGATCCACCGCTTCGCGCCGTCGAGCACCCACGCGTCACCGTCCTGCCGGGCGGTGGTCTCCAGGCCGAGGGCGACGTCGGAGCCGCCGTGCGGTTCGGTCAGCGCGAAGCAGCCGACCGTGCGCAGCGCCAGCATGTCCGGCAGCCAGCGCTGCCGCTGCTCTTCCGAGCCGAGCTCCACGACCGAACCCATCGCCAGGCCGTTGTGGACACCGAGGAAGGTCGCCATCGAGGGGTCGACGCGGGAGGCCTCCAGCGAGATGAAGCCGGTGAACAGCCGGGAGGCGCGGGGCGAGCCGGCCAGGTCGTAGCTGCGGCCGACCAGTCCCTGCTCGGCGAAGCGGGGGATGAGGTCCATGGGGAAGGTCGCCGACTCCCAGGAGTCGTTGACCCGGGGCCTCACCTCCTCCTGCAGGAACTCACGGATGCCGGCGAGCTCCTTGCGCTCGTCGTCGGACAGCAGCGACTCGTAGGAGTAGAGGTCGCCGAGGAGGTCGTCGGACATCGGGGTCCTTCCAGTGGTGGGACGGCCGTCCTACCCGTCCCGCTGCAGTCGCACCCGGGCCTGCCGGGGCGGCGTTCCGATCGGTGGGCGCCGCGGTGCTGTGGTCCCGGTCGGTGGGCACGCACGTCGCCCGGTCAGGACGGCGCCGAGGTGGCCAGCCCCGTACGTCGGGAACCCGTCGG
>DASQDP010000069.1:0-16684 GCA_035634095.1 Nocardioidaceae bacterium | reverse complement strand
GGTGGCCGGCTACGACATCCTGCAGCAGCCGGAGCTGGTGCGGCGCAGCATGGGGCTGACCGGCCAGGCGGCGACCGTCGACGAGCTGCTCACCGCCAGGGAGAACCTCCGGCTGATCGGTGGGCTGTCCGGGATGCCGCGCCCCTCGATCACGCCGGCTGCCGACGCCCTGCTGGAGCGGTTCACGCTCACCGAGGCCGCCGACCGCGTGGTCAAGTCGTACTCCGGTGGGATGCGCCGTCGCCTGGACCTCGCGGTCTCGCTGATCGCCGCCCCGCCGGTGCTCTTCCTCGACGAGCCCACCACCGGGCTGGACCCGCGCAGCCGCAACGACCTCTGGGACGTGCTGCGCGGCCTCGTGCGCGAGGGCACCACCCTGGTGCTGACCACGCAGTACCTCGAGGAGGCTGACCAGCTCGCCGACGACATCGTGGTCATCGACCGCGGCGCGATCATCGCGCAGGGCACCCCCACGGACCTGAAGTCGCGCGCAGGGCGGGCCAGCGTGGTCCTCACCGTGACCGACGCCGCCGACGTCGGACGCGCCGAGGAGCTCATGCGCTCGTGCGTGGGCGAGGTCTACGTGGAGGCCGCCGCGCGCCGGCTGACCGCCCAGGCCAGCGGGCTCGCCGACATCAGCCGGCTCGGTGAGGTCTTCGCCGCCAGCGGCATCGCGGTCGACGACCTCGGGCTCAAGCGCCCCAGCCTCGACGACGTCTTCCTCAGCCTCACCGGGCACCGCGCCGAGGCCGGGGCGGACCCGTCCGGCGACCAGCACGGCGACGGGTCCGGCGACCGGGCCGGTGACCGGGCCACCGGGCCCTCCGACCGACCTCCGCCGACGTCCGGCCCGCCCGGCTCGTCCGCAGCCCAGCCATCAGTCCCGTCCGGAGACCTCGACCAGTCCGGTCCCTCCGACCCGACCAAGCAAGGAGCACTCCGGTGAGCGCCCTGACCACCCCCCTGCCCGGCTCCGCACAGGCTCGCCGCCCGGTCCTCACCCCGCCGTCGCTGGTGCGCGCCTCGGCGATGGTGGTGCGCCGCAACCTCATCCACATCAAGCGGATGCCCGAGCTGCTGCTCGACGTCACCATCCAGCCGGTGATGTTCGTGCTGCTCTTCGCCTTCGTCTTCGGCAGCTCCATCGCCGTACCAGGGACGAACTACCGGGAGTTCCTGGTCCCGGGGATCATGGCCCAGACCATCGTCTTCTCGTCCTTCATCGTGGCTCTGGGTCTGACCAGCGACCTCGAGAAGGGCATCGTGGACCGCTTCAAGTCGCTGCCGATCTCCAGGGCCACCATCCTGGTCGGGCGCAGCATCTCCAGCCTCATCCACTCCACCATCGGGATCACCGTGATGGCGCTGACCGGGCTCGTCATCGGCTGGCGGGTCCGCGAGGGCGTCCTCAACGCCGTGGCGGCCTTCGGGCTGATGATGCTGTTCGGCTTCGCGATGATCTGGATCGGCATCTGGGTCGGCTCGACCCTGCGGTCGGTGGAGGCGGTCAACGGCTTCATGTTCACGGTGATGTTCCCGCTCACCTTCGTCGCCAACACGTTCGCACCGACGGGGACCATGCCGGCCGTGCTGCGGACGCTGGCCGAGTGGAACCCCGTCTCCTCGTTGACCCAGTCGCTCCGTGAGCTGTGGGGCAACGCTCCGGAGGCGCCGGCCTCCGCAGCGTTCCCTCTGCAGCACGCCGAGATCTTCACGGTGGTGTGGTCGATCCTGCTCACCGCCGCCTTCGCGCCGCTGGCCATGAAGGCCTTCCAACGGAGGTCACGCGACTGACGCACACGCCGGCCACCCACGCGGCCACCAGCAGTCCCACCACGAGCACCCACCACCAAGGAGCAGCCTGATGACCACACAGCTCAATCCCTACCTCGGCTTCCGGGACAACGCCCGCGAGGCCATGGGCTTCTACCAGTCCGTCTTCGGCGGCGAGCTCACCACGAGCACCTTCGCGGAGTTCCAGGCCAGCGAGGACCCCGCCGAGCAGGACAAGATCATGCACTCGATGCTGGTCACCGACCGGGGCTTGGTCCTGATGGGGGCCGACACCCCGAGCGGCATGGATCTTGCCGACCGCAGCAGCATCTCGATCTCGCTGAGCGGGGACACCGAGGACGAGGACGAGCTCACCGGCTACTGGAGCAAGCTGTCCGACGGCGGCACCGTGGTCGCGCCGCTGGAGAAGGCACCCTGGGGGGACACCTTCGGCATGTGCGTGGACCGGTTCGGCACCCTGTGGATGGTCAACATCGCCGGCGCCCAGGGCTGACCCGGCCAGGGGCTCCGACGCCAGGGGCCCGACGCCCGCTCCGACCACGGCCGGGCTGGCCCGGTCGCCCGAGCCGTGGCGTCAGCCGGCGCAGCGGAAGCCGATGTTGCCCGCCGTGGACTCGGGGGTGTTGCTGGAGCGGGCCGCCACCCGGTAGCGGTGGCAGTAGCTCTCGTGGCACAGGTAGGACCCGCCCCGCATCACCCGCTGGGTGCCGAGCCCGGGGCCGCATGGGTCCGCCTCGGGGGAGCGCTGGTAGTAGTCGACGGCGAACCAGTCGGCGCACCACTCCCAGACGTTGCCCGCCGTGCCGTACACGCCGTATCCGTTCGGCGGAAAGGCCTTCACGGGAGCCGTGGTGAGGTGGCCGTCCTCGGCGGTGTTCTCGGTGGGGAACCGGCCCTGCCAGATGTTGCACATCCACCGTCCCCGCGGAGTGAGCTCGTCGCCCCAGGCGAAGCGGGCTCCGGTGAGGCCGCCACGGGCGGCGTACTCCCACTCCGCCTCGGTGGGCAGCCGCTTGCCGGCCCAGGCGGCGTAGGCCCGGGCGTCCTCCCAGGAGACGTGCACGACCGGGTGGTTCGCCCGGGCGGTGACGTCGGAGGCGGGCCCCTCGGGGTGCCGCCAGTCGGCGCCTCGGACCGCCAGCCACCACGGCGTCCCTTCGGCACGGTTGACCACGTCCCGGCGGTCACCGGCGAACGCCAGGTGGAACACCGCCGAGACGCCGAACTCCTCCGCGCTCGTGACGTGACCGGTGTCCTTGACGAACGCTGCGAACTGCGCGTTGGTCACCGCGGTGGCGCCCATCCCGAAGGCGGTGAGCCGCACCGCGTGTGGGGGCGTCTCCCCATCGGCGGGGTAGCCCTCGCCGTGCGCGTCTCCCATGTGGAACGTGCCGGCGGGGATCGGCACCAGCCCGCGGGGGCGGCGGGTGGACCGCCCGGGCGGCGGCGTGGGCGCCGGCACGCCGCCCGCGACCGCGCCGACGGTCCCGGCCGCGGGCGCGCAGCAGGGGTGTGCCTCCATGACGCCCGATCGTAGGCTGCGGTCGTGTCGGTGCGGGGCGAGGACGGGCTGACCCGACCGGCGTGGGCGGCGACCGACCCCCTGCTGCGCGAGTACTACGACAACGAGTGGGGGATGCCGGTCCGTGACGAGCAGGGGATGTTCGAGCGGATCAGCCTGGAGGCGTTCCAGTCGGGTCTGTCCTGGGTGACCATCCTGCGCAAGCGGCCGGCCTTCCGGGCCGCGTTCGACGGCTTCGCCCCCGACCTCGTCGCCGACTACGACGAACGCGACGTGCAGCGGCTGATGGCGGATGCCGGCATCGTCCGGAACCGCCGCAAGGTCGAGGCCACCATCACCAACGCCCGCGCCACCGTCGCGCTGCGCGGCGAGGGCGGGCTCGTCGACCTGGTGTGGTCGTTCCGTCCGGCCGTCACGCCCGCCCCGACGTCGTACGACGAGGTGCCGACCCGGTCCCCGGAGTCGACGGCACTGGCGACGGCGCTGCGTTCGAAGGGCTTCGCGTTCGTGGGCCCCACCACGATGTACGCGCTGATGGAGGCCGTCGGCATCGTCGACACCCACCTGGTCGACAGCCACCGCCGGGGTTCGTCCGGGGTGTGGACCTGACGCCGCGAGCCCGCAGTCAGTCCGCCCGCACCTGTGCGTACACGTGCTGCAGCATGTCGGCGCCCCCGACGACGGTGAACACCGCGGCCCAGGTCCGTGCGATGCCCGGCGCCACGACCAGGCCGGCGACGTACGCGCTCGAGATCCACGGCGCCAGACAGAACGGGCAGGTCAGCAGCTCACCGACGGTGTGCAGCGGGTGACCCTCCCGCACTTTCTCGTTGACCTCCGCCGAGCCGGCGACGCCCTGGAACTCGGTGAACGGCGCCCGCAGCGGAGTGGTCACCCCCTCCTTGCTGATCAGCCGGGCGAACTTGTGGGTCGCCACTCCGCCGAGGAGCAGGTCGGTGACGGCGTATCGTGCGGGAAGGGGGGTTCCGCTGCGGACGACGTGTCGCGCGAATGCTGCCCAGCCTCCGCCGAAGACGGACAGGGCCGCCAGGTAGCCGGGGATGCGGTCACGGGGGCTGTCGGTCATGGTCTCGAATACCCGTCTCGGGGCGGCGCAATCCCGCGGTGCCACCCCAGCGAGCACGAGCCGCCCGCCGGCGAGCCGGGACCCGGCGGCAGCTAGTCGGTGTGCCGTTCCTCGACGGTCTCGGTCACCTCGCGGTCGGGAGCGTCGGGGTCGGCCGACTCCTCGTGGTGGGTGACCGTCTTCTCTGTCTTGTCGCCGAGCTTCGCGTTGACCATCTGGGCGACCCCCGACAGCATCACGATGAATCCCGCGGCGTCCAGGTTGAGGTTGCGGACGTTGTCCACCACGGCGAAGATCAGGAACGCGCCGAACGCGACCAGGAAGATGCCGGTCCCCATGCGTGATCCCCTCTCGGTGTGACCACGCACCACGGTACCCCTCCAGGGAGGACGCATGCCGCCCCTGACACCGTGCGTCCCTGGCACGGTCGGGCGCTCGAGCAGCAGGCGGTGGACCCGGCCGCCGGAGGATAGGGTGCGCGGATGGAGGACATCCTCGCCCGGCACAACGTCACCGTGACCGGTCGTGCCGACGGCCCGCCGGTGGTCTTCGCGCATGGCTTCGGCTGCGACCAGCACATGTGGCGGTTCGTCGCCCCGGCCTTCGAGGACGCCTTCCGGGTGATCCTGTTCGATCACGCGGGGTCCGGGTCGTCCGACCCGTCCGCCTACGACGCTGCGCGGCACGGCAGCCTGCAGGGGTACGCCGACGACGTGCTGGCGATCTGCCGGGCGCTCGACGCCACCGACGTGGTCTTCGTCGGGCACTCGGTGTCCGCCATGATCGGGGTGCTGGCCGAGGTCGCCGAGCCCGAGCGGTTCAGCAGCCTGGTCCTGGTCTCCCCGTCGCCGCGCTACCTCGACGACGAGGGCTACGTCGGCGGCTTCGACGAGGCGGACATCCGGGAGATGCTCGACTCGCTGGACAGCAACTACCTGGGCTGGTCGAGCACCATGGCGCCGGTGATCATGGGGAACCAGGAGCGTCCGGAGCTCTCCGCGGAGCTCACGGACAGCTTCTGCCGGACCGACCCGCACATCGCCCGACGCTTCGCCGAGGTCACCTTCACCTCCGACAACCGGGCCGACCTCGGTCAGGTCCGCGCCCCCGTGCTGGTCCTGCAGTGCACCTCCGACGCCATCGCTCCCGTCAGCGTCGGGCAGTACGTCGCGGACGCCGTGCCCCACGGCACCCTGGTGATGCTCGACGCCACCGGCCACTGTCCGAACCTCAGCGCACCCGAGCAGACCACCGCGGCGATCGACCGGTTCGTCCGCGGGGATGCCCTCGTCGGGTGATGAACTCGCAGACCGCCAGCGAGGCGTTCTACGCGGCGCTCCTCGAGGACGACCCCGAGCGCCTCTACGAGCGCGCTCCGTGCGGCTACCTGTCCACGACCCCGGACGGCATCATCGTGAAGGCGAATGCCACCTTCCTGGACCTGACCGGCTACGACCGCGAGGAGCTGGTGGGCCGGCGCACCTTCGCGGAGCTGCTGACCGCCGGCGGCCGGATCTACCACGAGACGCACTACGCCCCGCTCCTGCACATGCAGGGCACCGTTCGCGAGGTGACCTTCGACCTGGTCCGCGCCGACGGCGAGCGGCTGCCGGTGCTGGTCAACGCCGCCGTGGAGTCCGACTCGGACGGCGCTCCCCGCGTGGTCAGGGTCGCGGTGTTCGACGCCACACAACGCCGGGCCTACGAGCACGAGCTGCTGGTCGCCAAGCAGCGGGCGGAGCAGTCCGAGGCGCGCGCCCAGGCCCTGGCCCGCACGCTCCAGTCCACGTTGATCCCGCCGTCCCCACCGGAGCTCCCGGGGCTCGAGGTGTCCGCGGCCTACCGGCCGGCCGGTGACGGCGAGGAGGTGGGCGGCGACTTCTACGACATCTTCCAGGTGGGCCAGGACGACTGGGTGGTCGCCCTGGGCGACGTGTGCGGCAAGGGCGTCGACGCCGCGGTCGTCACCGCGCTGGTCCGCTACACGATCCGCGCGCTCAGCATGCAGCGCGAGCAGCCCAGCGAGGTCCTCGTCGCACTCAACGACGTGCTGCTGGCCCAGGGCACCGATCGGTTCTGCACCGTGGCGCTCGCCCGGCTCCGCAGCGCCGGCGGCACCTGGTCCGCGACGCTGAGCTCCGGGGGGCACCCCCTGGCCCTGCACCGCGGGCAGGGCGGCGCGGTGCTGCCGGTCGGGCAGGCCGGGTCCCTGGTCGGCGTGCTCGAGGTGGTGGACACCCACGACCACGTGGTCGAGCTCGCGCCCGGTGACGTGCTCGTGCTGTACACCGACGGTGTCACCGAGGGTCGCCGGGGACGGGAGTTCTTCGGGGACGAGCGGCTCCGCCGGTCCGTGCAGCAGCACGCCGACTCGCCGCTTCCGGCAGAGAGCATCCTCGCCGATGTCCTGGACTTCCAGGAGGGCAGCGCCCGTGACGACATCGCCGTGGTCGCCGTCCGGATGCCCGTCGTACCCCCCGCATCCGCAGTCCACCAGCAGGTCCGAGAGGAGTCACCGTCGTGAGCAACCCCCGTGCAGGCGAGGTAGCGAGGCCCGAGGACCTCGTCGACGTCGCCCACCTCGTCACCGCCTACTACACCGGCGACCCCGACCCATCGGACGCCGACCAGCGGGTGGCCTTCGGCACCTCGGGGCACCGCGGCAGCAGCCTGGACAACGCGTTCAACGAGGCGCACATCCTGGCCACCACGCAGGCGATCTGCGACTACCGCTCCGCCCAGGGGTACGACGGTCCGCTGTTCCTGGGACGGGACACCCACGGGCTCTCGGAGCCGGCGTGGGCGTCGGCCCTCGAGGTGCTCGCCGCCAACGACGTCACGGTGCTCGTCGACGACCGGGAGGGCTACACGCCCACCCCCGCGGTCTCGCACGCGATCCTGCGAGCGAACGCCGGGAAGGGCGCCGGCGGGTCGGGCCTGGCCGACGGCATCGTGGTGACGCCCTCGCACAACCCGCCCTCGGACGGCGGGTTCAAGTACAACCCGCCGAACGGCGGCCCTGCGGACACCGACGCCACGAAGTGGATCGCGGACGCCGCGAACGTCTACATCGAGAAGGCCCTGGAGGGGGTGCGGCGGGTGCCGTTCGCGCGGGCCCGGGGGGCGGCCTCGCCGTACGACTTCCTGGGGACCTACGTCGACGACCTTCCCAACGTCGTGGACCTGGCGAAGGTGAAGGAGGCGGGTGTCCGCATCGGTGCGGACCCGCTCGGGGGTGCGGCGGTGCACTACTGGGGTGAGATCGCGGACCGGCACGGCATCGACCTCACCGTGGTCAACCCGCTGGTGGACGCGACGTGGCGGTTCATGACCCTGGACTGGGACGGCAAGATCCGGATGGACTGCTCGTCGCCGTCCGCGATGGCGTCCCTGATCTCCAACAAGGACGCCTACCAGATCTCCACCGGCAACGACGCGGACGCCGACCGGCACGGGATCGTCACGCCCGACGGTGGCCTGATGAACCCGAACCACTACCTCGCGGTGGCGATCCGCTACCTCTACGGCGGCGGCCGCCCGTCGTGGCCGGAGACCGCCGCGATCGGCAAGACGCTGGTGTCCTCGTCGATGATCGACCGGGTCGCCGCGCTGGTCGGCCGGACGCTGACCGAGGTGCCGGTGGGCTTCAAGTGGTTCGTGCCGGGCCTGCTCGACGGCTCGATCGCGTTCGGCGGCGAGGAGTCGGCCGGGGCGTCGTTCCTGCGCTTCGACGGCTCGGTGTGGACCACCGACAAGGACGGCCTGATCCTGGCGCTGCTCGCCTCGGAGATCCTCGCGGCGACCGGGCAGAGCCCGTCGGAGCACTACGCCGCGCTGACCTCGGAGTACGGCGACCCGGCGTACGCCCGCGTCGACGCGCCGGCGAACCGTGCGGAGAAGGCGAAGCTGGCCGCGCTCTCACCCGACGACGTGACCGCGTCCTCGCTGGCCGGGGAGGAGATCACGGGGAAGCTCACCGCTGCGCCCGGGAACGGCGCGAAGATCGGCGGGCTCAAGGTCACCACCGAGAACGCCTGGTTCGCCGCGCGGCCGTCGGGCACCGAGGACGTGTACAAGATCTACGCCGAGTCTTTCTCCGGCCCCGACCATCTCGCCCAGGTGCAGGCCGAGGCCCGGGAGGTGGTCGGGGCCGCCCTGCGCGGCTGACCGCGCCCTGGCCGCGCACGCCGCATCCCGCGCCGGAGGTCGAGGCCTCGGTCGCGCGTCGGCAGGACGGCTGTTCCCGTCCAGGTGGACGACAACAGTCGCGTGCGCCGCGAGACCGCGACGGTTCCCGTCCAGGTGGACGACAACAGTCGCCTGCGCCGCGAGACCGCGACCGTTCCCGTCCACCAGGACGACAACGGTCGGCAGCGCGCCCCGGGCCGGCGCCCGGCGGAAACCCCGGCCGCCCGACGAAGCGTGCGGCGCGCGGTCAGCCGGCGTCGGCGGCCCGGCGCATCTCCTCGATGTCGATCTTGCTCATCGACAGCATTGCCTTCATGGCCCGCTGCGCCCGGTCCGGGTCCGGGTCGCCGAGGAGCTCGGGCAAGGCGGTCGGGACGACCTGCCAGGACAGGCCGAACCGGTCCTTGAGCCACCCACAGGGGCCGGGCTCGCCGCCCTGTCCCAGCGTGTCCCAGAAGTGGTCCACCTCGTCCTGGTCGGCGCAGCTGACCTGCAGCGAGATGGCTTCGTTGAAGGTGTGGTCCGGGCCGCCGTTCAGGGCGACGTACGGCTTGCCGTCGAGCTCGAAGTCGACCGTCATCGCGCTCCCCTCCGGGCGCGGGCCTCCGGGGCCGTAGCGTGCGACGTTGTTGACCCGGGAGTTCGGTATGACCGAGCAGTAGAACTCAGCCGCCTCCTCGCCCTCGGTGTCGAACCAGAGGCAGGTGGTGATCTTGCTGGTCATTCGCGTGCTCCTCGCTGCAGGGGTGGCGCCGGTCACAAGGCAGACCCGCGCCAGGGCCGGGACTCATCGTCCCCCGTCAGGCCCCCCGGTGCAGCAGTTCGCTCAGCGCGGCGATGTCGTCCGGCCCGACCTCGCAGCAGCCGCCGACGTACGACGCCCCTGCCGCTGCCCAGCCGGGCGCCAGCGCGACGTCGAAGGAGGTCGCGCCACTCCAGGTGTGCGTGCCGCTGTCCCAGCCCTGGCCGGAGTTCGGATAGGCCACGCCGGGGAGCCCGGTGACGTCAGCGGCGATGCGCAGGGCGGGGAGGACGTCGTCGGGGCGGCAGCAGTTGACGCCGGTCGCCACGACCGCGCGGCTGGACGCGACCACCGCGAAGGCGTCCTCGAGGGACTGCCCGGCGCGGGTCCGGGTCCCGTCGCAGGAGTAGGACAGCCAGGCCGGCAGGCCCAGCTCGTCGAGGAGCGGGACCAGGACAGCGGCCTCGTCCAGGTCGGGGATCGTCTCAACGGCCACGAGGTCCGGTCCTGCCGCGGCCAGCACCTCGAGCCGGGGGAGGTGGAAGTCCCGCAGCTGCCGGGCGGCAAGCCCGTAGCGGCCTCGGTACTCCGAGCCGTCGGCCAGCACGGCGCCGTACGGGCCGACCGAGGCCGCGACCAGCAGCGGGCGCTCCGCGGTGGCGACTTCGTCGCGCACGTCGCGGGCGACCGTGACGCTGACCCGCAGCAGGGACTCGGCCTCGCGGCGGGACAGCCCGGCGCGCTCGAACCCGGGAACGCTCGCCTGGTAGCTGGCAGACGTGGCGACGTCCGCCCCCGCGGCGTAGTAGGCCCGATGCACCGCAGCGACCTCACCCGGGGCGTCGCGGAGGATCGAGGCGGTCCACAAGTCGTTCGACAGGTCGTTGCCGCGCGCCGCCAGCGCGTTGGACAAGCCGCCGTCGAGGATCACCCGGCGGCCAGGTTCTGCAGCCGGACCTGCCCGCGGGCCACCAGCCTGCCGTCCGCGTCCACCGTCTCCACGACCCACACCTGCTGGGAGCGGCCCTGGTGCAGCGGGGTCGCGGTGGAGGTGAGGAGCCCCTCCCGCACCGCCCGGTAGAAGTCGGTGTTGTTGTTCACGCCGACGACGTGCCCACGCTCTCCGAGCCACACAGCACCGCCGACGCTGGCCAGGGTCTCCACGACGCTGCAGTGCACGCCGCCGTGCACCACGCCGTGGGGCTGGTGCAGCTCGGGCCGGGCCGTCCAGGTGGCCACCACCCGCTCGGCGTTGAGCTCGGTGAAGTCCACGCCGAGGTGGGCGACGAACGCCCCGACGTCCGAGGCGAGCATGCGGTCCAGCGCAGATCCGGTCACCGCCCCAGTATCCCGCGACCCGGGTGCGGGCGGGCCAGCCCGCCGCCACTCGACAAAGCGTCCCCACCGTGGTCGGATCCGAGCAGCGCCCGACTGACGGAGGAGGTGGCGCGTGGACGCCGCGACGAGCTCGCACCGGACGCACGAGGTGGACATCCTCCTCGTGGGAGCCGGGCCGGCCGGCCTCTACGGCGCCTACTACGTCGGCGAACGGGGGCTCACTGCGGCCGTCGTGGACTCGCTCAGCGAGGTCGGCGGCCAGGTGACGGCGATGTACCCGGAGAAGCAGATCTACGACGTGGCCGGCTTCCCGTCGGTGTCCGGGCGGGAGCTGGTGCGCGGGCTCGCCGCCCAGGCCTCGCAGCGCAACCCGACCTACCTGCTCGGACAGGAGGCGCAGCAGCTCACGCCGCTCGACGACGGGCGCTTCCGGGTCACCACGACCCGCGCCGAGGTGACCTGCGGCGCCGTGATCGTCACCGGTGGCATCGGCACCTTCACGCCCCGCCCGCTCCCGGCGGGCGAGGACTTCCTCGGCCGGGGGCTGGAGTACTTCGTGCCGAGCAGCCAGGAGTACGTCGGACGCGACGTCGTCATCGTCGGCGGTGGCGACAGCGCCATCGACTGGGCGCTGATGCTCGAGCCGCTGGCCGCGAGCGTCACGCTGGTGCACCGCCGTGACGCTTTCCGGGCGCACGCCGGCAGCGTGGACAAGGTGCGCGCGACCGGTGTCCGGATGCTCGTGAACGCGCAGGTCACCGCCCTGGAGGGGGACCGGGTCCTGGAGCGGGCGCAGGTCACCGTCAAGGGCGAGGACACCCCGCTGGTGCTGCCCTGCGACAAGGTGGTCGCGGCGCTCGGCTTCACCGCCAACCTCGGCCCGCTTCGTGAGTGGGGGCTCGAGCTCCGCCACAACCGGCACGTCGTGGTGGACACAGCGATGCGGACCAACATCCCCGGCGTCTTCGCCGCCGGGGACATCACCGACTACGACGGCAAGGTGCGGCTGATCTCGGTGGGCTTCGGCGAGGTCGCCACGGCGGTGAACAACGCCGCGGTGCACCTCGACCCGACCGCCCACGTGTTCCCCGGGCACACGAGCAACGAGCCGCACGACGTGCCGGTGCCGGCCTGACCCCACCCGTTCCCGAGGTTCGTGACGTTCGGCACCTCTGGAGCCACCGGTCAGACCGTCGTGCGCGCTCCGGACGTGCGCTGGCAGCGAACGCGGGTGGCGGTGCCGGCCTGCGGGCGTAGCGTCGGGCCATGACGACCGCGAACGACCTGCTCATCGACGGCTTCGACCGGGTGCACCAGGGGGTGCAGGAGGTGGTGGAGGGCCTCGACGAGGAGTCGTTGGGCTTCCGCCCGGACCCGGACGCCAACTCGATCGCCTGGCTGGTGTGGCACCTCACCCGGGTGCAGGACGACCACCTCGCCGACGCCGCCGGCGCCGCGCAGCTGTGGACCACGGCCGGCTGGGTGGAGCGGTTCGGGCTGCCGTTCGACGTGCAGGCGACCGGCTACGGCCACGGCTCGGAGGAGGTCGGCCAGGTCCGCGCCGGCGCCGAGCTCCTGGTGGGCTACCAGGACGCCGTGCACGAGTCAGCGGTCGGATACCTCCGGTCGCTGACCGACGCCGACTATGCACGCGTGGTCGACGAGAGGTGGGACCCTCCGGTGACGCTGGCGGTGCGGCTGGTCAGCGTGGTCGACGACAGCGCCCAGCACGTCGGCCAGGCGGCGTACGTCCGGGGCCTTCTCGAGCGCCGCCCCGGATGAGGGGCTACTCGACCCGCTTGTCGGCCCCGTCCGCCCCGCCGGCTGCCCGCGCGGCCACCCACACCGTCTTGAGGTTGGTGAACTCCCGCATGCCGTGAGCGGCCAGCTCGCGGCCGTGACCGGAGGCCTTGGTCCCGCCGAACGGCAGGGACGGGAAGGACGCCACCATGCCGTTGATGAAGGTCTGGCCGGCCTGCAGGTCTCTGATGAAGACGTACTGTTCGTCCGCGTCGTTGGTCCAGGCGTTCGAGCCCAGCCCGAAGCGGGTGGCGTTCGCGATCCGCACGGCGTCCTCGATGTCCGTCGCCCGGTGCACCTGCGCCACCGGCCCGAACACCTCCTCGAGGTAGAGCTCCATGTCCTCGGTCACACCGGCGAGCAGGGTCGGGGGGTACCACCAGCCCTCCTGGTCCGGCCTCTCCCCGCCCACGAGCACCTCGGCGCCCTTGTCGACGGCGTCCTTCACCAGCTCCTCCACGTCGCGGCGGCCCTGCTCGGTGGCCAGCGGCCCGACGTCGGTGCCTTCCTGCATCGGGTCCCCGACGACCAGGGCGGCCATCTCCTCGCGGAACAGCTCCAGGAACTCGTCGTACACGTCGGTGTGCACGATGAAGCGCTTGGCCGCGATGCATGACTGGCCGTTGTTCTGGCAGCGCGACGTGGCTGCGACCTTCGCCGCCTGCGCCAGGTCGGCCGACGGCATCACCACGAACGGGTCCGAGCCACCCAGCTCGAGGACCACCTTCTTGAGCGACTCCCCGGCGGCCCTGCCGACGGCGACGCCGGCGCCCTCGCTGCCGGTCAGCGTCACAGCTGCCACCCGGTCGTCACGGATGATCGCGTCGACCTTCGAGCTGCCCACCAGCAGGGTGGAGAACACGTCTGCCGGGAATCCCGCATCCCGGAACAGCTCCTCCATGAAAAGCGCGGTCTGGGGCACGTTGCTGGCGTGCTTGAGGAGACCGACGTTCCCCGCCGCCAGGGCCGGGGCCGCGAACCGCATCGCCTGCCACAGCGGGAAGTTCCAGGGCATGATCGCGAGCACCACGCCCAGCGGCAGGTAGCGGGCGTACGCCTGGGACGCCTTCACCGCATCGGCGTCCACGGGCTCGTCGGCCAGGAAGCCCTCGGCGTTGTCGGCGTAGAAGCGCAGCACGGCGGCGCACTTGCCGACCTCCGCGGCGGCCGCCTTCTTGGTCTTGCCCATCTCCAGGGTCATCAGCTCCGCGACCTCGTCGGTGCGCTTGTCACAGATGTCCGCGGCGGCGCGCAGCCAACCGGACCGCTGCTCGAACGAGGTCAGCCGGTAGGACTCGAACGCGGCAGCGGCCCGGGCCAGCCGCTCCTCGAGCTGCTCGTCGGTGAGCTCGTCAAAGGTCTGGACTACCTTGCCCGTGCGCGGGTCGGTCGTAGAAATGGCCATACCCTTACCTTTCCACGCCGGGCCGCCCCCCACCAAGGGCGAGCGGTCCCCAACAGAGAGACGAGACGCTGATGCAGATCTGGCCGGGACGCCCGTACCCCCTGGGTGCGACGTACGACGGGGCCGGGGTGAACTTCGCGCTCTTCTCCGAGGTCGCGGACAAGGTGGAGCTGTGCCTCATCGGTGACCGGGGCAAGGAGACCCGCATCGAGATGGTGGAGACCGACGCGTTCGTGCACCACGTGTACCTGCCCGGCCTGCAGCCGGGCCAGCGCTACGGCTACCGCGTGCACGGGCCCTTCGACCCCTCGCACGGGCACCGGTGCAACCCGGCGAAGCTGCTGCTGGACCCCTACGCCAAGGCCATCGAGGGGCAGATCGACGGTGACGAGTCGCTCTTCTCCTACAAGTTCACCAAGCAGGCGTCGTTCAACGACAAGAACAGCCTCGGGCACACGATGTACTCCGTCGTGATCAACCCGTTCTTCGACTGGGGCAGCGACCGATACCCCCAGCACGAGTACCACGACACCGTGATCTACGAGGCGCACGTCAAGGGCCTCACCATGACCCACCCGGACGTGCCGGAAGAGATCCGCGGGACGTACGCTGCCATCGCCCACCCGGTCGTCATCAGCCACCTGCAGCAGCTCGGGGTGACCGCCATCGAGCTGATGCCGGTGCACCAGTTCGTCCAGGACACCCACCTGGTCGACAAGGGGCTCGCGAACTACTGGGGTTACAACACCATCGGCTTCTTCGCCCCGCACAACGCCTACTCCGCCACCGGCCAGCGCGGGCAGCAGGTCCAGGAGTTCAAGGCGATGGTCAAGGCGCTGCACGAGGCGGACATCGAGGTGATCCTCGACGTGGTCTACAACCACACCGCCGAGGGCAACCACCTGGGGCCGACGATCTGCTTCCGCGGCATCGACAACGCGGCGTACTACCGGCTCGTCGATGAGGACAAGCAGCACTACTACGACACCACCGGCACCGGGAACTCGCTGCTGATGCGGCACCCGCACGTGCTGCAGCTGATCATGGACTCGCTGCGCTACTGGGTGACCGAGATGCACGTCGATGGGTTCCGGTTCGACCTGGCCTCCTCGCTGGCCCGTCAGTTCCACGAGGTCGACCGGCTCTCGGCCTTCTTCGACCTGGTCCAGCAGGACCCGATCGTCAGCCAGGTCAAGCTCATCGCGGAGCCGTGGGACGTGGGCGACGGCGGCTACCAGGTGGGCAACTTCCCCCCGCTGTGGACCGAGTGGAACGGGAAGTACCGCGACACCGTCCGCGACTACTGGCGCGGCGAGCCGGGCTCCATGGGCGACTTCGCCTCGCGACTGATGGGCTCCTCCGACCTCTACGAGCACTCCGGTCGCAAGCCGATCGCGTCGGTGAACTTCGTCACCGCCCACGACGGGTTCACCATCCGCGACCTGGTGTCCTACAACGAGAAGCACAACGAGGCCAACGGCGAGGGCGGCGCCGACGGCGAGAGCCACAACAGTTCGTGGAACTGCGGGGTGGAGGGGCCCACCGACGACCCGGCCGTCCAGGCCCTCCGGGCCCGCCAGCAGCGCAACTTCCTGCTCACCCTGCTGCTGTCGCAGGGCGTGCCGATGATGCTGCACGGCGACGAGCTCGGGCGCAGCCAGCGCGGCAACAACAACGTCTACTGCCAGGACAACGAGCTGTCCTGGATGGACTGGGAGCTCGAGGACTGGCAGCAGGAGCTGCTGGTCTTCGCGAGGAGGGTGGTCGCCCTGCGCAAGGAGCACCCGGTGTTCCGCCGGCGCCGCTTCTTCGCCGGCGAGGTCACGCTGGCGGGCGGAGCCGCCGCCGACATCGCGTGGTTCACCCCCAACGGCAAGCGCAAGGACGACTGGGGCAATGCCGACGACCGCGAGCTGATGGTGTTCCTCAACGGCGACGGCATCCCCGAGCCGGGCCGTCGCGGCGAGCCGGTGGTCGATGACTCGTTCCTGATCGCCTTCAACGCCGGCCACAACGTGGTTTCGTTCACCATCCCGGGCGACGTGTACGGCGAGGGCTGGGTGGTCGCGCTGGACACCAACGACGACGCGGCAGGCAGCGTCACGCTCTTCGACGACGTCGTGCCACTGCTGCCGGGCCTGGAGTTCGAGGTCGCCGACCGCTCCGTCGTGGTGCTGCGCCGCCCCCGCTGACACGCGGGAGCGACGGAGCCGCGCTCGCGGGCGGGCCAAGGGTTTCCGGGTCGCGGAGCCCCTCTCCCGGGCGGGCCGAGCGGGTTTCCGGGTCGCCCCTAGGCTGCAGGCATGAGCCGACCCATCACCCTGGGTGCCCTGCGTGACACCGGCTACCGCTCGCGTTCGGTCAAGGCCGAGCTGCGGGAGAACCTCCTGGGCCGGCTGCGCTCCGGCGAGACGGCGTTCCCCGGCATCGTCGGCTTCGACGGCACCGTGCTCCCGCAGCTGGAGAGCGCCCTGCTCGCCGGGCACGACCTGGTGCTGCTGGGGGAGCGCGGCCAGGGCAAGACCCGCCTGATGCGGACGATCAGCACGCTGCTCGACGAGTGGACGCCCGTCGTCGAGGGCTGTGAGATCAACGACGACCCGGTGGCACCGGTGTGCGTGCGCTGCCAGCGGCTCGCGGAGCAGCGCGGTGACGACCTGCCCGTGGCGTGGCGGCACCGCAGCGAGAGGTACGTCGAGAAGCTCGCCACCCCGGACACCAGCGTCGGTGACCTGGTCGGCGACGTGGACCCGGTCAATGTCGCGGAAGGACGCACCCTGGGCGACCCGGAGACCGTGCACTACGGGC
>DASQDP010000068.1:0-30146 GCA_035634095.1 Nocardioidaceae bacterium | reverse complement strand
GTGGACGACATCGGTTCTTGGACTCTCGATATGTCGACGGTTGCCGTCCACGTGGACGAGAACCGTTTGGGCTCCGGGCCCGGGTGGACTCGGGTCGCCTGGCGATCGCCGCCGCTGCGTGGAGTGCCGAGCCGGTCGGGCGAGCGCCTGCGGGGGACGGTCCCGGCCGGGGTACGACGGAGCCGTGCGCTGTGCAAGGCCACGGACAGGCTCGACGGCCCCGACAGGCTCGACGGCCCTGGGCCCCGGGCCCCGACAGGCTCGACGGGGTTCACTCTCGCCGGCCCCGGTCGCGCCGGTGCCACGTGCCGGTGTCGTCCACATGGACGACATCGGTCCCCGGATGGCCGAGGCGACCACGTTTGCCGTCCACGTGGACGAGAACGGCTGGGCCACAGGGACCCGGTCGTACCGGAACGCGACGCCCGGCCGGGATTCGTCCTGCTCGGCCGACCAGCACCCGCCGCCGCAGAGTGAACCGGGCGACTGCGCCGGGGTCCACTCGGCGGGGTTCCTGCCGGTGCTGGCCGCGAAGGGCCTGGTGTCCCCCTCGGCGGGCGGTGCTGGCCTGGCCCACGACAGGGCTGGCCGGCTTCGCCGTCGCCGGAGAAGGGCGCGCGGACGACCTGGCTGAGCTCCTGGCAGCCCCGAGCACCTCCAGCTCGGCACCGTCCCAATGATCCTGTCCCCGCCACCGTCTACCCGGTCACCGTGCTCGAGGGACCGCTGCGGTGGGTGGCCGGTGGTCTACCTCGCCGAGACGGGCACGGCCGGCCTGGCGGTGGCCGCCCGGCGCTCCGACCGGCTGCTGCCGACGTAGGTCACGCCAGCATCTTCTGGTACCACTCGACGTCCACCCACTGGTCGAACTTGTAGCCCACCTCGCGCATGGTGCCCACGTGCTGGAAGCCGCAGGCCCGGTGCAGCGCGACGCTGCCCGGGTTCGGCTGCGCCACCAGCGCCACCGCCGTGTGCACCCCGGAGACCGTCATCGCGTCCAGCAGCGCCGGGTAGAGCAGCCGACCGATCCCCTGCCCGCGCACGGACGGGTCCAGGTAGATGGAGGTCTCCCGCGTCAACGCGTAGGCGGGGCGGGGACGGTAGGACCAGGAGTAGGCGTAGCCGACCACGTCCTGGTCGGTGTCCACGGCGACCATCAGGTGGTCACCGCGCTGCTGTCCCAGCAGCCGCTGCTGCCAGTAGTCCAGGGTGGGCGGCTCGAGGTCGAAGGTGGCGATGCTGGTGGTGACCTCGTGTCCGTAGATCGCGGCGATCCCCGCGAGGTCGCCGCCACGTGCGGGCCTGATCACGACGTCGGCGGCCATCGCAGCATCCTCCCAGCACCGGGCGACGCCGACCGCTGCAGGTGTCCGGACCCGGTGGCGGGCGTCATACTTCGAGGGTGACGCCCACAACCGGCCGCGACCCCGACATCGAGCCCGACACCAAGGACTGGACCTGGGTGCTGGACCGGCCCTGCCCCGAGTGCGGGTACGACGCGCTGTCGGTCCGTCGCATCGAGCTCGCGGAGCAGCTGCGTGCCAACGCGGCCGCCTGGGAGCCGGTCCTCGGCAGCGACGGTGCCCGGCTGCGGCCCTCGCCGGAGGTGTGGTCGCCGCTGGAGTACGCCTGCCACGTCCGCGACGTGCACACCGTCTTCGCCGGCCGGGTGCGCGCGATGCTCGACGACGACGACCCGCTGTTCGAGAACTGGGACCAGGACGAGGCAGCGGCGAAAGGCGGCTACTCCCAGCAGGACCCCGTCACCGTGGCCGGTGAGCTGGCCACCGCCGCCGACGAGGTGGCCGACCTCTACACCTCGGTCCCCGAGGACGCATGGGCCCGGCCCGGCAGGCGCAGCAACGGCTCCGCCTTCACCGTGGACAGCATCGCGCGCTACCACCTGCACGACGCGGAGCACCACCTCGCGGACGTCCGCAGGGCCAGCCGCTGACGTAGCCTCGGGACCATGCGTCATACCGAGTTCTGGGCCCGGATGGACGACGCCCTGGGTCCTGCCTATGCGCGGGTCTGGGCGGAGCAGCAGGTGATCGCCGCGCTGGGCCACCGGACCGTCAGCGAGGCGCTGGATGCGGGTGAGACCCCGAAGCGGGTCTGGCTCGCGGTGTGGGAGCGACTGGAGCTGCCGGCCTCCCAGCGATGATCCCAGCGATGATCCGAGACCCACGGAGATGAGGAGGGTTGTGGCGAGCGAGCTTCAGGTCTACGTCGGGGACCGGGTCGTGCCTCTGTCGCAGGCGTCGGTGTCCGTCTTCGACGCGGGCTTCCAGTCCGGCGACGCGGTGTGGGAGGGGCTTCGGGTGTACGGCGGTCGGGTGCTCGAGCTGGACCGCCACCTGCGCCGCCTGGAGGCGTCCGCGCGGGCCCTGCGGATCCGGCTGCCGTACGACGCGGACGGCTTCGCGCGCGCAGTGGCCGAGACGTTGCAGGCCAACGGCTTCGTCGACGACACGCACATCCGGCTGATGGTCACCCGGGGGACCCGCTCGACCAGTGGCATGGACCCGCGAAACGCGCCGCCGGTGGGGACGGCGGTGGTCGTCGCCGAGCACAAGCCGGTGCCGGAGGAGCCGGCGGCGCAGCGGCTGCGCACCGCTAGCATCCGGCGACCCCAGCCGCAGTTCGTCGACCCCGGCATTCACCACGCCAACCAGCTGAACTCGATCCTGGCCCGTCTGGAGGTGCTCGACGACCCGGACGTCGACGCGGCGCTGATGCTCGACGCGTTCGGCTACGTCGCGGAGGCGGACACCGCGAACCTGTTCTGTGTGAGCGGCGGGGCTGTCCGCACCCCACTGGCCACGTCGTGCCTGCACGGGATCACCCGCGGGGCGGTGCTGGACCTCGCCCGGGCCGGCGGCTACCCGACGACCGAGGAGCAGCTGACCCTCTTCGACCTCTACAGCGCCGACGAGGTGTTCCTGACCGGCACGGTGTGCGAGCTCGTGCCGGTGGTGGTCCTGGACCGGCGGCCGATCGGCAGGGGCACACCCGGCCCGGTCTGGCGGGACCTGCTCCGTCGCTACCGGACCCGCGTCTCCGAGCGGACCCGGAGGTGACCGACCAGGCGCACGGCGACGACTCCGCCCCGGCGGTCTGGCCCCAGGACCGGGTCCGCCGGGTGCAGCGACGCACGGTGCGGACGCTGGTGCTGTCCCAGGCGCTGGGCGGGCTGGGGATGAGCATCGGCATCGCGGTCGCTGCCCTGCTCGCCGAGCAGGTATCCGGCAGCGAGAAGCTCGCCGGGCTGGCCCAGACCATGCAGGTGGTCGGCGCGGCCGTGGCGTCGCTGCTGCTCGCCCGGGTGATGGGGATCCACGGTCGCCGGGTGGGGCTCGTCCTCGGCTACCTGCTGGGGGCGACGGGCGCCGCGCTGTGCGTGTGGGCCGGGGTTGCCGGCTCCTTCGCCCTGCTCATGGTCGCCACCACCCTGCTCGGGGCGGCCACCGCCGCCAACAGCCTGTCCCGCTACGCCGCGACGGACGTGGCGGAGCCGCAGGCACGCGCGCGGGCGCTGTCAGTGGTGGTGTGGGCGACGACGATCGGCGCGGTGGCCGGTCCCAACCTGACCGGCCTCGCCGGACGTGCCGGGAGCGCGCTCGGGCTCCCGGTCCTCACCGGCCCCTTCGTCTTCGCGGTGGTGGGGATGCTCGCCGCCGGGGCGGTCGTGGCGGTGCTGATGCGCCCGGACCCGCTGCTGGTCGCACGCGAGGCGGCGCTGGCGCGCGGCGAGGCGGCGCGCGGCCGGACCTCCTGGCGGCGGGTCGCGGAGGTGGTGCGGACCCACCCGGGCGTTGCTGCGGGGTCGGCCTCCCTGGCGCTCGCCCACGCGGTGATGGTCGCGGTGATGGTGATGACCCCGCTGCACATGCACCACGGCGGCGCCGCCCTGGAGGTGATCGGCGTCGTCATCAGCGTGCACGTGCTCGGCATGTTCGCGCTGGCCCCGGTCGTGGGCTGGTCCGCGGACCGGTTCGGCCGCCCACCCGTCCTGCTGGCAGGGGCCGGTGTGCTGCTGGCGTCGCTGGTGCTGTCCGGTACGTCGCCGGCCGGCGCGTCGTACCAGATCGGGGCGGGGCTGTTCCTGCTCGGTCTGGGCTGGTCGCTGTGCACGGTGGCCGCCTCCACGCTCCTCTCGGAGTCCGCGCCGCTGGACGCGCGCACCGACGTGCAAGGCGCCGCGGACCTCGCCATGGGTCTGACCGCCGCGGTCGCAGGGGCGCTCGCAGGGGTCGTCGTCGGGTCGTTGGGCTACCCGGCGCTCAACGCCTTCGCGGCGCTCCTGGCCGGCGGGGTCGTGGTGGCGGCGGAGTACGCCCGTCGTACGAGCGGGCCCGTTCCCGCCAAGGACGTGTCGGCGCTGTGAGGCCCCGGCTTCGTCGCCCTGCCGCACGTCGTGGGGTGTACTGCCCGGGCAGCCGGGTATCTCGTGGCAGGGGCACCCGTTCGGTGCCGTCGGCGGTCATCGCGGCCCGGTGGTGGGGCGTGCGCGACCGCCTCGCGATCGTCTGAGGGGGTTGCACCCATGCCGAAGAACCGCATTCTCGCCATCGTCCAGGCGGGAGGCTCCGGGGGAAGGATGGACGTCCTCACCCGCGAGCGCGCGAAGCCGGCGCTGCCGTTCGCAGGGGTCTACCAGCTCATCGACTTCCCGCTGTCGAACCTCGCCCACAGCGGGATCACCGACGTGTGGCTGTCCCTGCAGTACCAGGGCGCGAGCATCGCCGAGCCGGTCGCGAACGGCCGTCCGTGGGATCTGGACCGCACCTATGGCGGACTGCGGCTGCTGCCGCCCGAGCAGGGCACCGGCTCGGAGGACGAGGACGGCTTCGCCCATGGCAACGCCGACCTGCTCTACGGGATCCGGGACCACATCCGCACCGCCGAGGTGGAGCTGGTGGTCGTGCTGAGCTCGGACCACGTGTACCGCTTCGACTACATGGAGGCCGTGGAGACCCACCGCGCCGCCGGCGCCGAGTGCACCATCGTGACCGCCGAGGTGGACCTCGACCAGGCCAGCGACCACGCCACCGTGGAGGCCGACGACGGGGGCCGTGTCACCGGCTTCGCCTACAAGCCCGAGAAGCCCAGCACCGGCACCGTCGCGACGGAGATCTTCGTCTACGACGCGCAGGCCCTGGTCACAGTGCTCGAGGACCTCCACCGCGAGCTGTCCGGCCAGGCCGAGGCGGGCGACAGCGGCCTCGGTGACTTCGGCGACACGCTGGTGCCGCGGTTCGTCGAGCGGGGCACCGCCGTGGCGCACGCACTGCCCGGCTACTGGCGCGACCTCGGCCAGCCGCACAAGTACCTCGCCGCCCACCAGGACATCCTCACCGAGGACATGGGCCTGTTCGACGACCCCGACTGGCCGATCCTCACCCGGCAGCCGCAGCGGGTCGCCGCCCGGGTGCTCGCGGGAGGCCGCGTCGAGGACAGCCTGCTCTCCCCGGGGTCCCGGGTGCACGGCGAGGTGGTCCGCAGCGTGATCGGGCCCGGCGTGGTGGTCGAGAAGGGCGCTGTGGTCCGCGACAGCGTCGTCTTCCAGAACTCGGTGATCGGTGCGGGCGCCCAGCTGGACTGGGTGATCGTCGACGAGGGCAGCCTGGTGGCCGCCGGCGCCGTGGCGGGCAGGCCGGACGCCGACGCCACCCGCGATGCCTCCGCGGTCACGATCATCGGCAGGGACAGCGTCGTCGCCCAGGACCTCGAGGCGGGTGCGCGCCTGGAGCCCGGCACCACCTGAGCCGCCTGCTGCCAGCGCTGCCGCACGCCACCCTGCGGCGGGCTCGCACGGGCGATCCGGCGTGTTGCCCACGGTCGAACACGTGTTCGGGATATCGTCCGGTACGACGGACACGTCGACGACGCACGCGGGGGTTTCCCCAGGTCGCGACATCGGGCTCGCAGACTGTCGGAGGACCTCTCTAGTGTCACTGGCGATGAAGAAGACAGCAGGCTCCCCCTCGAGGCGGACAGACGGACGGACGACCATGGCGCACAGATCAGGTTCTGGAGGAGATCGCGACAAGGCGCTGGACGCCGCGCTCGCGAACATCGAGCGGCAGTTCGGCAAGGGCTCGGTCATGCGACTGGGCGAGGAGACCCGGGCAGCCCTCGAGGTGATCCCGACGGGCGCCATCGCCCTGGACGTGGCACTCGGGATCGGGGGTCTGCCCCGCGGACGCGTGGTGGAGATCTACGGCCCCGAGTCCTCGGGCAAGACCACGGTCGCCCTGCACGCGGTGGCCAACGCCCAGCGCGCCGGCGGCATCGTGGCGTTCATCGACGCGGAGCACGCGCTCGACCCCGACTACGCCAAGGCGCTCGGCGTGGACACCGACGCCCTGTTGGTCTCCCAGCCGGACTCCGGTGAGCAGGCGCTCGAGATCGCGGACATGCTGGTGCGCTCCGGCGCCCTGGACCTGATCGTCGTCGACTCGGTCGCCGCCCTGGTGCCGCGCGCCGAGATCGAGGGGGAGATGGGCGACAGCCACGTCGGCCTGCAGGCCCGGCTGATGAGCCAGGCGCTGCGCAAGATGACCGGTGCCCTCAACGGTGCCGGCACCACGATGATCTTCATCAACCAGCTCCGCGAGAAGATCGGGGTGATGTTCGGCTCGCCGGAGACGACCACCGGTGGCCGGGCGCTCAAGTTCTACGCCTCGGTGCGGCTCGACGTGCGCCGCATCGAGACGCTCAAGGACGGCCAGGAGATGGTCGGCAACCGCACCCGCATCAAGGTCGTGAAGAACAAGGTCGCCCCGCCGTTCAAGCAGGCCGAGTTCGACATCATGTACGGCCAGGGCATCAGCCGCGAGGGTGGCCTGATCGATGTCGGGGTGGAGGCGGGCCTCGTGCGCAAGGCCGGCGCCTGGTACACCTACGAGGGCGACCAGCTCGGTCAGGGCAAGGAGAACGCCCGGGCCTTCCTGCGCGACAACCCCGACCTGGCGAATGAGATCGAGAAGAAGATCCTCGAGAAGCTCGGCGTCGGGCCGCAGGTCGACCAGAGCGCCGGGGTCGAGACGGTGGCGCTCCCCGAGCCGACCGGGATCGACTTCTGAGCAGCACCCGGCCGGTCCGTGAGGGGGTGGAGGCCTGGCTCGGCGGTGATCCCGGCCCCGACCCCGGCCCCGATCCCGTGGCGCTCGGTCCGGACGCCGACCCGGAGGCGGTGGCCCGCAAGATCCTTCTCGACCAGCTCACCGGCGCCGCGCGCAGCCGTTCGGAGCTGAGCGCCAAGCTGGCGAGGAAGGGCGTGCCCGAGGACCTCGCGGCGCGGCTGCTGGACCGCTTCGAGGAGGTCGGCCTGGTCGACGACACCGCGTTCGCGCGAGCGTGGGTGCAGTCCCGGCAGCCGGGCAAGGGCCTGGCTCGCCGGGCGCTGGAGCAGGAGCTGCGCCGCAAGGGCGTCGACGACGAGGTCGCCCGGACGGCGCTGAACGAGGTGGACCCCGACGACGAGGTCGAGGCGGCCCGCGTGCTGGTGCGCCGCAAGCTGCGGTCCACCGCAGGGGTGCCGCGCGACACCGCGGTGCGGCGGCTGACCGGGATGCTGGCGCGCAAGGGCTACCCGGCCGGGGTCTGCTACCAGGTGGTGCGCGAGGAGCTCGATGCCGCCGGGCACCGCACCGACGACCTCGCGGGGTCGACCGACGCGTAGGGCCCTTTGCGTCAGCCTCCCTGGGCGACGCCGCCGGGGCCGGTGTTGGTGCCATCGGTGACCAGGACCGTCCGCTCTCCGACGAACCGGCGCTGCGCCCAGGTGGCCACCCAGGACAGCACCACGTTGGAGGCGATGTAGAGCGTCGCCACCACGATGGCGGTCGGCACCTGGTTCTGGAACTCGCCGTAGATGTCCTTGCCCACCCGGGTCAGGCCCGGTGCGGCGACGTAGAAGCCCAGGCTGGTGTCCTTGAGCGCCACCACGCACTGGCTGATGATCGCCGGCAGCATGATCTTCACCCCTTGCGGCATCAGCACCGACATCATGACCTGGGACTTCCGCAGGCCGATCGCGTAGGCCGCCTCGCCCTGACCCTTCGGCACTGCGTTGATGCCGGCACGGAACACCTCGGCGAGCACCGAGCCGTTGTACAGGACCAGTCCGATCACCACCGACCAGTAGGAGCCGATGCCGTCGGCTCCGATGCCGAACGTGAAGTAGATGAAGACGATCAGCAGCAGCAGGGGGACGGCGCGGAAGAACTCGACGACCAGCCAGCACGGCCACCGCAGCCACACCCGGTCGGACAGCTTGCCGATGCCGAAGACGGCCCCGAACACGACCGCCAGGATGATCGCGGAGAACGCCATCTGCAGCGTCTTCAGCAGCCCGTCCACCAGCAGGGGGATGAGGTAGTCAGGAGTGACGAACGGCTCCCACTTGTCGTACTCGAACTGGCCCGCGGTATACATCCGCCATCCGAAGAGCCCGAGGACGCCGAGCAGCGCGACGGCGGAGATGACCGAGTACATCCGGTACCTGGCGCGGGCGCGGGGTCCGGCGGTGTCGAACAGCACGCTGCTCATCGGGCCACCTTCCAGCGACGCTCCAGGGTGATGGCCCCGGCGGATATGACCTCGACGAGGATGATGTAGCCGATCGCGAACGTGAGGAAGATCAACGGCCGGTCGGAGGAGTTGTCGTTGGTGAAGATCCGCATCCGGGCGGTCGCCTCGGCCAGTCCGAACGCCGCCCCGACCGAGGTGTTCTTGACCAGGGCTATCAGCACGCTGGCCAAGGGCGGCACCACGGCTCGCAGCGCCTGGGGCAGCACGACCAGGCGCATGGATTGGGCGAACGTGAGCCCGATGGCCCGGGACGCCTCCGCCTGCCCCAGCGGCACCGAGTTGATGCCGGCTCTCATCGCCTCGCAGACGAACGCCGAGGTGTAGATCGTCAGCGCGATCACACCCTTGACGAGGAACGAGGAGATGTTCAGGTCCAGCCGCGGCATCGCGACGAACACGCAGATGAACACCACCAGCAGCGGGGTGTTGCGGACGAGCGTGACGTAGGCGGCCCCCGCTTTGGCCAGCACCGGCACCGGGCCGACCCGGGCCGCCGCGAGGAGGGTGCCGAACACCAGGGAGGCGACACCGCTCAGCACGAAGAGCTGCAGGGTCAGCCCGAACGCCTGGAGCACCAGGTCGAAGTTCGAGAGGACGTCGTTCACGAGGCTCCGCTCACCACTCGGTCTGGCGGGCGGGGGCGGTCCGGCCGGGACCGCCCCCGCCCACGGGACGGGTCGGCCGGACTAGGAGCAGGGGTCCATCGCGGGCGGCTCGGGGGTCTCGACGCCCGACTTGCCGAGCGTGGCCTCGAAGGCCTTGCCCCACGTGCCGTCGTCCTGCGCCTTCTTCAGCGTGTCGGTGATCCACTGGCACATCTCCGGGGAGTCCTTGGAGTAGCCGATGCCGTACCGCTCCTCGGAGAACGCCTCACCGACGACCTCCAGGTTGTCGGGGTCCTCGGCGGCGTACCCGAGCAGGATGGCCCCGTCGGTCGTCATCGAGTCGACTGCTCCGTCGACCACCTGGTCACGGCACTCGGAGTACGTGTCGAAGCCGCGCGGCTTGGCGCCCTTCTGCTCGACATTGTCCAGCGAGGTGGAGCCGGTGACCGAGCAGACCTCCTTGCCCTTGATGTCGTCGACGCCCTTGATGTCGCTGCCCTTCTTCACCAGCAGCTGCTGGCCGGTCACGTAGTACGGACCCGCCTGGCCGACGACCTTGCGACGGTCGTCGGTGATGGAGTACGACGCGATCACCAGATCCACCTCGCCGCCCTGGAGGAAGGGCTCCCGGTTGTCGGAGATGGTCTCCTTCCAGGTGATCGCGGAAGGCTCGATGCCCAGCGAGGCGGCCAAGATCTTCCCCATCTCGGGGTCGAGGCCCGTCGGGGCGTCGTCGGCGGCCCCCTTGAAGCCGATGCCGGGCTGGTCGAACTTGACGCCGATGGTGATCTTGCCGGCGTCGGCCAGCTCCTTCATCTTGGTGCCCTCTTCGAAGGAGGACGCGGCCTCCTCGTCGACCTGGACATCGACGCTCGCGGTGTCCTCGCTGCCGGCGTTGCCGCAGGCGGCCAGCGACAGGGCCATTCCGATGGCCGCCAGGGTGGTCTTCGTGCGGATGAATCGCATGACTTCTCCTTGAGGTCGACCCCGGTGCCGAAGGTCTGGTGGGTGGGTCGGTCAGTGCTTGAGGATCTTGCCCAGAAAGTCCTGAGCTCGCTGCGAGCGTGGGTTGCCGAAGAAGGACTCCGGGTCGTTCTCCTCGACGATCTGGCCGTCGGCCATGAACACCACGCGGTTGGCCGCCGTACGCGCGAAGCCCATCTCGTGGGTGACCACCACCATCGTCATGCCGCCCCGGGCGAGGTCGACCATGACGTCGAGGACCTCCTTGATCATCTCGGGGTCCAGCGCGGACGTGGGCTCGTCGAAGAGCATCACCTTGGGCTCCATCGCGAGCGCCCGAGCGATCGCGACCCGCTGCTGCTGGCCCCCGGAGAGCTGTGCGGGGTACTTCGCCGCCTGGTGCGCGATGCCGACCCGGTCGAGCAGCTGCGTGGCCTTGTCCTCGGCGTCCGACTTGGACATGCCACGCACCTTGATGGGCCCCAGCGTGACGTTCTCCAGGATGGTCTTGTGCGCGAAGAGGTTGAAGCTCTGGAACACCATGCCGACCTCGGCTCGCAGCCGGGCGAGCTCCTTGCCCTCCGCCGGCAGCGGTTGACCGTCGAGCGTGATCGTGCCCCTGTCGATCGTCTCCAGCCGATTGATCGCGCGGCACAGCGTGGACTTGCCGGAGCCGGACGGACCGATCACGACCACGACCTCACCCCGGCCGATGGCCAGGTTGATGTCCTGCAGGACGTGCAGGTCACCGAACCACTTGTCGACATGGTCCAGGACCACCAGCGCGTCGCCTCGGCCGGCACCCACCGACGGAGAGGGGGACGGTGCAGGGGCGCTCATGCCGAGTGAATCTAGCCAGAATGGGCAGTGAGGGCCATGCGAGCCTCGCCGTTTCGGCGTTGCGGTCTCATTACTTTTCGTACGACGGTGCAGCCAGTCGTCGCCGGGCTTCGAGGGAAGGACATCACATGGCACGCAGGAACCCCCTGGGTCTTCTGATTGGCGTGGCCGTGGGGACGGTCAGGCACCCGATCGCCACCACCGGCAAGGCCGTGGAGCAGGCGAAGGACACGGTCGCGGTCGGCCGGATGGTGGCCGGGCAGCTCACGCGCACCGCGCTGTCCTCGGCAGAGTGGGCGCTCAACACGGTGGCCGGTGACCGGCCCACGGAGCGCCCGAGCCGTTCGCACACCTCGCCGGAGGGACGGTCCTCTCGGCCGGACCTGCGCCCGGTGCCGCCGGTAAACGAGCCCGGGCACCCGCCGACGGGCGAGCGACCCCCCCGTCCCTCGGAGCCAGCCCTCGCCGTGGCCGTCGACGCGCCTGCGAAGCAGCAGGGCGACCCGACGGCGCCGCGCCCGCACGCCAGGGCCCGCCAGGCGGCGGGGAGGCGGTCCGCCGTCAAGAAGCCGCCGATCGCCAGGAAGACCGTGGCGTCCGAGCCGGTCAGGGCCGACGGGTTCGACCCGGCCGCCGCCTCCCAGGCGACTGCTGCGCCGCGCCAGGCTGCGGCTGGGGCCCCCGCGGCGAAGGCCCCCGCGGCGAAGGCCCCCGCGGCGAAGGCCGCCACGAAGCAGGCCGCCACGAAGCAGGCCCCCATGAAGAAGGCCGCCACGAAGAAGGCCGCCACGCCGCGGCCCGCGCTGAAGCAGGCATCGACGGCGAAGACATCGACGGCGAAGGCATCGACGGCGAAGGCACCGACGGCGAAGGCGTCCGCCGTGACCGCCACCGCTTCCACAGACACGGGCGAGCCGCCCGTGACCGACGCACCCGTCACCGTGACGCCGGTCGACGTCGCCGAGGTGGTCAGCGGGTCGCCGGCCAAGAAGGCGGCGAAGAAGGCTCCGGGGAAGAAGGTCGCGGCGAAGGAGGACCCCGCGAAGAAGGCCTCGGCGACGAAGGCAACGAAGAAGCCGGCGAAGAAGTCGGCCACCAAGAAGTCGGCTGGCGACCAGGTCCCCACCGCCACGTCGGCCACCGAGAAGTCGGCTGGCGACCAGGCCCCCACCGCCACGTCGGCCACCAAGAAGTCGGCTGGCGACCAGGCCCCCACCGCCACGAAGTCCGCGACGCAGCCGTCCCCGACCACGAGGTCCGCGGCGAAGAAGTCCACCACCGTGACGCCGGCTCAGCCCGAGCCCGAGCCCGACACGCTGGTGTACACCAGCGACTCCAGCGACGGACCGGCTCCCACGGAGGCAGCAGGCGACCCCGGCCACCTGGAGCAACCGCTGCTGGACCCGAGCCTGGCCGAGGTCGTGCAGAGCGAGCTGGGGACCGGGCCGCGGGCGGCCGACCCCGAACGCGGGTAGCCCGCCGGTGCGCCCCGCCTGATCGCCCGCCGTACCCTGGTGTCGCGATGACTGCGACCGCCGACGCCACGCCCACGACAGACGCTGCCCCTGAGCAGGCTCGCACCTACCAGGTGCGTACCTACGGCTGCCAGATGAACGTCCACGACTCCGAGCGGCTGACGGGTCTCCTCGAGGAGGCCGGCTACGTCGCCGCCGGGGCCGCGGAGCAGGCGGACGTGGTGGTCTTCAACACCTGCGCAGTGCGGGAGAACGCCGACAACAAGCTGTACGGCAACCTGGGCCACCTTGCGCCGGTGAAGGCCGCCCACCCCGGCATGCAGATCGCTGTCGGCGGCTGCCTCGCGCAGAAGGACCGCACGGAGATCACCCGCCGGGCGCCGTGGGTCGACGTCGTGTTCGGCACCCACAACGTCGGGTCGCTCCCCGTCCTGCTCGAGCGCGCCCGGGTGCAGCAGGAGGCCCAGGTCGAGATCCTCGAGTCGCTCGAGGTGTTCCCCTCCACGCTGCCGACGCGCCGGGAGTCGGCGTACGCCGCGTGGGTGTCGGTCTCCGTGGGCTGCAACAACACCTGCACCTTCTGCATCGTGCCGGCGCTGCGCGGCAAGGAGAGGGACCGCCGGCCCGGGGACATCCTCGCCGAGGTGGAGGCGCTGGTCGCCGAGGGCGTCACAGAGGTCACCCTGCTCGGTCAGAACGTGAACGCCTACGGCGTGGAGTTCGGTGACCGGCTCGCGTTCGGCAAGCTGCTGCGCACCTGCGGCGACATCGAGGGGTTGGAGCGGGTCCGGTTCACCAGCCCGCACCCCGCCGAGTTCACCGACGACGTGATCGCCGCGATGGCCGAGACGCCGAACGTGATGCCGTCGCTGCACATGCCGCTGCAGTCGGGCTCCGACCGGGTGCTGAGGGCGATGCGGCGCTCCTACCGGCAGGCCCGCTTCCTCGGCATCCTCGACCGGGTCCGCGCCGCGATCCCGGACGCCGCCATCACCACCGACATCATCGTCGGTTTCCCCGGAGAGACCGAGGCCGACTTCGCCGACACCTTGAGCGTCGTGGAGAAGGCCCGGTTCTCGGGCGCCTTCACGTTCCAGTACTCCCAGCGTCCCGGCACCCCCGCCGCGGTCCTCCCGGAGCAGGTGCCCAAAGCCGTGGTGCAGGAGCGCTACGAGAGACTGGTCTCGCTCGTCGACGACATCGCGTGGTCGGAGAACCAGCGGCTGGTGGGTAGGACCGTCGAGCTGATGGTCTCCGAGGGTGAGGGCCGCAAGGACGTCGCCACCGCCCGTCTCTCCGGGCGTGGCCCCGACAACCGGCTGGTGCACTTCACGCCCCTGGCGAGTGACGGCCGGCGAGTCGACGCACGTCCTGGCGACATGGTGGAGGTGGAGGTCACCAGGGCGGCGCCGCACCACCTGGTGGCGGATGGCGCGGTCCGCTCGGTACGCCGGACCCGGGCGGGCGACGCCTGGGAGCGCCGGAACAACGGCCCACAACAGCACGTCGCGCTCGGCATGCCGTCGGTGGGGGTGCCCGCACCGCTGCCCGCTGTGGCCGGAGGCTGCTCGCTCGGGTAAATCACTCAGAAGCCGTGCACCATGATCGCCGGGGCGCTGCCGGCGCGCACAGTCTCCAGCACCCGCAGCTCGTGGGGCACGACCGGCGTCGGCAGCGAGGCCAGGTTGAACCACCGCAGGTCCGCGGACTTGTCGGTCTCCATCAGACGAGGGGTGCCCGCCCACGACGTGGCGGTGAAGAAGTAGTCCACACGCTCGTCGACCGGGTCGCCGGTCCGCCCGGTGCGCTGCAGGGCGCACCACGGGTGCAGGTCCACCTCGGTGATGCCGAGCTCCTCGGCGGCCTCACGGCGCGCTGCGTCGTAGACCGACTCGCCCCGCTCCACGTGACCCGCCGCGGCAGCCGCCCAGTGCTCGTCCATGAAGCCGGTGCCCCGGCGCAGCTGGAGCAGCACCTCGCGGCCACCCGGCATCGGCGCCGGTCGCAGCAGCAGCACGTAGACGGCCGGTACGACGGCGAAGCGGCCGCCCCGCGCCGTCAATGGCGGGGGTTCTTGCTGGGGTCGAACTCGTGCTTGTTGGCGACCGGCGCAGGATTCGGCTCACCGACGGTGCGGTCGATCTCGACGCTGGTGTGGTCCGGGTCGTCGGGGCCCTCCGCCGGCTCCTCGGTCGAGGTCCGCTCCACCTCCGGCTGCTCCTCGTCGGGGTCGCCGCCCTCGGCCGGCTCGTCGGGGTGCTGGCGTGGGACGTCGCCCGTGGAGGTGTCCATCACCCCGACGGTGTCGCGAGCGGCCGAACCGTGGCTGCCGGTGCCCTCGATGGCCCCGTGCACCGGGACGGATCCCGCCGGACCGGTGCGCTCGCTGCTGATCCCCATGTCCCCCTCCAGGCCGTGCGCGCTCGCCCCGTTCGGGTCGGACTCACGCACGTCGGTCGTCGGCACGTCGTTCTGGGTCTGGGTGTCCATCTGTCCTCCTGGGACTCGGCTGCTGGTCTGCGGGCCGTCGGCCTGCTCGGCGTCGTGGGGGGCCCGTCGTGTCGTCAGGGCCGGAGCCTCACTCGCCGCCGGAGCCGTCCGACGGCTGGTCGAGCGAGGTCTCCGCGTTCTCCTCCTGCAGCTCCTCGTTGGCCTGGTCGGTCTGGGTGGCGGCGGAGATCTCGCCGTCGGCGGTGGGCTCGGGTGCGATGCCGTGGGGGTTGGTCACCTCGTCGACGTACCCGATGGTCGGTAGAGCGAAACGGACCCCGGGCCTGCAGCCGTGGCCACGTGCTGCGCCACACTCGTGCCATGTCCGACGTGCAGTCGCCGCCGGCCGTCGTCGCGGTGGTGGGCCCCACCGCGGCAGGCAAGTCCGAGCTGGCGCTCGACCTCGCCGAGCGGCTCGCGGGCGAGGTGGTCAACACCGACGCGATGCAGCTCTACCGAGGCATGGACATCGGCACCGCGAAGCTGCCCGCCACCGAGCGCCGCGGCATCAAGCACCACCTGCTCGACGTGCTCGACGTGCAGCAGACCTCGACGGTCGCGGAGTTCCAGGCGATGGCGCGGGCGGTGGTGCGGGACTGCCGGAGCCGCGGGGTCACCCCGATCCTGGTCGGCGGGTCCGCGCTCTACACGCGGGCAGTGCTGGACCCCTTCGAGTTCCCCGGAACGGACCCCGGCCTGCGCGCACAGCTCGAGCTCGAGCTGGCGGAGGCGGGGCCGGCGGCGATGCACGCCCGGCTGCGCGACGTCGACCCGGAGGCCGCGAGCCGGATCGCGCCGGGCAACAGCCGCCGGGTGGTGCGCGCCCTCGAGGTCGTCACGCTGACCGGACGGCCCTTCGCTGCGACGCTGCCGCGGCCGTCGTACGTCTTCGACGGCAGCGTTCAGGTGGGTGTGCGCATCCCGCGACCGGTGCTCGACGAACGCATCGAGCGGCGGGTGCACGCCATGTGGGCGGCGGGCCTGGTGGAGGAGGTACGCCGGCTCGCGGCCGCCGGACTGCGGGACGGGCGTACGGCGAACCGCGCCCTGGGGTACCAGCAGGTGCTCGCCTTCCTCGACGGCGACCTCACCGAGGCGGAGGCCCTCACCGCCACGGTCACCGGCACCCGTCGCTTCGCTCGACGGCAGAGCTCGTGGTTCGACAAGGACCCCCGGGTCGTGTGGGTGGGATGGGACGACCCGGACCGGGTGGCGCGTGCGGTTGAGGCGTGCACTGGTGGGTAGGGACCCGGAGTCCCGGACACAGGAGGAGCCCATGACGCAGACCCGACTCTCCCACTCCGGCCGGTCGCGTCGTCGGGCGGCGGTCGCCGGCGTGGTCGGGGCCACCGCACTGGCCGGGGCCGGGCTCCTCCCGACGGCAGCGCAGGCACGTCCGGACCACCCGCGTCCGGACCGGCCGTACACGAAGAAGATCCCCACCAGCCGCGGCTTCGGCGGAGCGGTGACGTCGGTCGACCCGGAGGCGTCCCGCGTCGGACTGCGGGTGCTCAAGCGCGGCGGGAACGCGGTGGACGCGGCCGTCGCCACCGCGGCCGCGCTCGGGGTGACCGAGCCCTACAGCGCCGGGATCGGTGGTGGCGGCTACCTCGTCTACTACGACGCCCGCTCCGGCAGGGTGCGCACCATCGACGGCCGGGAGACCGCGCCCCGGTCCATGCCGCGCGACGCCTTCATCGATCCGGCCACGGGCAAGCCCTACCCGTTCAGCCCCACCGCTCCGGACCTGGTCACCAGCGGCGTGTCCGTCGGGGTGCCCGGGACGCCGGCGACCTGGCAGTCCGCCCTCCGGCAGTGGGGCACCTACAGCCTGCGCCGCGCCCTCGCGCCCGCCGCCGCCCTCGCCCGGCGAGGTTTCGTGGTGGACAGGACGTTCCGCCAGCAGACGCTGGACAACGCGGAGCGGTTCCGCGCCTACACCACCACCCCACGGCTCTTCCTGCCCGGCGGGGACGCGCCTCGGGTCGGCACCCGCTTCCGCAACCCCGGGCTGGCCAGGACCTACCGGCTGCTCGGCGAGCGCGGCGTGCGGGCGTTCTACCGCGGCCCGCTCGCCCGACAGATGTCCGCCGTGGTGCGCAACCCACCCAAGTCCCCGACCACCGACCTGCCGGTGCCGGCCGGCTACCTCACCCCCCGGGACCTGAGAAGCTACCGCGCTGTCAACAGAAGGCCCACGCGCGTCGACTACCGCGGGTTCGACGTCTACGGAATGGCGCCCTCGTCTTCTGGTGGCACCACGGTGGGGGAGGCGCTGAACATCCTGGAGCGGTACCGGCTGCGAGGAATGAGCCACGTCCAGGCGCTGCACCACTACCTGGAGGCGACGGCGCTGGCGTTCGCTGACCGCGGCGCCTACGTCGGCGACCCCCGCTACGTCCGTGTCCCGGTGCGCCGGCTGCTGTCCGACCGGTACGCCGCGGAGCGTGCCTGCCAGATCGACCCGACCCGGGCGTTCACGCCTCCTGTGGAGCCGGGCGACGTCGATGACTTCGACGGTCGGTGCGCCACTGCGGCGACGGGCGCCGTGTCGACGAAGGCGGACACGGAGAACGTCGAGACCACGAACCTGACGGTCGCCGACCGGTGGGGCAACGTCGTGGAGTACACCTTGACCATCGAGCAGACGGGCGGCTCCGGTCTGCTGGTCCCGGGCCGCGGGTTCCTGCTCAACAACGAGCTCACCGACTTCTCGACCGTCTACGACCCCGAGGACCCGAACCGGATCCAGCCGGGCAAGCGCCCCCGCTCCTCGATGTCACCGACGATCATCCTGCGCAACGGCAAGCCGTTCCTCGCGCTCGGGTCACCCGGCGGCTCCACGATCATCACCACGGTGACCCAGATGATCGTGAACAGGATCGACCGGCGGATGTCCCTGCCGCGGGCGATCGCCGCGCCGCGGGCCTCGCAGCGGAACACCGCGACGGTGAGCGCCGAGCCGGCGTTCCTCGACCGCTACGGACCGGCCCTCACCCACCGCGGGCACGACCTGGTGCCCGCGGGCGACCGGTTCACCAGCGCTGCGGAGATCGGTGCGGCCACGGCCATCGAGTTCGGCAGGCGGGGCCGTCTGACCGCCGTCGCCGAGCCGACCCGCCGTGGCGGCGGCTCCGCGCTGGTGGTGCGCCGGCACCGCTGACCCGGGCCTCGCTGTGCTCAGGCGACCCGGGCGCGCGGCCGGCGGGTGCTCGATCCGGAGAGGAGCAGGAAGACCGCCGCGTCGCAGGACGTGCAGCAGAACTCGCCGCCATGGGAGCCGTCCTCGACCGGCAGGAAGATCCGCTCGTCGCCACAGTCCCGGCAGGAGGCGGTCACCGCCGTCAGCATCAACAGCTCGTCAGCGCGCTGGTCCATGACCCGAGGTTGTCACGACCCGCCGACAGGATCACCGAGGCACGCCGCCTCGATACCCTGAGACAGTGACCATACTGCCGTTCTGGAAGGGCCACGGCACCGAGAACGACTTCGTGCTGCTGCCCGACGCCGACGGCAGCGTCGTGGGTGGTCTCACCACCGAGCTGGTCGCCGCCCTGTGCGACCGGCGCGCCGGCATCGGCGGTGACGGTGTGCTGCGGGTCGTCCGCACCGCCGCCTCCGACGACCCCGCGGCGGTGGCGGCGCGCGACGAGGCGGAGTGGTTCATGGACTACCGCAACGCCGACGGCTCGGTGTCGGAGATGTGCGGCAACGGCATCCGGGTCTTCGGTCGCTACCTCGCCGACCACGAGCACGTGGACACCACCCGGCCGGTGCCGGTCTCGACGCGCGGCGGCACCAAGGTGCTCACGTTCTCCGGGGAGGCGATCAGCGTGGACATGGGGCCTCCCGATCTCCTCGGCGAGACCAAGGTGGCGGTGGGTCCGCGGTCCTGGCCCGCTCTTCACGTGTCCATGGGCAACCCGCACGCCGTCGCGTTCGTGGACAGCCTCGCCGACGCCGGAGCGTTGCTCGAGCCGCCCGGGCACGACCCCGCCGTCTACCCCGACGGTGTGAACGTCGAGTTCGTGGTCCCCGTCGCCCCTCAGCACGTCGCCATGCGCGTCCACGAGCGGGGCTCCGGCGAGACGCGGTCCTGTGGCACCGGGGCCTGCGCGGTGATGGTCGCCGCCGCCCTCGCGGACGGTGCCGACGCGCAGCATCCCGGCGGTACGACGTACCGTGTGGACGTCCCGGGCGGGCGGCTCGACGTGACCTGGACCGAGGAGGGCCGCGTGGTGCTCACCGGCCCGGCGGTGCTGGTGGCGCGAGGGGAGTGGCTGATGCCGGACGCGCCGGCTCGAGCGGTCTGAGCTCCCGGACGTGCCGGCTCGGGCGGTCTGAGCCGCCGGACGCGTCGGGTCGAGTGAAAAGCGGTCGAAAGGGCACCGGATCCGCGGTGTACTGGACACCCGGCCGGGAATCGTCCCGGCGGACCCGACGTTGTACCAGGTGGATATGACGAGCGCACACGAGCAGCACCCCGTGACCCTGACCACCGCTCCTGCCGGCCCCTTCGGGTCCCGGCGGGGCCCGGACGCCGACCTGGCCATCGACCTGGACGACGCCCTGCTGGAGACAGCGGGCTGGGACGCCGAGGACGAGACGTCGCCCGACGACCGGGCCGACCACGACGGCGAGGCGCCGGCGCTCGACGATGCGGACGACGACGCGGGGGAGGAGAGCACGGGCGACTACGACCTCGCGGAGCGGCACGCACTGCGCCGGGTCGCGGGACTGTCCACCGAGCTCGAGGACGTCACCGAGGTCGAGTACCGCCAGCTCCGGCTGGAGCGCGTCGTCCTCGTCGGGGTGTGGACCGATGGGACCGTCGCGGACGCGGAGAACTCGATGGCCGAGCTCGCCCTGCTCGCGGAGACGGCGGGGTCCCAGGTGCTCGACGCGTTCTACCAGCGCCGGCAGAGCCCGGACCCGGCGACGTACATCGGTCGCGGCAAGGTCGAGGGGTTGCGAGAGATCGTGCAGTCCACCGGCGCGGACACCGTCATCCTCGACGGCGAGCTGGCGCCCAGCCAGCTCAGGAACCTCGAGGACCGGGTCAAGGTCAAGGTGGTCGACCGCACCGCGCTGATCCTGGACATCTTCGCGCAGCACGCGAAGTCCCGCGAAGGTCAGGCGCAGGTGGAGCTGGCCCAGCTCAACTACATGAAGCAGCGGCTGCGCGGCTGGGGTGGGAACCTGTCCCGCCAGGCCGGTGGCCGGGTGGCCGGCGGCGCCGGGATCGGTGGCCGCGGCCCCGGTGAGACCAAGATCGAGACCGACCGGCGCCGGATCAACACCAAGATCGCGAAGCTGCGCCGCGAGCTGTCGCACATGCGCACCACACGGGACACCAAGCGGTCGGACCGTCGCCGGCACCAGATCCCGTCCGTGGCGATCGCGGGCTACACCAACGCAGGGAAGTCGTCGCTGCTCAACCGGCTCACCGACGCCGGCGTCCTGGTCGAGGACGCGCTCTTCGCAACGCTCGACCCGACGACGCGCAAGACCACCACCTCGGACGGTCGCATCTACACCATGTCGGACACCGTCGGCTTCGTCCGGCACCTGCCGCACCAGCTCGTCGAGGCCTTCCGGTCCACCCTGGAGGAGGTCGCTGACTCTGACCTCGTCCTCCATGTCGTGGACGGCTCGCACCCGGATCCGGAGGGTCAGATCGCCGCGGTGCGCGAGGTGTTCGCGGAGATCGGCGCCGACAAGGTGCCCGAGCTCGTGGTGATCAACAAGTCGGACGCCGCGGACCCGATGGTGCTGGCCCGGCTCCGTCAGCGCGAGCCGCACTCGGTGGTGGTGTCGGCGAAGACCGGCGAGGGCATCGCGGAGGCGTTGGCCGCGGTCGAGGCGGACCTGCCGCACCCCGGGGTCCCGTTCGAGGCTCTGCTGCCCTACGAGCGCGGGGACCTGCTCAACCGCATCCACGTCTCGGGTGAGGTGGAGTCGATCGAGCACACCGGCGACGGGACGCTGGTCCGGGGTCGTGCGCACGCAGCCCTGGCCGGTGAGCTCGCGCCGTACGCCGTGGCCGCGCGGACCTAGTGGCCTACGACTTCGGCGGGCGGGCGCGACCGCCCGACGTCGCGACGGAGCGCGTCATGCTCGACGGCTGGCTGGACTTCCATCGCGCCACCCTGCTCTCGAAGTGCGAGGGCCTCAGCGACGAGCAGCTCACGACCCGCCCGGTGCCGCCGTCGGCGTTGACGCTGCTCGGCCTGGTGCGGCACATGACGGACGTTGAGCGTGGCTGGTGCCTCCCCTTCCTGGGCCGGCCCGCCGAACCGCTCTACGCCACCGAGGAGGACCCGGACGGCGAATTCGACGTGACCGAGGCGGACCCCGCGACGGACCTGGCCCGGTTCCGCGCCGAGACGCAGGCGATCCGAGCCGCCCTGGAGGAGCACGAGCTGGACGAGGTCGAGGTCACCCCGAGCCGGACGCTGTCGCTCCGGTGGATCTGCACCCATCTGCTCGAGGAGTACGCCCGCCACAACGGTCACGCCGACCTGCTGCGTGAGGCGCTGGACGGCCGCACCGGAATGTAGGCGACCGCCAGTGGCCGTGCGGCGATGGTCCGGTAGGCGGAGATCCGCGGCAACCGCCGCCCCGGTGTCACCGAACCGTCCCCTGCCGGCCACCCGGCGTCCACCGAGGGCGGCAAGCGTCGGGGCGTGACCCTCGGACGACGTACCTTCCTCGGCGGTACCGCCGCCGGCGCCGTGGCCCTCGGCGGCGCGGCCGGCCCCTGGACCGCTCCTGCGCTGGCGCGCACCCGGCCGAGGCTCCCCTCGGGTGTGCAGAGCGGCGACGTGACCGCGAACAGCGCCGTGCTGTGGGCGCGGTCCAGCAAGCCGGGACGCCTGGTCGCCCGGGTTCGGAGCGGTCGGATCCGGCGCGAGGTGCACGGCGGCTGGGCGGGGCGTGCCACCGACCTCACCGCGAAGCTGCAGCTGCGCGGCTTGGCGCCGGGCCGGGAGTACGACGTACGGCTGCACTTCGAGGCCGAGGACGGCGCTCACGGCGAGGTCGGCCGTGCGTCGTTCAGCACCGCCTCCCTGCACCCGGCCGCCACGAGCTTCGTGTGGACCGGCGACACCTGCGGGCAGGGCTGGGGCATCAACCCGGACCTCGGCGGGATGGTCGGCTACCGCGCGATGCACGAGACCCGGCCCGACTTCTTCGTGCACTGCGGGGACACCATCTACGCGGACAACCCGATCACGGAGACGGTCACCGAGCCGGACGGGCAGGTGTGGCGCAACCTCGTGACCCCCGAGGTCGCCAAGGTCGCGGAGACGCTGCGGGAGTTCCGGGGACGTCATCGCTACACGATGCTCGACGAGAACGTACGGGCGATGTACGCCGACGTGCCGCTGCTCGCGCAGTGGGACGACCACGAGACCCACAACAACTGGTACCCGGGGGAGATGCTCGACGACGACCGCTACACCGAGCGGCGGGTCGACGTGCTGGCGCGCCGGGCGCGCCGGGCCTGGCAGGAGAACATGCCGATCGCGGACCGAGGGCCGCACCGGCACCAGCACCGCCACTGGGGCTTCGCGCCGACCCGGATCTACCGCAAGATCTCCCGAGGTCCGCTCCTCGACGTGTTCCTGCTCGACATGCGCACCCACAAGGACCCGAACACTCCTGGACGGGAGAGGCGGCGCACCGAGATCCTCGGCGAGGAGCAGGCCGAGTGGCTGGTGCGCGAGGTGTCCCGCTCCCGGGCGACGTGGAAGGTCATCTCCGCGGACCTGCCGCTGGGTCTGGTGGTACCGGACGGGGAGACCGACCAGGAGGGCATCGCCAACGACGATTCCGGCAGGCCCCTGGGCAAGGAGCGGGAGCTCGCCCGGGTGCTGTCGGCGTTCAAGCGCCGGGGGGTGCGCAACACAGTGTGGATCACCGCGGACGTGCACTACTGCGCCGCCCACCACTACGACCCGGCGCGCGCGTCCTTCACCGACTTCGACCCGTTCTGGGAGGTCGTCGCCGGTCCCATCCACGCGGGCACCTTCGGACCGAACGACCTGGACGGCACCTTCGGGCCCGAGGCCGTCTTCACCAAGGCGGCTGACTACCCCAACCAGTCGCCGCGCCACGGCAACCAGTTCTTCGGCCACGCCCAGATCGACGCGCACGGGCGGCTGAGCCTCAGCCTGCGTGACCAAGGCGGCGCCGTGCTGTGGACGAAGGAGCTCGAGCCGTCGGAGTGACTGGATAGGGTGCTGCGGTGCCCGACGTCGAGTCTCCGCCCAGCACCCGGGTGCGGGAGGTCCTCGGCGCGGCGGTGGAGGCGCTCGGCGGGCAGGAGCGCCCCGGACAGATCGCGATGGCGGAGGCAGTCGCCCGCGCCATGACGACGGCCGAGCACCTGCTGGTGCAGGCCGGCACCGGCACCGGCAAGTCGCTCGGGTACCTGGTGCCCGCGCTGCTGCACCACCGCCGCGTGGTGGTTGCGACGGCGACCCTGGCCCTGCAGCACCAGCTGGTGGAGCGGGACATCCCGGCGCTGCTGGAGGCGGCGGTGCACGTGCTGCCGTCATCGTCGCCGTCGTACGCCGTGCTCAAGGGCCGCTCGAACTACGCCTGCCTGCACCGGGTGCGGGAGGGCGTGCCCGACGACCAGGGGGTGCTGGTCGACCTCCCCGTGGGCTCGACCGGCTCCGAGGTGCTGGCGCTGCGGGAGTGGGCCGAGGGGGAGTCCGCGAGCGACGGGCCGGGCGACCGGGACGCGGCCCCCAAGCACACCGACCGGGCATGGCGCCAGGTGTCGGTCACCCACCGGGAGTGCCTCGGTGCCGCGAGGTGCCCCTTCGGTCAGGAGTGCTTCGCTGAGCGGGCGCGGGAGAAGGCCTCGCAGTCACAGCTGGTCGTCACCAACCACTCCCTGCTGGCGATCGACGCCATCGAGGGCGTCCCGATGATCCCGGAGTACGACGTGGTGGTGATCGACGAGGCGCACGAGCTCGCCGCCCGGGTGACCCAGGCGGCCACCGACGAGCTGTCCGTGCCGGAGGTGGAGCGGGCCGCCCGACGCGCGCAGCGGCACGTCGAGGGCGCCGAGGCCGACGACCTCGCCGACGCCGGGGACGCGCTGCGGGAGGCGCTGGAGGGCTGCGACCCCGGTCGGATCGACGTGCTGCCGACCGCGCTCGGCGACGCGCTCGCCCTGGTCCGCGACGCCGCCCGCAGCGTGCTCTCCGCCTTCCCCAAGGAGTCCGGCATCGGCGAGCCCGACTCCGGGCGCACGCAGGCCCGCGGCTCGGTGCAGGAGGTCTTCGGCACCGTGGAGCGGATGGCGGAGCACTCCGAGGCGGACGTGCTGTGGCTTGCCGAGCGGGACCGCGCCCGCGGCGGCAACGCGTTGTGCGTGGCGCCGCTGCAGGTGTGGGGGCCGTTGCGCGACCGGCTGCTGTCGGACAAGACGGTGGTGCTCACCAGCGCGACGCTGATGCTCGGCGGCGACTTCACGGCCGTGGCGACGTCGCTGGGTCTCAAGCCGGCCGAGCGGGTGGACCACTCGCTGTCGGCGCCCGAGCCGACCCCCCTGGTGCCCGACAGGGTGTCCGACGCGGTGACCGGGGGCGAGTCCGACGAGCGGCTCCCGTGGCGGGGCATCGACGTCGGCTCGCCGTTCGACTACGCCAAGCAGGCCATCCTGTACGTCGCGCGCCACCTGCCGCCGCCGGGTCGCGACGGTCTCGGCCCGGCCCAGCTCGACGAGATAGTCGACCTGGTGGACGCCGCCGGCGGTCGCACGCTGGGGCTGTTCTCCAGCCGTCGTGCCGCCGAGGCCGCGGCAGAGGCGGCACGGGAGCGGCTGCCACACCTGACCGTCCTGGCCCAGGGCGAGGCCCAGCTGCCGGAGCTGGCGCGACTGTTCACCGAGGACCCGCACACCTGCCTGTTCGGCACGCTGAGCCTCTGGCAGGGCATCGACGTGCCGGGCGAGACCTGCTCCTTGGTGGTCGTGGACCGGATCCCGTTCCCCCGCCCGGACGACCCGCTGATGTCAGCACGGCAGCGCGCCGCGGACGCCGCCGGGGGCAACGGCTTCCTGCAGGTGGCGGCGACGCACGCCGCGCTGCTGCTGGCCCAGGGAACCGGCCGGCTGATCCGGACCACCGGCGACAAGGGTGTCGTCGCGATCCTCGACCCGCGACTGGTCACCGCGCGCTACGGCAGCTTCCTGCGCGCGTCCCTGCCACCGATGTGGTCGACGACGGACCGTGACGTGGTGCTCTCCGCGCTGAAGCGGCTGGCGTCGTGAGCCCGCGGGCTGACCTCGACCCCTGCGGGCTGCAAGGATGCGGCCATGGGTAGCACCTTCGTCCTCAGCGACGTCCACGGCCACCTCGCCGACCTGCGTGAGCTGCTGCTCGAGGCGGGCCTGGTCGACGGGAACGACCGGTGGGCCGGTGGCGACTCCGACCTCTGGGTCCTCGGCGACCTCGTGGACCGCGGCCCCGAAGGCATCGGCGTCATTCGGTTCGTGCGCTCGCTGCAGTCGCAGGCCCCCGAGCAGGTGCACGTGCTGATGGGCAACCACGAGTCCCTGATGCTGGGACAGAAGCTCTTCCCGGGCACCCGGTTCAGCGACGTGTGGGCCATGAACGGTGGCCTGCAAAGCGACCAGGAGGCGCTGAGGGACGAGGAGGTGTCCTGGCTGCGCGGCCTCCCGCTGATGGCGCTGGTCGGGGACCAGCTGCTGATGCACTCCGACACCACCGAGTACCTCGCCTGGGGCAGCTCCATCGAGGACATCAACAAGACCGTCGCAGACATGCTCGCCGATGACGACGCCCCGCAGCACTTCGACATCTTCGCGGCGCTGACCACGCGCTACGACTTTCTCGGGCCGGACGGCCCCGAGGTGGCGCGCAGGGTCCTCTCGCAGCTCGGGGGCCGCCGCATCGTGCACGGGCACAGCATCATCGGCTCGCTGATCGACGTGCCCTCGCCGCACGTCGACGGCCCCCTGCTGTACGCCGACGGGCTGGTCGTGGGCATCGACGGTGGACGGTACGACGGCGGACCGCTGCTGCTGCTCCGCCTGGACTGAGCCATCGGCTCGTCGGCCTCAGCGGATCGCGGTGGCGCGGTACTTCGACGGCAGCGCGTCGTCGTACCCGCGGCCGCCGCAGGACATCGACGTCCTCAAGCCGCATCGGAACCGAATGCTGGCGTTGACCAGGTCCAGCTCGACGGACGCGACCACCGACCGCCGGAACTCGAACGCGCGGCTGCCGTTGCCGGCGCGGCTCAGGTGGATGCTGTGCACACTGCTGGCCCCGGAGCGCTTGTGCACGAGCACCCGGGCGGCGCTGCCACGGCTGGTGTCTGCCAGGTTCACCGAGACCCTCAGCCGCCACGAGCCGGTGAGGGTACGACCAGGTGTGAACCGGACGTACCTGTGCGTCATGTGGTTCATCGCGAGGGACCGCAGCCCGCTCGAGCGGCGAGCACGGGTGAGCGTGAAGCGGTCGTCGAGGGCCGCCCGGCGATAGCTGACGCCCTCGGAGAAGTAGCGCCCCGGGCGGTTCGCCCACGTCCCGAAGGTGCCGAACCCCCGGGCGAAGCTGCTGCCCCGCCCCTGCAGGACCGACTGCAGGGCGGCCGTGGAGAAACGGGAGCCCACAGACGCCTCCCAGACCTCGCGGACGATGCCGGGGTCGTCGGCCGCGCCGCGAGCGGCCCACTCGCTCAAGAACTTCCAGAAGATCCAGGCGCCGTACGGGCCGTAGCCCATGTCGCTGTAGTCGAGCGAGACGTAGGGGTCGCTGAGCGGGCTCTGCTCGAGGTACTGCAGGTTGTCGTCGACCTCGTCGTACACCTCGTCCTCCATCCAGCCCGCCGTGCCCTCCATGAGCCACAAGTCCTCGTAGGAGTCGTAGCCGAACTGCACAGCGTGGAAGAACTCATGGGCGGCGGTGACCTGCAGGTTCTCGGTCGGGGTGTGCGAGGGGAACTCTCGGCGCGAATAGTCGTTGTCCAGCACGCAGTAGCCGGAGGTGACCCTGTCGGCGGTGTCCGGGGCGCAGTAGCCGTAGACCCCGCTGGGCAGGTCCTGCAGGTAGACGTCGAGCTGTGGGCCGCCGCCGTCGTCGTCCTGGGCGAGGTCGCTGCGGGGAGCCCGGAAGCCGAGGTCATCGACCTGCCGGGACCAGACCTGGCCCAGGGTGGTGGCGACCCGTTGCACGTAGTCCGGAACACCGTCGGCGTCCCGGTCGGTGCGGGAGACGGCGTCGTTGGTCCTGCCGGCCGCCGAGGTCGTGACGTAGTGGACGCAGACCCGCGCACAGACCGGCTTCTGCTCTCGCACGGTGTAGGAGTGCTCCCACCAATCCGCAGGCCGCCCGCCGAAGGTGGGTCGTGCGAGCAGGGCCTCGGCCACCCGCCGGTCGGCTGGCGGCAGGCTGTCGACGCGGTGGGCGAGATCGGTCAGCACCAGCGTCGCGTCGGACTCCGGCTCGGTCACCGCACCCGACGCTCGTGCTCGCGGGGGGCGCGGCCCGGTGAGCACCGCCTTGGCCTGCCCCAGCGTGCGCCTCGCCTCGGCGACCGCGGACCGCTTCGGTGCCGCCGTCCGCGGGGCCACGGTCGGACCGGTGGAGCCTCGCTCGAGGCCCTGCTGGCCGGTCCGCTCACCGCCCGCTCGATTGGCCCCCCGAGTGGTGCGGTCCGAGCCGCGGTCCGGGGCACCCGTCGCAGGTGGGACGACCAGCGCTCCGCCCAAAGAGGCGGCGAGGCAGGCAGTGAGCAGGCGGACAGAGAGACGGCTCGGCACGAGACCCCCGGTGGAAGAGTGGACGACTCAGGGTAGGGCCCCACGAGGCGGAGAAGGGCCGAACCCTCCGCCTGTGGACGACGCGTGCGGTGCGTCCACCACTCGCACGCGCGCCGTCACATCCGGCGAAGCACCGCGGTGACCTTGCCCAAGATGGTGGCGTTGGTGCCGTCGATCGGGTCGTAGGCGGCGTTGTGGGGGAGCAGCCACACCTGGCCGTTCTTGCGCTGGAGCGTCTTGACCGTGGCCTCACCGTCGAGCATGGCCGCCACCACCTCACCGTTCTCCGCGCTCGGCTGCTGCCGGATGACCACGTAGTCGCCGTTGCAGATCGCGGCATCGATCATCGAGTCCCCGGCGACCTCGAGCAGGAACAGCGTGCCGTCCCCGACCAGGCTCTTGGGCAGCGGCAGGATCTCCTCGACGCGCTCCTCGGCCAGGATCGGGCCACCGGCGGCGATGCGGCCGACCATCGGGACGTACGTGGCGACCGGCATCGCGTCACCCACGCCCGTCTCGTCCACCGCGGAGGTGTCGTCGGGCGTGTACACGGACAGGGCCCGGGGCCGATGCGGGTCCCGCTTGAGGAAGCCCTTCTCCTCCAGCACGCGCAGCTGGTGCGCCACCGACGAGGAGCTGGTCAGGCCGACTCGCTCCCCGATCTCCCGCATGCTGGGCGGGTAGCCCCGTCGCTCGATCGAGTCGCGGATGACGGTCAGCACGCGTTGCTGGCGGGGGGTGAGTCCCGTCGCGTCGGGTGGCCCGTCGGGCAGCTCGGCGACTCCGGAACCATCACGGGTCTTGCGCTTGCCTGTCATGGGCTGATCCTCCTGGGTGCCGCTGTCTCGACTGCCTGTCCTGCCGATCACGGTAGTGGTCGGCGCGGCGCTTGTTCAAACATCTGTTCGAACGGCGTGTCGCGTCAACGCGCCCGCTGTGGGGCGGGTGGATCGAGGGTTGGCGACCGCCTCGAGCCACTGGCTGCCACTGGCAGCTGCCAGCGGGGTCACCGTCGGCGATCAGTGGCCGGAGCGCTCGGTCACGATCGAACACCTGTTCGTCTCGGCTCTTGATCCATTCGAACACATGCTCTAACGTCGTACATGTGTTCGAACGGACGAGGGCAACGGGTCGGCCACAGAAACTGTCGGCGGGCGTCGATAGAACTTCGTTCATGGACATGCCGCTCGACCACCGGACCGACTCCTTCCCCAGGAGGTCTCACATGAGCACCTACTCGATGAACCCCGGCCACCCACGCACGCCGGCTCCCCGACGACGTCGGGGCCAGTCGCCCGCCGTTCGGCTCACCCGACGCGGTCGGGTCGTCGTGGTCGTGCTGCTGCTGGCGCTCCTGCTGGCAGTGTTCACTGTCTTCGGCCCGCGCTCGGCGGCCACCCGCGACGCGGGGATGCCGGTGCAGACCCGCACCGTCGAGGTCGGTCCCGGAGACACGTTGTGGGGGATCGCCAGCGCGGTGGCCGAGCCCGGTGAGGTTCGGGAGGCGGTGCACCACATCCAGGAGCTCAACGCGCTCACCGGCCCCGGACTCGTGGTGGGCCAGGAGATCGCGGTGCCGGTGGGCTGACCCACCACCTGCTTGCCGACGACCTCCTCGACCCGGGTCGGCGGCAATGGGGGAAACCCCGGAGGGGACGGTGCCGCGCTCGAGCTGCGTGCACCGTCCCTTCTTCTGTGAGCCGCCGGAATGCTGCCGACTGCCTCCGCCTGCACCCGGGTGGAGGCGGGGCGACGCGGACCGGAGCTCAGCTGTAGTCGCCGGACAGAACGGGCGTGGCTTCGCTGATCCGCAGCGCATCGGGTGGACCGGCAATCGTGACGGTGCCAGGGATCGCCTGCCACGGTCCGCCGGCGACCTGGAAGCGTCCGGAGTAGGTGACGTCGACACTGGTTCGCACGGTCACGTGCGCGTCGGTGTACCTGTGGACGACGTCCTTCGCCGGGTACGGCGCTCCGGGCTCGGTTGTCGTGGCACTCGTTCCGTCGCCGTAGTGCCAGGTGAAGGACCGCGGCGTGGCCTCGATGCGAACGCTCTGCCCGAGGAGCGTGAGGTCCCGCGTCACGGCGGTGGGGTCGGCATAGAAGATGGTGTCGAAGTTGACCAGCGTCTTGTCCTCGGGCTGCGTGTGAACGTGCAGTGAGGGCAGGCCGACGCGCTGCATCGCGGTGAGGACCATCCCCGGGGTCACCTGCGGCACCGCCGGTGGTGGGGCTGCGCCGGCCGCGACCGCTGCCGCGGCCGGGACGGCGGTCGTCTCGCAGGTGTCGTTGGGACGGGCTCCCCAGAACCCGGCGATCAGGCCACGTTGCAGCATGCACCTGCTCTGTTGACCGCACGTCTCCGCT
>DASQDP010000067.1:0-15437 GCA_035634095.1 Nocardioidaceae bacterium | reverse complement strand
TGGAGTGGGGTGACCCGGCCGCTGACCAGAGGCACGCGGCCTGGTGGGTCGCCGGGTTCGGGCTGACCCTGCTGGTGGCCGCCCAGCTGCTCGCACGCCGGACCCGCGCAGCGCAGGTCCAGCCGGGAGTGCCGACACGGTCCGGGAGTCCGCTGTCCCCCGTCAAGGACCGGACCTGACGCCCGACCAGATCCTGAGGCCCGGTCTCCCCCGTGAGAGACCGGGCCTCATCGTCGCTCGGGTTCGGCGCCGGCGGTCGTCCGGACGGGTCGCCGCCGCAGTGGCCTAGCCCGGGCACGCCCGGGCGGAGTGACCTAGAAGGGAAGCAGCCCCAAGCCCTCGTGCACCTCCCGGCCGTTCGGCCCGGTGCCGAGGAGGCGCTCGAAGTGGCCGACCCACAGGCCCTGTCCGGTGACGTACAGGTCGAACCCTCCGAGCCCGCCCTCGACACTCTTCGTGGGGTTCCATGAGGTCGCCTTGCCCGTCGTCGGGTCGATGGCGCCGATGCCCAGGCGGTCGACGGCTCCGGGGCCCTTGGTGTCGCGACCGAGCGGGTTGTCCAACCAGCGGATGTGACCGGAGGCGAAGACGGCCTTGTCGGTGTACGCCACCGAGTGGAACGTGTCACCACCGGAGTGGTTGATCCAGGTCGGCTGCTGGTTGGCCGAGTCGGTGGTGGCCCACCTGGTCACGGTGTCGCAGAGCTTCGGGGTGCCCGGGTACCCGCCGCCCGTGGTGACGATCGCGAAGCTGCCGCCGTCGGGCGCGAAGTCGACGTCGCGGGTGTAGAACCGCAGCCTGTCCGAGCAGTCCTCGTTCCAGCGCGTCGAGGACCAGCCGGAGACGCCGGCGATGGACGCTCCCAGCGTCAGCATGGCCGCCTGCTGTCGCGGTCGCCCGCCGATGGCGGTGAAGGAGCCGATCACGACCATGCGGGTGCGAGCCGGGTTCACGGCGAAGCGGTAGATGCGCGTGCTGTAACCCTGCTCGGCGCCGGTCGCCTGGGTGGCGTCGAAGTAGCCGTCACGCGCGCCGGTGCCGGGGTTCACCGAGACGACGCCGCCGGGGAACGTGCCCCCGACGAACAGCCGCCCGCCCACCAGCTGCAGGTCGCTGACGCGTCCCGCAGCGACGGGGAACCGGAAGGTGGTGTCCACCCGGTTGTTCACGAGGTCGTACCTGACCAGCCGGTTGACCGACGCCCCGCCGAAGGACGTGAAGTCACCGCCCACGTAGAGGAACCTGTTGTCGGCGCTGGGCTCCAGCGCGAGGACCTCACCGTTGACCGCCGGGGCGAAGCTGGTGACGGCCGAGGTAGCGGTGTTGAACGAGAAGAGGTTCGTGCGTGTGTAGCTCGCCGTCCGCGCGGCGTTCTGCACCCTGGTGAAGTGCCCGCCGGCGTACATGGTGGAGCCGACCTGGCGCAGCTCCCTGACGCCCGCCTCGGTGACCGTGGCGTCGTCGACCACCCGCGGCGTCGTGTCCACTGCGTTGACCTGCGGGATGCTCGGAATTCCCGGCCCGCCAGCTGCCGGCGGCATGGTCGCGACGCTGAGGGCGGCGGCGACCAGCGCCCCGGTCAGCAGGCGGGCGACTCGGGCCTGCGTGAGTGCTGCAGCAACGGACATGAACCTCACCGGATCCCTCGGGAGTGGAGCGCCGGCGGACCCGTTCGGCACGAGGCCCCGACCGGCGAGGAGTGTACCCGCGTTGTGACGAAAACTTGACCATCACACCGACTTCTCCTCGGTCGTCTGGACACGGCGCCGCCTCGGCACACGGGCCGGCAGTCGTCCAAGACCCGGGCGCTTGTGAAGCGAGGCATTCGGTGCTTGACTTACGGGGTAAGTCGTAGTGGTCAAGCAATCGCCTCTACTCCCCGTGAGCTACCACGGAAAGTGGCGATGTGCATGACCATGTCCGAGTTGACCGGTGCCCTCGACGCCCGGGGCTCCACGCTGACCCCTGCGCTGCCCGAGCAGGATCGGGGTGCCACCACCGCCCGGCTGCTTGACCAGCTGCACTCCACCGACGACGAGACCGAGAAGGACGCGCTCCGCGCGGAGGTCGTCGTCCTCAACATGGGCGTCGCCCGTGCCATCGCCCACCGGTACCGCCAGCGGGGCCTCGCCGAGGACGACCTGGTGCAGGCCGCGTACGTCGGGCTGGTCAAGGCTGTCAACGGGTTCCACCCCTCACACGAGCGGGACTTCCTGTCCTACGCGGTCCCGACGGTCACCGGCGAGGTCAAGCGCTACTTCCGGGACTTCGGGTGGGCGGTCCGCCCTCCGCGACGGGTCCAGGAGCTGCAGGGGAGCATCGCCAAGCTGTCCAGCGAGCTCACCCAGAGGCTCGGTCGCTCGCCTCGGCCGAGCGAGGTGGCGCAGCATCTCGGCCTCGACGTCGAGTCCGTGATCGAGGCACTCGCCGCCGACGGCGCGTTCACGCCGGCGTCGCTCGACGTGCCGGTGGGGGAGGACGGGTCGGCGACGCTCGGCGACCTCATGCCCGAGGACGACGTGGACTTCGCCAGCGCCGAGGCCCGGGTGGTGCTCGGCCCGGCCGTCCGCCGGCTCGCGTCGCGGGACCGCCGCATCCTCGAGCTCCGGTTCTTCCAGGGCTGGACCCAGGAGCAGATCGCCCAGGACATCGGGGTCACCCAGATGCAGGTGTCCCGGCTGCTCTCCCGGATCCTCAAGGACCTGCGCGCCGAGCTGGTCTGAGGCTTCCTGGGCGGCGGCCCGAGCGACCTGGGGTCGCGTAGGGTGCCAGTCGTGGCAGGACCCGACCTCGAGACCCAGATCAAGCAGCTCCAAGCGACGATGCACACCATCGAGCAGGTGCTGGACCTCGACGCCATCCGCGCCGAGATCACCCAGCTCGGCGAGGAGGTGGCCGCACCGGACCTGTGGGACGACCAGGCGAACGCCCAGCGGGTGACCGGCCGGCTGTCGGTGCTGCAGGGCGACCTCGACCGGTTCACCGGCCTGCAGAGCCGTCTCGACGACCTCGGTGTGCTCCTCCAGCTGGCCCAGGAGGAGGGCGACGCCGACACCCTGGCGGAGGCGGAGGCCGACCTGCGGCGGATGCACAAGGCCGTCGAGGCCCTCGAGGTCCGCACCCTGCTCTCCGGCGAGTACGACGTGCGGGACGCGCTGCTCACGATCCGCTCCGGCGCCGGAGGCGTGGACGCCGCCGACTTCGCGGAGATGCTGATGCGCATGTACACCCGCTGGGCGGAACGCAACAAGTATCCCGTCGAGGTCTTCGACACCTCCTACGCCGAGGAGGCGGGCCTCAAGTCGGCGACGTTCGCGATCCACGCGCCGTACGCCTTCGGCACGCTGTCGGTCGAGGCGGGCACCCACCGGCTGGTGCGGATCAGCCCCTTCGACAACCAGGGCCGGCGGCAGACCTCGTTCGCGGCCGTCGAGGTCGTCCCGCTCCTCGAGCAGACCGACGAGATCGAGATCCCCGACGAGGAGGTTCGGGTCGACGTCTTCCGGTCGTCGGGCCCGGGCGGCCAGTCGGTGAACACCACCGACTCGGCGGTGCGGCTGACCCACCTGCCCACGGGCATCGTGGTCAGCTGCCAGAACGAGAAGTCGCAGCTGCAGAACAAGGCGAGCGCCATGGTGATCTTGAAGGCCAAGCTGCTGGCGGTGAAGAAGGCGGAGGAGCGGGCCGAGCTCGACGAGCTGCGCGGCGACGTTCAAGGCTCGTGGGGCGACCAGATGCGCAACTACGTCCTGCACCCCTACCAGCTGGTCAAGGACCTGCGCACGGACTACGAGACCGGCAATCCGCAGTCGGTCTTCGACGGCGAGATCGATCCCTTCCTGGAGGCCGGCATCCGCTGGCGACGCGGCGCGGACGGCGCCTCGTCCGCCTAGCCGCCCCTGCGCGGCGGCCGTGCGAAACACCGGCGGCCAGCGGGTTCGGCCGCCACCGGGTCCGTCGCCTAGACTCGCGTCTCCGTGATCCGATTCCAGAACGTCTCCATGCAGTACGGCCGGACGAACCGTCCCGCTCTCGACGACGTGACCCTTGACATCGACCGGGGCGAGTTCGTCTTCCTGGTCGGCGCGTCGGGTTCGGGCAAGTCCACGTTCCTGCGCCTGGTGCTGCGCGAGGCTCGGCCCACGTCCGGACTCGTGTTCGTCGACGGCACGGAGCTCAACCGCCTGGCCGGCCGGAAGGTGCCGGCGCTGCGCCGCACCATCGGCACGGTGTTCCAGGACTTCCGGCTGCTGCCGAACAAGACCGTCGCCGAGAACGTCGCCTTTGCGCTGCAGGTGATCGGCAAGCCCCGCTCGCACATCGCCGCGGTGGTGCCCGAGACGCTCGAGCTGGTGGGACTGGAGGGCAAGGGCGCCCGGATGCCCGACGAGCTCTCCGGCGGCGAGCAGCAGCGGGTGGCCATCGCCCGGGCCTTCGTCAACCGGCCCCCGATCCTGATCGCCGACGAGCCGACAGGGAACCTCGACCCGGCCACGTCGGTGGGCATCATGAAGCTGCTCGACCGGATCAACCGGACCGGCACGACCGTCGTGATGGCGACGCACGACGCGGGCGTCGTCGACTCGATGCGCAAGCGCGTGATCGAGCTGTCCGACGGCGCCGTGGTCCGCGACCAGGCGCGCGGCGTCTACGGCTACCAGCATTGAGGTCCCCATGCAGCTGACCTACGTCTTCTCCGAGCTCGGCAACGGGCTCCGGCGCAACCTGTCGATGACCGTCGCCGTGGTGGTGACGATCTTCGTGTCCCTGACCCTGGTGGGCATGGGGCTGCTGCTCAACGCCCAGGCGCAGAAAGCCGAGAGCTACTGGGGCAGCAAGCTGCAGATCACGGTCTTCCTGTGCAACCAGAACTCCGCCACCCCCAACTGTCTCGACGGGGAGGTCACCGGTGCGCAGAAGGCCTCCATCGCGCAGGTCCTCGACGACAACCCGGAGGTCGCCTCCTGGCGTCTGCAGACGAAGCAGGAGGCCTACGACAAGTGGCGCGAGGCCTATGTCTCCGACACCGACACCGAGCGCCGGGTGTACGCCTCCATCAAGCCCTCCGACATGCAGGAGTCCTACTGGGTGCAGCTCGAGGACCCGGAGCGGTTCCAGGGTGTCAAGAGCGCGGTGCAGGGCCTTCCGGGGGTCAACACGGTGCGTGACCTTCGCGAGGTCCTCGAGCCGATCTACTTCTGGCTCAACGTGATGAAGTGGGGTGCCGTCGCCATCGCCGCCTTCCTGGTGGTCGCGGCGGTGCTGCAGGTCGGCAACGCCATCCGCATCGCCGCCTTCGCCCGGCGGCGTGAGATCGGCATCATGAGGCTCGTCGGCGCCTCGAGCCTCTACATCTCTCTGCCGTTCCTGATGGAGGCGCTGGTCGCCGCGGTCATCGGGGTCGGCCTGGCGGCCGGTGCCTTGCTGCTGTTCATGTGGGCGGTGATCTACCGCACGCTGCGGCCGTCGTCGAACATCGTTGCCTGGATCGACTGGGGCAACGCCATCGTGGCCATCGGCTGCATCGCCGCGATCGGCTTCGCGCTCACGCTGGTTCCGACCCTCGTCATGACCCGGAAATACCTCAAGGTGTGACGAGCGTGCGTTAGCGTCGGGACGTCTGCTCCCCAGAGTACGAAGGCGATCCGTGGTCCGCTCCTCTCGTCCCGCCCGTGCGCGCGCCGGCCTGGTCGCGGGCGCGCTCGCGTGCGGAGCCCTGACAGCACCGGTCGCCCACGCCGCCCGGGCCGACGACGACCTCCACGGCCGGAAGTCCACGGTCGAGAAGCGGATCGCCGGAGCCCACCAGGATCTCGACCACTCCAGCGGCCGGCTGAGGGCCGCGGCGGGCGCCCTGGAGGACGCGAGGGTCCGGCTCGGCCAGGCACAGGCCCGTCTCGCGGACACCCGCGGGCAGCTCGCCGCTGCGCGCGCCTTCGACGCGGAGATGGCGGCTCGGTTGACGGCAGCCGTGGAGCGGCTCCGCCGCGCTCGAGCGGAGCTCGCCGCCGGCCGTCGCAAGGTCGTCGAGCAACAGGAGACGCTCGGCCGCATCGTCGTGCAGAACTACCAGCAGGGAGATCCGTCCCTGCTGGGGCTGTCCATGGTGCTCACCAGCCAAGACCCGACCGAGCTGACCGGCCAGCTCAACTCGGTGAGCAGCGTGATCGACAAGCAGGCGGTCGTGCTGGCGCGCCTGGAGGCGACCCGGGCCCTGCTCACGGTGCAGGAGAGCGAGGTGGCCGCAGCCCGGGTGGAGGTCGCCCGCCGGCGCGAGGCCGCCGCGGCGAACCTCGAGCGCAAGCAGTCCCTGGAGTCCCGGGCCTCGGCGGCGGAGGCAGCGGTCGCCGGGCTGGTCACTGAACGTGCCTCCGCGCGGCAACAGGCTGCTCGGGCGCGGGCGTCCGACCTCGCCGAGCTCGCGGCGCTGCGCCGAGAGCAGGAGCGGATCGCGGCGGTCCTGCAGCGCCGGGCTGCCGCTGCGCGCGCCCGGGCCACGGCCGCCGGGCCCCCGGTCGATGCCGGCCCGGCCGACTCCGGCGGGGCCCTCGACTACCCGGTCCAAGGAGCTGTCACCTCGCCGTACGGGTGGCGCACCCATCCCATCCACGGCTACCGCGCGCTTCATGACGGCACCGACTTCGGCGCCGCCTGCGGCACCCCCATCCGCGCCGCGACCGCAGGCACGGTGCTCGAGACCTACTTCCAGACCGCCTACGGCAACCGCGTCGTGATCGACCACGGCGTCTCCGGCGGGGTCGGCCTGGCGACGATCTCCAACCACCTCAGCGCCTACGCCGTCGGACCCGGCGACGTGGTGCAGCGGGGCCAGGTCATCGGGTACGTCGGCAGCACCGGCTGGTCCACGGGCTGCCACCTGCACTACACGGTTCTGGAGAACGGCGTGCCCGTCGACCCGATGACCTGGTTCTGACCGACCTCCTGGGCCTGTGGAGCCGGTCGGCGGCCCGTCGAGACCGTCCAGACCTCTGGGACAATCGCCGCATGGTCAAGCAGGCGGGGCACAGGGTCGTGGCGCAGAACAAGAAGGCGCGCCACGACTACCACATCGAGGACACCTACGAGGCCGGCCTGGTGCTGACCGGCACAGAGGTCAAGTCCCTGCGTGCGGGACGCGCCTCCCTGGTCGACGGGTTCGCGGAGGTGCACCACGGCGAGGCCTTCCTGCACGGTGTGCACATCCCCGTCTACACCGAGGGGACTTGGACCAACCACGAGCCGCGACGGGTCCGCAAGCTGCTGCTCAACCGGCACGAGATCGACAGGATCGAGAGCCGGGTCAACGAGCGGGGGCTGACCATCGTGCCCCTCTCGCTCTACTTCAAGGACGGCCGCGCCAAGGTGGAGATCGCGCTCGCGAAGGGCAAGAAGTCCTACGACAAGCGCCACGCGCTCGCTGAGCGGCAAGCAACGCGGGAGGCGCAGCAGGCGATCGGCCGGCGGCTCAAGGGCGTCGAGTAGCCTCCCGACTGTCGCGGGGGTCGGGTAGACTGAACGGGTAGCACAACTCAAGAGGGGCTGATCGGTTTCGACTTGGGACGTCTGTTCCAGGGGAAGCGGGTCGAGGATCCAAGGTCATCTCGCAAACGCTCCTTGGAAACCAATAACTGCCAACACACAGCGCAGTTCGTTCGCCCTCGCCGCCTGACGGCGGGGCAACGGGTCAGACTAGAGGCGCCTCCGCTCTAGATCCTGGCCTCATCTAGGAGGCTTGCTGGCAGGTCCGGGCCACGAGGACCTGTCGGGACTTCTCTGTGGCTGAGTCCGTCGGCGACGTGTCAGTGCGAGCGCCGGGACTGAGAAGACGACATCGCTGACTGCACCCGGAGAAGCCCTGGTTCGGCGCCGAAGGACGCGGGTTCGATTCCCGCCAGCTCCACCGACCTACGTGCCCTCGTGAGGAAGAGCCGCTCCGACCCCGGTCGGGGCGGCTCTCGTCCTCCGCGCCGCCCTGTGCCCGTCCGAGTTCTCGATTACCGCCCCGAGCGCGGGCGTCGTGGTCGATGCTGGGCGGATGACCCTTGCGCCCTGGGAAGGCGGCACTGCGTCGGGAGAGGTCATCCCCGACGACCTGCTCGTCTTCGCGACGCTCACAGAGGCGATCAACTCCAACCTCGACCTCGAGCGCGTGCTGCAGACCGTCACCGACGCCGGCACCGAGCTGTCCGGGGCCGACTTCGGTGCCTTCTTCTACAACGCGGTCGACGAGTCGGGGAACCTCTACCGGTTCCATGTCCTCTCCGGGGGGAACGCCGCCGCGTTCGCCACCATGCCGGCACCGCGGATCACCGAGCTCTTCCAGCCGACGTTCTCCGGCGAGCGCGCGCTCCGGGTCGCCGACGTCACCGAAGACCCCCGTTTCACGGGCATGCCCCGCGGCCACCTGCCGGTGCGCAGCTACCTGGCGACGCCGGTCACGTCTCGCTCCGGCGAGGTCATCGGCGCGTTGCTGTTCGGGCATGCGGACCCCGGCATGTTCTCCCAGCGCAGCGAGCACGTGGTCCGGCTGGTCGCCCTGCAGGCAGCGGTCGCCGTGGAGAACGCCCGCCTGTTCGAGGACGAGCAGGCGGCTCGCCGCGAGGCGGAGCAGGCGGCCGCTCGGCTCGGCGTCCTGCAGGCCATGACCGCCCGGCTGGCCGGCGCGGTCAGCACCCGGGACGCCCTGGACGTGGTGACCGACACGCTGGTCGGGCCGCTCGACGCGGACGGCGCCGCGGTCTACCTGACCACGGAGGACGGCTACTCGGTCCTGGCAGGCGTGCGCACGGACGAGAACGGCGATCCGGCCGCACTGCAGACGCCCATCGTCCCGCACGGCGCCGCCTGCCCCCTGGCGGAGGCTGCGACCAGCCGCCGAACCGTCGCCATCTCCGACCCGCAGCAGCTGGCGTCCGTCTGTCCGGAGGTCTCGGCAGCGGTCACCGGCGTCGAGCCCTCGCTGTTCATCCCGATGACCTTCGGGGACGTGGTGGTCGGAGTGCTCGCGATGTCCTGGCGCCGCCCGCGGCGCTTCAGTGGAGCCGAGCTGCACATGTTCGAGACCGCGGCGGGCCAGCTGGCCTCGGCACTCGAGCGGGCCCGGCTCTACGAGTCCGAGCTCGCCGCCCAGGCACAGCTGCGCTGCAGCGCCGAGCAGGCAGTGGCGGCCTCCCAGACCCTGCAGCGGTCGCTGCTGCCGCGCACACTGCCGGAGGTCGAGTCCCTCACCGTGGTCGTCCGTTACCTTCCCGGCACCGCCGGAGCGGAGGTGGGAGGCGACTGGTACGACGTCATCGCGACCCCCGGCGGCGGCACCGTCCTGGTGGTCGGGGACGTGCAGGGCCACAGCGTCGGTGCTGCCGCGGTGATGGGCCAGCTGCGCACGGCGCTGCACGCCTACCTCGCCGAGGGGCACGAGCCTCACGTGGCCCTGGCGCGGGTGAACCGGGCGATGAACGCTCTGGACGCGCGCGTGCTGGCCACCTGTTGCCTGGTGGCTCTCGACCCGGCTTCGGGGGAGGCCAGCGTCGTTCGGGCCGGCCACCTGCTTCCTCTGTTGCGGCGGGACGGGGCGGTCCGTGAGATCGGCTCCGATGGCGGCCTGCCCCTCGGGGTGCTCGACGACGCCGAGTGGCCCACGACCACCGTGCGCCTGGAGGCCGGTGACCGGCTGCTGATGTACACCGACGGGCTGGTCGAGGACCCTCGCGAGGACGTGGACACCGGCATCAGCGCGCTGATGAGAGCGACCGCCAGCACGGACAGCGGAGACGTCGACCGCGACGCGGACGCCATCCTTGCCGCAGTGGGGGTCGACCGCCGCGACGACATCGCCCTGCTCGTCTGCGACTACTCGGGGCCGTCCCTGGTGACTCAGTGCGCCACGCTCAGGGTGACCGACGTCGCGGAGGTGTCGACCGCCCGGGTCTTCGTCGGTCAGACCCTCGCAGCGTGGGAGCTGGCGTCCCTCGCAGAGACCGTGGCCCTCGTGGTCTCCGAGCTGGTCACCAACGCCCTGGTGCACACTGCCGGACCGGCCACGCTCGAGATCCGGCGGCAGCAGGACCGCATCCGGGTGCTGGTCACCGACGAGCACGCCCGGGTCCCCCGCCCTCAGCACGCCGGCGAGGACGCGACGGGGGGCCGCGGCATGCTCCTGGTGGAGGCCCTCGCCGAGCAGTGGGGCGTGGAGCCCTCGGGGACCGGCAAGACCGTGTGGGCGGAGCTGCACGCCGCCTGAGCCGGTGACCAGGACCGTCACAGGCGGGTGAAGTACTCCTGCAGCACCTGGCCGGCCGGGCGTCCCGGGCACAGCGCGTCCCGGTCCACCTCGTCGTCGTACCACTGCACCAGCACCGGCTCGCCACCCTGGATCCCGCCCCGGGTGCAGAGCTCGAGCGCCGCGCGCCTGGTGACCTGACCGGCCGGACGCCACTCCGGCAGCCCGTACCGGGCGTCGCCCACGATCGTCGACCACAGGTACGCCGTCGAGTACACCCCGACCCGCACGCCGGACTGCTCGTACCCGGCGATCGCTCCCTCGAGGACGGTCCGGTTGCCGGCGATGTCCTCGGACCACGGGGTGGGCGGTCGCACCGGCTCGACGTCCACCCAGACCACCGGGGAGTCGAGCCCGGCCGTCCGCATCCGGCCGACGTTGGCCGATGCCTGCGCCCAGCCGGCGTTCCACAGCCGTGCCGCCTTCGTTCCGGGGGAGCGCGGTCCCGCAGCGCCGTAGCGCCGGAGCTCCTCCCGCGTGGGAAAGGTCACCACGGCGTAGGCGGCCGTCCACAGGCCCAGGCGGCGGGCGTGCGCCACCTGTCCGCGCAGGCAGGGGTTGGGGTAGAAGCCCGGACCGTTGGTGAGCCCGATGACCAGGAACGCGGTGCCCGGTGGTGGCAGCGGCAGGCCGAGGGTACGCCGGCTCGGGATGCCTTGGCCCACGGGGCAGTTCGGCCAGCTGATGTCGCGCCCGACCGACGACGCGCCCCGGCCGGCCGACGGTGTGCCGGGCGGGCTGGCTGACGGCGTACCAGACGGGCTGGCCGTCCGGGTGCCAGCAGCGCTGGCTGACGGTGCACCAGACGGGCTGGCCGACGGGATGGAGGGTGGACTGGTCGATGGGCTGGACGACTCCGGGCCGGCGACGGGCCCGCCGCCCAGGGTGGCGACGACGGCCAGCACGCCGGCGACGGCCGCCTCGAGGACCCGGTGCAAGAAGCTGTCGGTCATCTCCCTCGGCCCCGCTAGGCTCGCCGGACCCGACAGACCGGGGACGGAGGCTCAGCAGTGCCAGGCTGCCTGTTCTGCGACATCGTCGGCGGCGCCGTGGACGCCGACGTGGTGCTGGAGACCGAGCACATGGTCGGGTTCCTCGACCACCGGCCGGTCTTCAAAGGGCACACGCTGGTGGTCCCGCGCCGGCACGTGCGGACGCTGCTCGACCTGCCGGCCGACCTGCGCGACCCCTTCCTTGAGGCCGGGCAGCTGCTCGCCGCGGCAGTGGTCGAGGGCCTCGGGGCGCAGGGCTCGTTCGTGGCGATGAACAACACCGTGAGCCAGAGCGTCGCCCACCTGCACCTGCACGTCGTGCCGCGCACCAGGGGTGACGGGCTGCGAGGCTTCTTCTGGCCCCGCACGCGCTATGACCCAGGTGAGGCGGCCGAGCTCGCAGCACGGCTGCGGGCGGCCCTCGAGCCGGAGTCCTGACCGGCGGTCGAGGACGCCGGCCCGGCCGCCACCAACCGGGGCCGCCCCCGCTCGTGGTTGCCGGTCCCCAGCGCCGCGATCCACACTCCGAGCACTCCCAGGAAGGCACCGCCGAGAGCGTCGGAGAAGTAGTGCCATCCCAGGTACACGGTGGCGAGCACGGTGAGAGCCAGGAACAGCCACAGGGACCAGCGCACCCAACGGTGCAGCACCAGCAGCTCGGCCATCACGCACACGGTGACCATGATCCCGACGTGCAGCGAGGCGAACGCCGCGATGGTCTGCACGGCGGTGGTGCCGAAGGGGTCGGCCAGCACCGCGTAGCGGTCCGCGATCATCGACTCCTGCAGGCTCGAGACGTAGGTGTGCGGGAGCGCCGCGAAGTCCTCGGGGGCGGCGTACACAGGACCCAGGGTCGGGACGGCGAAGTACGTCGCCACCCCGAGCACCCAGTCGACGGCCACAGCCGTGACGTACCACGCCCCGGCGACCCGCTCGCGGGACCACACCAGGGCGATCACCAGCGTGACCGGCACCAGCACGATCCAGGCGACGTACACCAGGGAGAAGAAGTGGGCCGCCCATCCGACCCCGAAGAGGTCGTGCAGCACCGACGCCGGGTCGCGGCCGAGCCAGACGATCCGGTCGAACTGGGCGAGGGCGGCGTCCTCCAGCTCCCGGTTGACGAAGGGCACGAAGCTCTTGAGGTTGCGGAACGCCGCGTACGTGAGGTACCAGGCGCCGAGCCCGACCAGGGCGAACCGGGTGTGCTCCCAGGGCCACCGCTGCCGCACCACGGCCACCAGCTGCCGGGGGAACGACATCGGCGACCTGCACCGCCAGGCCGCGCGGGGCACGACGTCGGTGAGGAAGGCGATCAGCAGGATCGCGGGCAGCCGGACGTACGTCGGCACGGCCACGCCGTCGGGGTCGCGCAACGGCAGCTGGTAGGTCACGGCCACCGCGCCCGTCAGCGCCGCGAAGGCGAGCGACATCAGCACCGCAAACCGGAACCCACCTGGACGCACCGGTGGAGTCTACTTGTCAGCGGCTCCGTGCCTGTCAACCCGGACGACACGCGGTCCTGCCGGATATCGGGGGTCCGGGAACCACACTGGTCCACACTTGCACGCATGGTCGGCACCCCCTCCTGGTCGAACGCAGCCACCCGCCGGCGCGCACCGCTGCTGGTGGCCCTGCCGGTGCTGGCGGCCCTCACCGTCTCCGGCTGCACCGGGGTCTCCGGTGCCACCGGCGACGGCGATGCCCCCGCCGCGCAGGCGACCGCCCCGGGGCTGACGGTCGCGGGCCGGTGGCCGCTGACCGGCGCTCCGGCACAGGGCCGGACGCCTCGCCACCCGGTTCTGGTGGTCAAGATCGACAACTCGGAGAACAGCCGGCCGCAGGTCGGGCTGCGCGAGGCCGACCTGGTCACCGAGGAGCTGGTCGAGGGAGGGTCCACCCGGCTGGCGGTCTTCTACTACCAGCGACTCCCGGACTTGGTGGGACCGGTGCGGTCCATGCGTGCCACCGACATCGGCATCGTCAAGCCGGCCCGGGCCGTCCTCGTCGCCAGCGGCGGGGCGCCGCCCACCGTGCGCCGGGTCAAGGCAGCCGGCATCCCCACGGTCCTCGAGGGCGCCACCGGCTACCAGCGGGACCCCAGCCGACAGGCGCCGTACAACCTGTTCATGGAGCTGCCGCAGCTCGCCGCCACGGTGCGGGCCGAGGACACCGTTCCCAGCTACCTGCCGTTCGGGAGCGCTGACGACCTGCCGCAGGGACGGCCGGCCGTCGGGCTCTCTGCGGTCTTCTCCGGTGGGCACACCACCTCCTGGACCTACGAGGGTGGTCGCAGCGGCACCTACACCAACGACAACGGCTACGCAGCGCCCGGCGACGAGTTCCGCCCCGACACCGTGCTGGTGCTACGGGTGCCCGTACGCGACGCCGGCTACCTCGACCCCGCCGGCAACCGCGTGCCGGAGACGGCGTTCACCGGGTCCGGCGAGGCGCTGCTGTTCCACGGCGGTCGGGTGGTCCGTGGGACCTGGAAGAAGTCGCTGGACTCGACGATCTCCCTCAGCACCGACTCCGGCGAGCTCACCGTGCCCGCGGGCCACACCTGGGTGGAGCTGGTGCCCCGCAACGGTGGCCGCGTCGTCGTCCGGCGCTAGCCAGCGGATCAGGCGTACGCGCGGAAGCATCCGGCGCTCCGGACGTGGCACGATGTGCCCGTGGTCACTGAAACCCCCGAGGCCAGCCCGGGACAACCCAGCATCTCCTACTCCATCACGGTCCGTCTGGAGGTGCCCGCCGGAGGCTCGGCCATCAGCAGCCTGACCACGTGCGTCGAGGGCGCCGGCGGAGTGGTCACGGCGCTCGACGTCACCGCGTCCGGGCACGACCGGCTGCGCATCGACGTCACCTGCGCGGCCTCCGACACCGCCCACGCGGACCGCATCGTGGTGGCGCTGCGGGAGCTCGAGGGCGTCACGGTGCACAAGGTCTCCGATCGAACCTTCCTGATGCACCTCGGTGGCACCATCGAGATGGAGAGCAAGCACCCGATCCGCAACCGCGACGACCTCTCCATGGTCTACACGCCGGGTGTGGCCCGGGTGTGCCAGGCGATCGCCGCGAACCCCGAGGACGCCCGGCGGCTGACCGTCAAGCGCAACTCGGTCGCGGTGGTGACCGACGGGTCCGCCGTCCTGGGCCTCGGCAACATCGGCCCAGCGGCCGCGCTCCCGGTGATGGAGGGCAAGTCCGCGCTGTTCAAGCGCTTCGCGGGCATCGACGCCTGGCCGCTGTGCCTGGACACCCAGGACCCCGACATGATCGTGGAGATCGTCCGCGCGGTCTCACCCGGCTTCGCGGGGATCAACCTCGAGGACATCTCCGCACCGCGCTGCTTCGAGATCGAGCGACGGCTCCGCGAGATCCTCGACATCCCCGTCTTCCACGACGACCAGCACGGCACCGCGATCGTGGTCCTCGCCGCCCTGACCAACGCCTTGCGGGTCGTCGGCAAGGAGCTCTCCGACGTGCGGGTGGTGATGTCCGGGGCCGGGGCCGCCGGCACGGCGATCCTGCGGCTGCTCCTTGAGGCCGGCGTGGAGGACGTCGTCGTGGCGGACGTCGAGGGGGTCATCTACCGGACGCGGCCCGGACTGCACGAGTCGCTGTACTGGGTGGCCGACGCGACCAACAAGGCGGGGCTGACCGGGTCGCTGCGCGACGCCATGGACGGCGCCGACGTCTTCGTCGGTGTGTCCGCCCCGAACGTCATCGGGGCCGCCGACGTGGCCCGGATGGCCGAGAGGTCGATCGTCTTCGCGCTGGCCAACCCGGTGCCGGAGATCGATCCCGCCCTCGCCCGCGAGCACGCGACGGTGGTGGCGACCGGGCGGTCGGACTACCCCAACCAGATCAACAACGTGCTCGCGTTCCCCGGGGTGTTCCGCGGGCTCCTCGACGCGTCGGCGCACACCATCCACGACACCCTGCTGGTGGCGGCCGCCGAGGACATCGCCTCTGAGGTGACGGCCAAGGAGCTGAACGCGAACTACATCATCCCCAGCGTGTTCCACGCCGACCTGCACAACGCGGTCGCCGCCGCGGTGCGCGCAGCCGCCGAGCGGTCCTCGCAGGTCCCCCCCGCGGATGTCTGACCCGCTCCACCCGGCCGTGGCCGTCGGCGACCTGCTGGTGGCGGCGCCGGAGCT
>DASQDP010000066.1:0-15117 GCA_035634095.1 Nocardioidaceae bacterium | reverse complement strand
CGGGAAGCGGCTGCGGACCTGGCCGGGCAGGTCGTTGAGGTAGGTCTGGCCGAAGCCGAACTTCTCGGCCTGCGCCCGCAGCGCGTCCGCGCCGAGCCGCATCCCGATGTCCCCGAACGACACGTTGCAGGAGACCTCGAGCGCCTGGGTCAGGGTGATCCGGTCGCCGCCGCAGCTGCTGCCGCCGTGGTTGACCAGGTCCGTCGAGGTCTGCGGGAGGTCGAGGCGGGCACCGCCGCGCACCTGGGTGTCAGGCGTGTACTGGCCGGTGGCCAGCGCCGCCGCGGCGGTCACCACCTTGAAGGTGGACCCGGGCGGGTAGACCTCCTGGACACCCCGGTTCAGCAGCGGGCGGTCCTCTGCGGCGTTGAGCTCGTCCCAGGACCGCTTCACCCGGCGGAAGTCGTGCGAGGCCAGCAGGTTCGGGTCGTACGTCGGTGAGCTCACCATCGCGAGCACCTTGCCGGTGGACGGCTCGAGGGCCACCACCGACCCCTCGACGTTCGCGCCCAGTGCCCGGAGCCCGTCGAAGGCGGCCTCCTGCGCTTGCGGGTCGACGGTCAGGGACACCGACCCGCCCTTGGGCTGGCTGTTGCCGAGCAGGTCCACGACCCGGTTGACGAACAGCCGGGGGTCACTTCCGGACAGGATCTGGTTCTCCCCGGACTCCACCGCCGCGCGGCCGTAGACGTAGGAGTAGTACCCGGTGAGCTGGGCGTACTTCTGCGGCTGCTTGTAGACCCGCTGGTAGACGTACTGGTCGTCGGTCCTGCGGCTCTCCGCGACAGACGCCCCGCCGGCGACGATCGCGCCGCGCTTGCGGGAGAACTCCGCGTCCCGCACCCGCTTGTTGTCCGAGCGGGAGTTGAGGTCGCCGGCGTCGACGTACTGCAGGTAGGTGCTGTTGAGCAGCAGGGCCGCGAACAGCAGCAGGCAGAAGATCGACATGGTGCGGATCGGCTTGTTCACCGCAGGCTCACCACCGCGGTGGAGTCGTCCGCGTCCGGCTCGGTGAGCTGCGGGAGCGGCCGGCGCGCCTGGTCGGAGATCCGGAGCAGCAGCGCGACGATCGCCCAGTTCGCGACCAGCGACGAGCCACCGTAGGACAGGAAGGGCGTGGTGAGCCCGGTCAGCGGGATCAGCCGGGTCACCCCGCCCACGACGACGAAGACCTGCAGCGCGAAGACCACGCCGAGACCCGCCGCGACCAGCTTGCCGAACGCGTCGCGGCAGACCAGCGCGGTGCGCAGCGCGCGCTCCACGATCAGGCCGTAGAGCAGCAGCACCGCCATCACCCCGGTCAGCCCGAGCTCCTCGCCGATCGAGGCGATGATGAAGTCGGAGAAGCCGAGCGGGGTGATCGTGGGGTCGCCCTGCCCCAAGCCGCGGCCGACGAGCCCGCCCCAGGCCATGCCGTACATCCCCTGCACGAGCTGGTAGGCGTTGTTGTCGGGGTCGAACGGGTGCAGCCAGGCGTCCACGCGGGCCTGGACGTGGCTGAGCAGGAGGTACGCCGTGGCGCCGCCGGCGAGGAACATCGCCGCCCCGACCACCAGCCACCCGGGCCGCTCGGTGGCGACGTAGAGCATCACCAGGAACAGCCCGAAGAACAGCAGCGAGGATCCGAGGTCCCGCTGGAAGACCAGGATGCCCAGGCTGACCAGCCACATCAGCGCGATGGGTCCCAGGTCGCGCCCCCGGGGCAGGTCGATGCCGAGGAAGCGCCGGCCGGCGAGCGCCAGCGCGTCGCGGTGCAGCACCAGGTAGCCGGCGAAGAACACCACCAGGAGCACCTTGGCGACCTCGCCGGGCTGGAAGCTGAGCGGCCCCACCCGGATCCAGATCCGGGAGCCGTTCACGGTGGTGCCCAGCACCGGGAGCAGCGGGAGCAGCAGCAGGACGATGGCGGCGAGCCCGGAGGTGTAGGTGAACGCCTGCAGCCTGCGGTGGTCACGCACGGCGACGAGCACCGCCACGAACAGCAGCACGCCCAGCGTCATCCAGACCAGCTGGTTGCGCGCGAAGGGCCCGATCTCCGAGCCGCTGGCGGCGTAGCCGAGGTCGATGCGGTGGATCATCGCCAGGCCGAGCCCGTTGAGAGCCGCCACGATGGGCAGCAGGACCGGGTCGGCGTACGGCGCCACCCACCGCACCACGACGTGGCACGCGACGCACAGGACGGCCAGCCAGCCGCCGTACCCGAAGATGTCGGCCGGCACGGTCCCCTCGACGCCGATGCCGACCGAGGCGTAGGCGGCGATCCCGACGACGAGCGCGAGCAGCAGCAGGAACAGCTCGGCGTTGCGGCGTCGGCGGTGCGTGAACGCGGGGAAGCGGTGCCCGCCCGACGGGGAGTCCAGGGCGCTCATGGCGTCGCCTCGATGCAGTCCGGTGGGCGCAGCGTGGCGTCGGCGGACGGGGTGGCGGCACCGGTGGGTGAGGCGCCGGCGGCCGGGGTGACGCCTGTCGAGGGACCTGCCGGGGGCACGGTGGAGCCGGGGGTCGCGGCTGGTGTCGCAGCGGGCGGCGGGGTGGCGCCGGTCGATGGCGTGCCGCCGGGCGGCGGGGTGGCGCCGGGGGACGGGGTGGCGCCGGGGCTGGCTGCCGCAGCCGGGCACACCCGGGCCAGCCGGGTCAGCCTGGTGACGATGTCGCGCGCGTCGGCCAGCGAGCCGGCCGAGATGCCGGCCGCGAGCTGCTCGGTGGCGTCGTCGCGCAGTGCCGCAATCGTCACGTCGGTCTCCTCCGCGACCCGGCTCATGGTGACGCCGGGGAGGTCCACCTGAACGCCCCGGTAGATCGCCACCCGGTCCTCGTGCCCGGCCACGTAGTACTGGTCCTGGCTCCACCGGTATCCGAGGAAGCCGGCGACGCCGAGCACGAGGGCCAGCACCAGCAGGACGGCGAGGCTCCGCAGCCAGCGGCCCCTGCGGGGAGCCTGGGGCGCGTAGCGCAGCTCCTCCGGGTCGGCGTCCCGGGCGGTGACCGCCGAGGCGCCCCCCGGGGCGGTGTCCTCGTCGGGGACCGGCTCGATCTCCCCGGTGTCGCCGCCTCGGTGCCCGCGGAACGAGCTGCCCGGCCCGGGCCGCCGGGCCTGCTCCGCGGCGGCGCCGACCAGCATCGGACCGGTGGAGGCAGCGGCCCCGAGGTCCTCCGCGGCCGTGTCCAGGTCGACCACGTCGGCGACCACGCACGTGACGTTGTCGGAGCTCCCGGCCTCCAGCGAGGCGCGGACCAGCTCGACCACGGCGTAGTCGACCGAGCCGGTGCCCAAGATGTCGGTGAGCCGGTCGGAGTCGAGCACCCCGGAGGCGCCGTCGCTGCACAGCAGCAGCCGGTCGCCGGGTGCCACCTCGAGGAGGAACAGATCCGGGTCGGTCTCCCGCACACCGTCCACAGCGCGGAGGATCAGGTTGCGGTGCGGGTGCGTGCGGGACTCCACCTCGGTGATGCGCCCCTCGTCGACCAGGCCCTGCACGAAGGTGTGGTCCTTGGTCAGCTGGGACAGGGTGCCGTCGCGCAGGAGGTACCCGCGGCTGTCGCCGATGTGCGCGACGCCGATCCGGGCGCCGTCGAACAGCGCCGCGGTGACCGTCGTGCTCGTGCCGTCCAGGGAGCCGTCCTGCTCCACCAGCTCGGCGATCCGGTCGTGGGCGCGGTGGATCGCGCCCGCCAGCGCCTCGAGCAGGTCCGCCGGGGGCGGCCCGTCGAGTCGCCGCAGCGCCTGCACGGCCGTGCTGCTGGCCACGTCACCGCGTGCCGCGCCGCCCACCCCGTCGGCGATGACGAGCAGGCGCTCGCTCGCGAACGCGGAGTCCTGGTTGTCCTTGCGGACCCGTCCCACGTCCGACAGCGCGGAGTAGCGCAGGCCCAGCCGGGGTCGCGGGTCCCCGACGGCCGCGTCGCCGTGCTGGGCCTCCGGGTCTCGTCTCTCCATCGGTGCGGAACAGCCCCTACTTGCGCAGCTCGAGGGTGGTCTTGCCGATCCGCACCCTGCTGCCGAGCTCGAGGGTGGTGGGCTGGGTCAGCCGGTGTGTCCCGATGTAGGTGCCGTTCGTGGAGCCCAGGTCCTCCACGAACCACTGGTCGCCGGAGCTCGCGATCCGCGCGTGCCGGGTGGAGACGTAGTCGTCGTCGAGCCGGATCGCGGCGTCCGATCCGCGCCCCACCAGGATCGGCGCCTCGTCCAGCGACACCGTCTCCCCGGCGTTCGCCCCGTCGACGACCACCACGTGCGTCGGCGCGCCGCGGGGGCGCCTGGCGGCCTTCGACCGGGACGAGGCCTGGCGGCGCGCCTGCTTCTCGGCGCGGCGGTCCGCGCGCGGCATGGACTCCACGCGGGCCCCGAACATGTCCGAGCGCACCACCGAGATCGCGGAGAGCACGAAGATCCACAGCACCGCGAGGTAGGCGAAGCGGATCAGCACCAGCGTCAGCTCAGACACCACTGCCTCCCCACTGCGACTCCCACCCGCTCTGCGCCACCAGGCGCACCGTCATGGTCGTGGTGCCGATCTTGATCGTCGCGCCGTCCTCGAGATCGGCGTGCTCGACGCGGCTGCCGTTGACCAGCATGCCGTTCGTCGAGCCCAGGTCCACGACACTGACCCCCGAACCGCCGACCCGGATCTCCACGTGCCGCCGGGACACCCCGGGGTCGTTGATCCGCAGGTCTGCCTCGGTGCCGCGGCCGATGACCACGCCGGGTGGCTCGAGCGGGTGCTTCATGCCGTTGACCTCGAGGATGACCTCCGCCCGTCGTACGGCGGTGTCGGTCACGGCGCTGTCGGAGACCGGGGTGACCTCGGAGAGGGCGGCACTGTGCACCCGGAACCGGCCGGTGGACAGCTCCGGCCGCTCGTCGAAGGCGATCCCCACCGGGCCGGTGAAGACGTAGGCCTGCTGGTCGGCGTGCTCGTGCAGCATGTCGGTGAGCTCCTGCGCGAGCGTCGAGGAGTACGGCGCGAGGCGCTCGTAGTCCTGCGAGGAGAGCTCGACGTGGAACCTGTTCGGCACCAGGCGGCGGTTGCGGGACAGGATCTGGGCGTTGTTGTCGACCTCGCGCTGCAGGGCCGCCGCCACCTCGACGGGCTGCACCGCGCTGCGGAACGCCTTGGCGAAGGCCCCCGAGACCGCCTGCTCGAGACGGCTCTCGAGCTGCGAGAAGAACCCCATGCCGCCTCCTCCCCCTCGTCGCGTACCTCGGTCGGTGTGGTGTCGTCGTGCTCCCGGCGTCCGGTGCTGCCGTGGGGCTGCCGCGCCGCGTCCAGGGCGCGCGGAGGCCGCCGGTGCTCACCGGCGCACGGACCATCGTATCGGGGGGGCTGGACCCCCCTGACCGGGCGTGCCACCGGCGGCCCGTCCCCGTCAGCCAGCGGTGTCGCGGGCACTCGGCCGGTTTGGGGGCGACCGGGCGGTGGGATACCCTGAGCGGGCTTCTGGCGCGAGTGGCGGAATAGGCAGACGCGCACGGTTCAGGTCCGTGTGCCCGAAAGGGCGTGGGGGTTCAACTCCCCCCTCGCGCACCACGAGCAGACACAGCTCGACTGGCCGGCCAGCCAGATCCTCTGGCCGGCCCGGCCGTCGTCGTTCGCCCGGCCCGGTCACTCCCTTCCCGCCCTCGGCGGCCACGACCGGCGCTCGCTCGTCGCGACCTCGTCCAGCGCAACCGTGCACGTGCGTGGTTGCAGTGAGCCATCCGGGCGATGGCTCGCGGCAACCTCACAGGTGCGTGATTGCCGTGATTGCGGCCACGCAGGTGGCGATCCTGACAGCGGCGCGGGAAGGGTTCACCCGGGTCCCTGTCCCGGTCACGAGAGCCCGAAGGACTCCGGCACGTCTCGCGCCCACCCTGGATCCGACCACCCCAGGCATCCTGACGGTCCGACCTCTTGCGGCGCCGATGGACTACGGCGCGCCGACCAGGAGCGCGTTGTCGAAGAAGTCGATGACCCGGCGCTCGTACTCCTCCGGGTGCGTCCTGAGACCACCGACGTGGGGGGAGTCGGGGATCGTCCACAGGCTCGCGGTCGGGCCGATCTGATGCTGGTAGGTCGGGTTCAGGGCCTCCTGGTTGGGGCTGTTCGGTGCCCAGATGAGCAGCACCGGGCGCGGCGCGATCTGGGGTGCGAGGTCGACCAGGCTCTCTGGAGTGTCCTCGTTGGAGAACAGCCTCATCGAGGCGTGCAGGGCCAGCATCGCGTGGAAGGCGCGTGCCTCGCCGGCGCCGGAGTACATCTCCTGCTGCTCGCTCATGGTGCGGGTGCCGGCACCCTCCGAGACCACGGCAGCCAGGGAGGAGCCCTCCGCCGCGGCCTCGAGCAGCATCTCGCCCGATACGGACAGCCCCAATCCGCCGATCCGCCCGGCGTCCACGTCGTCGCGGCTCTCGAGGAACTCGACGGCGGCGTGGACGTCGCGCGAGCCGCCCCAGCCGTACAGGTTCGGGTCTCCCTCGCTGTCGCCCTCCCCGCGCCTGTCGTAGAGCAGGACGCCGTACCCGTGTTCCACGAGCATCCGGGCGTGGGGATGGTTCTTGGTGCGCCCGGGGAGGATCACTGCGGCGCCGTTCCGTGACGGCACGTACCAGGCGTGGATGTCGAGCTCGTCGCTCGTGGTGAAGACGACGCCCTGGTACGGCGCTCCGAGGTCCGGGTCGTCGGGGACGCCGGCGGTGTGCACGTGGGTGCTCAGGTAGCCCATGGCGAACGGCCCCACCACCTCGACGGCGAGTGCGACCCCGACCAGACCGATCGCCCCGCGCCGGAGATAGCGGCGACGTCGGCTCCCGGTCTGCTTCCGCGTCCGCCAGAGGACGACACCCCCGAGCGCCAGCAGGGAGACTCCGGCGACGCCCGCGAGCAGACCGGTGTAGTCGTCCCCCGACGGGCCGACGGTCACCGAGTAGTAGCCGGCCTCGACGAAGCCGACCAGCACACCGGTCAGGCCGATGATCAGGGCGAGCACCGCTCGCCACCCGGCGCGGGCCCGCCCGAAGGTCAGGGCCGCGAGCAGCAGGAGACACAGCGGGAGCAGGCCGCTGACGAGATGGTCGCCGGCCGACATGCCGGGCTCCGGCTGCAGGAAGTTGTCGTCGGCGATGTGGAGCATCACGGCGCTGGTCCCCGCCAGGAACACTCCCCGCTCGCGGGGGGCGGCGCGGGAGGTCGTCGGCTTCGTGGGCTTCGAGTGCTCGGTCGGCTCCACGGGCTCGGAGCAGTCGGTCGCCGTCATCGTTGTCATGCCGAGCACGCTAGGTCGGCGCGGGGCCGTCACGACATGCCGCTGCCCGCACACCGGAGGGCGGCTGTCACCCCGTCCTGGGGTGGGTCAGGCCCTACCACGTGCGGGTCGTGTCCGCCGACGACAGTGCGCCCAGCCACCCCAGAGGTGCGGCCTCCTCGATGGGCGCGGGCAGCGGATGTTCCTAGTTTCGATGCATGGCGTCCTGCCAGATCTCCCTTTCCGAGCCGCACTTCCCGAAAGGCACCAACATGTCTCACTTCCTGTATCGAATCGGCAACTTCGCCGGGCGCCACCCGTGGCGCGTCATCGCCGCCTGGATCTTCATCGTGGGCACCGTGTTCATGCTCAACTCGTCGCAGGGAGGTGCGTACGACGAGAGCTTCAGCCTGCCCGGCTCCGAGTCCCAGCGAGCCGCCGACGCGATCGAGGAGCGCTTTCCCCAGCAGACGCTCTACTCCTCCAACGTGATCTTCCACTCCGAGGACGGTCTGACCGCCCCTGCCACCAGGGCCGCGATCGAGCAAGCCGTCGAGGCTCTCACCCAGGGTGACCACGTGGCCGCCGTCAGCAGTCCGTTCGACCCCCGCGGACCGACGCTCAGCGAGGACGGCCAGACCGCCTTCGCCACCGTCGCCTTCGACATCGAGAAGATCGGCGTCCAGGAGTTCGACGCAGCTGAGAAGGCCGTCGAGACCGCCCGCGATGCTGGCGTCCAGGTCGAGTACGACGGCGGCCTCGGCTACGCGGAGGTCGAGCCCGGTGGCAACAGCGAGATGATCGGCATCCTGCTGGCGGTTGTCATCCTCGCCGTCGCGTTCGGGTCGCTCGTCGCGATGAGCCTGCCTGTCGTCACCGCGCTGGCCGGCGTTCTGGTCGGCAGCGGCGCGATCGGCATCATGGCCGGCCTGTTCGCGGTGCCGGAGATCACCAGCGTCGTCGCGATGATGCTCGGACTCGGGGTCGGCATCGACTACGCGTTGTTCATCCTGACCCGGCACCGCCAGAACCTGGCCGCGGGACAGTCGGTGCCGGTCGCCATCGGCCGGGCCAACGCCACCGCCGGTCTGTCCGTGCTGTTCGCGGGAGTGACCGTCATGGTCGCGATCCTCGGCCTCAAGCTGTCGGGCGTCCCGATGCTGGAGAAGATGGGCTACGGCTCGGCCGTCATGGTCGCCGTCGTCATGCTCGCGTCGATCACGCTGCTTCCTGCGATGCTCGGCCTCGTCAAGCACAAGGTCAACAGTGCTCGGGTGCCGTTCGTCAAGCCGAAGGCGGCGGACGACATGGACACCGCCTCGGCCCGCTGGACCGCGCGCGTCGTCGCCAAGCCCGTCCGGTACGGCGGTGCGGCGGCAGTGATCCTCGCCGTGCTCGCGATCCCGCTGTTCTCGATGCACCTCGGCTTCGCGGACGCGGGCAACGACGCGCCGACGTCCACGACCCGCAAGGCCTACGACCTCGTGGCCGAGGGCTACGGTCCGGGCACGAACGGTCCGCTCGACGTCGTGCTCGAGACCGAAGGCGCCACCATCCCGCCCGCCGTCCTGGACGGCGTCGCCGCCGCCCTCGCCGACGAGTCAGGTGTGGCCTCGGTGGCAACGCCCGCGACGAACGAGTCCGGGGACGTCGCCATCCTCAACGTCACCCCGACGACGTCGCCGCAGGACGAGCGCACCGGCGAGCTCCTGGAGCGACTCCGCGAGGAGACCCTTCCCTCGGCGGTCGGCGACACCACCCGCGTCGAGGCATCGGTGACCGGCAACACTGCGCTCACCGACGACGTCTCGTCGCGGCTGCAGGAGCGGATGCCGCTGTTCCTCGGCGCGGTCATCGGCCTGGCGTTCCTGCTGCTGATGGTCGTGTTCCGGTCCGTGCTCGTGCCGCTCAAGGCAGCTGTGCTCAACGTGCTCGGCGTCGGGGCGGCGTACGGCGTGATCGTCGCGGTCTTCCAGTGGGGCTGGGCCGCGGACCTGATCGGCGTGAAGGAGACGGTACCGATCATGCCGCTCGCGCCGATGCTGATGTTCGCGATCCTCTTCGGCCTGTCGATGGACTACGAGGTGTTCTTGATGAGCCGGGTCCGCGAGCAGTACCGCACGCACTTCGACGCGCGCCGCGCCGTCATCGAGGGCGTGGGCTCGACGGCCCGTGTCATCACCTGTGCCGCGCTCATCATGATCGGCGTCTTCGCATCGTTCATCCTCGACGCGGACGTCACGACCAAGATGTTCGGTGTGGGTCTCGCGGTGGCCGTCCTCCTGGACGTCACGCTGATCCGGATGGTGCTGGTGCCGGCGGCGATGAGCCTGCTCGGTCACCACGCCTGGTGGCTGCCGGCCTGGCTCGAGCGTCGCCTGCCCTCGATGGACGTCGAGGGTGGCGCGCACGAGGGCGGTGAGCTGCCGGCTCGCGAGCCTGCCGTCGACGAGCCGGAGCCGGAGCCGGCCTTGGTCTGACCCGCATCACCACTGCACCACGCGCGCTGCGGCCGACCCTCGAGGGTCGGCCGCAGCGTCGCGCGGCACCGGGCTGGCGAACCGACGGCAACCCGGTCCCCCTCCCCGGCTCCCGGCGACAGCCTCGCCTGTGCGCGATCACCGTGAGCCCGCGCCGGATCAGCTCGCGGCAACCTCGCCTGTGTGCGGTTGGCCGCCTCGCTGCGGTGGTGCGGCGCCGGTCTCGTGACGGTCTCCCTGTCGACCCGCTTCAGATGTCGAGGACCTCGCCGTCCCTGGTGGGTGCGGCGAGCGGCAGCAGCACGTGCACGGCCAACCCGCCGCCGGGCGCGTCCCCGAGCCGGACGATGCCGCCGTTGCGTCGGACCAGCTCCGCGACGATGGCCAGCCCGAGTCCGCTGCCCCCGGCGTCGCGGGCCCGGGCGTCGTCGAGCCGGGTGAACCGCTCGAAGACGCGTTCCCGGTCCGGTGCCGGGATCCCGGCACCGTCGTCCAGCACGCTGACCTCGACGCGCGCCGGGGCGGGCGGCTCCTCCGGCAGGTCAGGGGACGCGTCGACGCGAGCAGCCAGCCGGACCGACGAGGCAGCGTGCCGCACCGCGTTGTCGACCAGGTTCGCCAACAGGCGGGCCAGCTCGACGTGCTGCCCGAGCACCATCACGTCGGGGACCTCGCCGAGCGCCACGGGCACCCGCGCGGCGGCGTACCGCTCCGACACCTCGGCCAGCAGCGGCCGCAGCGCGACGGGCTCGGAGCGGTGCGGCCGCGTGTCCCCGTCCACCCGGGCCAGCACCAGCAGGTCCTCGACCAGCGCGGTCATCCGCAGCACCTCCGCCCGCAGGTCCCGACTGACCTCGCCGCCCTCACCGAGCCGCTCCGCGATCTCGAGCTGGGTCTGCATCGACGCCAGCGGGCTGCGCAGCTCGTGGGCGGCGTCCGCGACGAACGCCCGCTGCCGAGCCCGGGAGGCGGCGAGCCGGTCGAGCATCGAGTTCAGCGTCACCGCGAGCGCGTGCACCTCGTCGCCGGAGGAGGGCACCGGCAACCGTGCGTCCTGGCCGGTCCCGGAGATGCGGTCGGCCGCGGAGCGCAGCGCCTCGACCGGCCCGAGCGCTGCTCCCACGACGCGCCACGCGATGAGCGCGAGCACCGCGAGCAGGAACGGGTACGTCGCGAGCAGCGTCAGCTGCAGGGTCCGCTGGCTGTCCTCGATGTCCTCGAACTGCTGCGCGACCACGACCGTACGACGGGCGCCGGCCGGTCCCGCCTCCACAGCCGTCACCCGCAGCGCCGAGTCCAGCCCGATCCGCGACCCGGACACCTCGGGGTGCTCCCCGGCCAGCGCGGCGGACCGCTCCTCCGGCAGCAGCAGCGCGGTCAGCCGGTCGGCGTTGAACGACGCGCTGACCACCCGGTCCCTGGCGTCCACCACCTGCACGATCTGGCTGCCGGTGACCGGGATCGGGTTCGGCAGCCGGCCCGCCTCGATGAGCGACACCACCTCGGCGGCGGTCGCGGCGGCGTCGTCGTCGAGGGTGCGGTAGCTGACCAGCGTCAGGACGCCGTACAGCGCGAAGCTCCCGACCGCGATCGCGGTGGCGAGTCCGGAGACCCCGATCAGCAGCAGCCGCGCCCGCAGGGTCAACGCCTGCCAGGCGCGGGTGAGGGCACGGGGCGCTGCGCGAGCCGCCGCTCGGGTCCCGGGCCGGGTCACAGCGGCGTTCACGGCTCCAGCCGGTAGCCGACGCCGCGCACCGTCTCGACCAGGTGCCGCCCCAGCTTGCGACGCAGGTAGCCGACGTAGACCTCCACCACGTTCGGGTTCATCTCGGCCGCGGCGTCCCAGACGTGGTCGAGCAGCTCCACCTTGGTGACGACGCGCCCCGGCCTGCGCAGCAGGTACTCCAGCAGCCCGTGCTCGCGTGGCGTCAGGGACACCGGCTCACCGGCGACGGTGACCCGTCGGGTGGCCGGGTCGAGGCACACGTCACCCGCCGAGAGCACGGACGGGCGGGCGTCCGGCGCCCGGCGCAGCAGTGCCCGGAGCCGGGCCAGCAGCACCACGTAGGAGAAGGGCTTCGTGAGGTAGTCGTCCGCGCCGTAGTCGAGCCCGTCGGCCTGGTCGTGCTCGCCGTCCTTGGCCGACAGCATCAGCACCGGCACCCAGTTCTCCTCGCGGCGCAGCGTGCGGACGACGTCGTACCCGGACATCCGCGGGAGCATCACGTCGAGCAGCACCGCGTCGTACTCGCCGTGCCGGGCGAGCTCCAGGCCGGTCGCGCCGTCCGCGGCGACCTCCACGTTGAACCCGTCGGCGGTCAGCCCCCGGCGCAGCGCGTGCGCGAACCGCGCCTCGTCCTCCACAACGAGCAGCCGCATGGCGCCCAGGGTGGCACGGGTGGCTGAGCCCGCCCACAGGTTCTCAGTGAGTCCACAGGGTGTGTCGGGCACGCTGGGCCCATGACCGTCTTCTCGCACCGCCCCACCCTGCGGTGGGTGCTTCCCCTGCTCGCCGCCCTCCTCCTGGTGTCCGGGGGCTCGGTGGTCGGGCTGCTCACCGCCACCGCCCGCGGCGGGCTCCCGGAGCGCACCGCTGCGCAGCTGCTCGTCGACGTGCAGCGCGCACGGCTCGACGGCCTGTCCGGCACCATCGTCCAGAACGCCGAGCTCGGGCTGCCCAGCCTGCCCGGCATCGGTGGCTCCGGCAGCTCGGACCTGACCTCGCTGATCTCCGGCTCGCACACCCTGCGGCTCTGGTACGCCGGGCCCAACCGGGTCCGGCTCGCGCTCCTGGGCTCGCTCGGCGAGTCCGACCTGGTGCGCAACGGCCGGGACCTGTGGGTGTGGTCGAGCACGAAGGGGTCGGCCACCCACCACGACGTGCCCCTCAGCGAGGACGCGCCGACGAGCCTGGCCTCCGTCTCGCCGGTGACGCCGCAGCAGGCGGCCGAGGCGGCCCTCGACGCCGTCTCGCCCTCCACGAAGGTGACCACCGACGGCACGGCGGTGGTGGCCGGCCGCTCGGCCTACGAGCTGGTCCTCGAGCCCCGCGACACCCGCTCGCTGGTGACCTCGGTGCGCATCGCCGTCGACGGCCGCACCCACGTGCCGACGAGGGTGCAGGTCTTCGCCGACGGTGTCTCCAAGCCGGCCTTCTCCGTCGGCTTCACCTCGTTCGACCCCTCACGTCCGGACGCCTCGGTGTTCCGCTTCAACCCCCCGCCCGGCACCAAGGTCGAGGAGGGGTCGTCGATGGGCCGCGCCCCGCACGCTGGTCCGCTGTCGGGCCCCGGTCCGCTCAGCGGCCTGCTGACCGGTGAGCCGCAGGTCGTCGGCACGGGCTGGACGTCCGTCCTGGTCGCCAAGGTGGCGCCCGAGCTCACGTCGGCGTCCGGTGGGAGCGGCAGGAACGGCGAGGACGGACCGGCCGCCGGGGTGCTGGGCATGCTGCCCGAGGTGAGCGGGAGCTGGGGCAGCGGACGACTGCTCCGCGGCACGCTGTTCTCTGCGCTGGTCACCGACGACGGACAGGTCGTCATCGGCGCCGTGCGGCCGGAGCTCCTCTACGCGGCACTACCCCGCCGATGAGCTCTGCGGCTGTCGCGACGTCGGGCCTCACCAAGAGGTTCCGCCGCCAGGTGGCGGTGGACTCCTTGGACCTGCTGGTCCCGCAGGGCGCGGTCTACGGGTTCCTCGGTCCCAACGGGTCCGGCAAGACCACGACGATCCGGATGCTGCTCGGGCTCGTGAGCCCCACGGCGGGTCACGTCGATCTGCTCGGGCACCGGATGCCGTCCCGCTCCTCCGACGTGCTCGCCCGGGTGGGCGCCCTCGTCGAGGGACCTGCGTTCCACCCGTACCTGTCCGGCCGCGAGAACCTCGCGCGCCTGGACGCGGCCGACACCACCACGGTCGCCGGCTCCGCGCGGGGCCGCGTGGACGCCGCGCTGGACCGGGTGGGACTGCTGCCGGCCGCGACCAAGCGCTACCGCGCCTACTCGCTCGGCATGCGGCAACGGCTGGCGATCGCGAGTGCGCTGCTGCGTCCCCGCGACCTGCTGGTGCTCGACGAGCCGACCAACGGGCTCGACCCGCAGGGCACCCGCGAGGTGCGCTCCCTGGTCGCCTCGCTCTCCGCCGAGGGAGCCACAGTGCTGGTGTCCAGCCACCTGCTCTCCGAGGTCGAGCAGATGTGCAGCCACCTCGGGGTGATGCATGCCGGCCGGCTCGTCGCCCAGGGGACGAGCGCGGAGCTCCGGGCCGGCATCGAGCCCGAGGCCGTCGTGGAGACCGACCAACCGCAGGAGGCGGCCCGGATCATGCGCGAGCTGGGGCTGCTCGACGTGCGTGCCAGCAGCACCGGCGCCACCGGTCGGCTGGGGCGGATCGCGCCGGAGAAGATCGTCGCCGCGTGCGTGCACTCCGGTGTTCCGGTGCTCGGCTTCCGGGTCGGTGCGCCCTCGTTGGAGGACGTGTTCGTCTCCCTGACCGGTGAGGGCTTCGATGTCAGTAGCTGACGACGTACGCAGCCCCCGCCGGGTGTCCTCGAGGTTCCTGCGCTCGGAGCTCCGGCTGATCTTCCTGCGCCGGCGCAACTGGGCAGGGCTGGCCGTGCTGGCGTCCGTGCCGATCCTGATCTCTGTCGCCGTCAAGCTGTCGGGCGGCGACGAGTCGGGCGGACCGGACTTCTTCGGCTCGATCACCGACAACGGGCTGTTCGTGGCGCTCGCCGCCCTCACCATGGAGATCGGGCTGTTCCTGCCTCTGGCGGTGGCCGCCATCTCCGGCGACTCGATCGCGGGGGAGGCCAACATCGGCACGCTCCGCTACCTGCTCACCGTCCCGGTGCAGCGGGCCCGGCTGCTCGCGGTCAAGTACCTCGCCATCGTGATCTTCTCGCTGGCCGCCACCTTCACCGTCACCGTCACCGGCATGGTGATGGGCCTCGCGCTGTTCGGCGGTGGCTCCATGACACTGCTGTCGGCCACCCAGGTCGGCTTCGCGGAGGGCCTGCTGCGGGTGCTGCTCGCGTCGGTCTACGTCGGTCTGTGCCTGGCCTCGCTGGGGGCGGTCGGACTGTTCATCTCGACGCTCACCGAGCAGCCGATCGGGGCGATGATCGCGGTCGTCATCTTCAGCACCGCGAGCTACATCCTCGGCGCCATCCCGCAGCTCAGCTGGCTGCACCCGGTGCTGATCACCCGGCACTGGTTCAACTTCGGTGACGTGATGCGCGACCCGATCGCCTGGCAGGGCGTCCAGGACGGCCTGTACGTCGCCGCTGCCTATGCCGTGGTGTTCTGGCTCCTCGCCTGGGCGAGGTTCGCGGGCAAGGACGTCACCAGCTGAGGCCGCGGGGCGCCGACCTGACTGGCCGGGACCTTGGTCCCGGGCACCCGTGCCCTCCGCACCTGCC
>DASQDP010000065.1:0-95809 GCA_035634095.1 Nocardioidaceae bacterium | reverse complement strand
GCGACGGGTACAGGCGCTGCTAAGACCTGCGCGGGCGCGGTAGGAGCGGGCGCGGCAGGGGCAGTCGGTGCAAAGGTGACCGGCGGGGCGGCCGGCGCGGCTGCTCCTCCGGCCAGTGGAAGGCCGAACGTCGTCACGGTGGTCCTTAGTCGTCGGGGTGCACACCTGCAGTCGTCTGGGTTCTCGGTACGACGAGGACCGGACTGAAGCCCCGGGACGGGGAATCTCACACCACGACGCGCAGGACCTCCTCGATCGAGGTGCGGCCCTGCCCGACCTTGAGCCAGCCGTCCTCACGCAGGGTGGACATGCCCTGCTCCTGAGCCTTGCGGTTGATCTCGTCGGTGGAGGCCCGGGCGACGGCGAGCCGCTCGATGTCCTCGGTCACTGTCATCACCTCGTGCAGCGCGAGACGCCCTCGGTAGCCGGTGTTGCTGCACGCCGTACAGCCCTTCGGGCGGTACAGCGTGGGCACGGGCTGGCCGTCCCCCCACGGGTAGCCGATGTTGAGGAGCTCGCGCGGCGAGGGCTGGTAGCCCTCGCGGCAACGTGGACACAGGGCCCGGCAGAGCCGCTGGGCCAGTACGGCGTCGACCGCGGACCCGACCAGGAACGGCTCGATGCCCATCTCGACCAGGCGGGTCACCGCCGAGGGCGCGTCGTTCGTGTGCAGCGTGGAGAGCACCAGGTGGCCGGTGAGGGCGGCCTCAACGGCGATCTGTGCCGTCTCGTGGTCGCGGATCTCCCCGATCAGCACGATGTCGGGGTCCGAGCGCAGGATCGAGCGCAGAGCCGAGGCGAACGTCAGCCCGGCGCGCACGTTCGTCTGCACCTGGTTGATGCCGGGGAGCCGGTACTCGACCGGGTCCTCCACCGTGATCACGTTGACGTCCGGCCGGTTGAGCTGGTTGAGCGTCGCGTAGAGCGTCGTGGACTTGCCCGAGCCGGTGGGACCGGTCGCCAGGATCATCCCGTAGGGCTTGCTGTAGGACTCCGCGAAGCGGTTGAAGTTCGCGGTGCTAAATGCGAGGTCGGTGAGCCCCAGCCGGGCGGTGCTGTTGTCGAGGATCCGGGCGACCACCTTCTCGCCCCACACCGTGGGCAGGGTCGCGATGCGCAGGTCGATCTTGCGCCCGTCGTGGTTGACCGATAGCCGTCCGTCCTGCGGCACGCGGCGCTCGGCGATGTTCATGTCGGCCATGATCTTCAACCGCGAGATCACGCCGTTCTGGATGTGCTTGGGGGAGCGGTGCGCGTCGTGCAGCACTCCGTCGATGCGGTATCGAACCCGCAGGTCGCGCTCGGTCGGCTCGATGTGGATGTCGGAGGCACGGTCGCTGATCGCCTGGTTGATCAGCAGGTTCACGAACCGCACGACCGGGGCCTCGTCGGAGACCTCCGTCAGGGTCGACAGGTCGCTGGCGTCCTCGTCGGTCACCAGGTCGGAGGTGAGGTCGTCGAGCTCGCCCTCGGCCCGGTAGACCTGGTTGATCTTGGCGTCGATCTCGGCGCGCCCGGCGACCGCGAACCGGACCCGGCTCCGGGTCAGCCGGGTCAGGTCGTCCTTGAGCTCGATGTTGCCGGCCTGACGGATGCTGACCGCGACCAGCAGGGCCCCGTCCTCCCAGTCAAACGGCAGCACGGAGGAACGGCGGGCGAAGTCGGCAGGCAGCGCGGCCACCGCGGACGCGTTCACGGAGTACTCCGACACGTCGACGTACCGCAGACCAGCCGCAGCAGCAGCCGTGCGCACCACCTGGTCCCGCTGCACGATCCCGGCGTCGAGCAGCTGCTGGAGCGGGGTCCGCCCGGTGCCCGCGGCGGCCGTGGTCGCGTCGGCGACCTGCTCGGCGGTGACCAGCTGCGCATCCAGGAGCGCCTGCACGGTCTGGCCCAGGGAGGTGTCCAGCATGGTCAGGCCGCTCCTTCGGCGTCCACGAGCACCGGGTCGACCCCGGCGCGCTTCAGCATCACCGAGAAGTCGTGGGTGTTCGACGAGGTGAGCTTCGCGGCCCGGATGGTGACGGTGCCGTCCAGGACGAGCTGCAGCAAGTGCTGGTCGAAGGTCTGCATGCCGGAGAAGCTGCCGCCGGCGACGATGTCCTCGACCAGGTCGGTCTTGTCGGGGTCGGCGATCGCCTCCGCGAGCCGAGGTGTGTTGACCGCGATCTCCATCACCACGGCGCGCCCCTGGCCGTCCGCCTTGGGCATCAGCCGCTGGCACACGATGCCCTTGAGGGAGGCGGCCAGGCCGAGGCGCACCTGCTTCTGCTCGTGCGGCGGGAAGAAGTCGATGATCCGGTGCACGGTCTCCTTCGCGTCCGTGGTGTGCAGCGTCGACATCACGAAGTGCCCGGTCTCCGCGGCGGCCAGGGCCGCCTTGACGGTGTCGGGGTCGCGCATCTCGCCGATCAGGATCACGTCCGGGTCCTGCCGCATGGCGGCGCGCAGCGCCGTCCCCCAGTCCCGGGTGTCCGTGCCGAGCTCGCGCTGGTTGACGCTCGCCATCTTGTCCCGGTGCACGACCTCGATCGGGTCCTCCAGCGTCAGCACGTGCACCGCCCGCGCCTCGTTGACCGCGTCGACCATGGCCGAGAGCGTGGTGGTCTTGCCCGACCCGGTGGGTCCGGTGACCAGCACCAGGCCGCGGGGCTCGAGGGCCAGCTGCCGGATCACGTCCGGCAGGCCCAGGTCGGACAGGGACATCGGCGAGTCACCGACCAGCCGCATCACGCAGCCGACCGATCCGCGCGCCCGGAAGGCGTTGACCCGGAACCGGCCGATGCCCGTGACGCTGAGCGCGTAGTCGGCCTCGTTCGTCTCGACGAACTGCTGCTCCACGTCGGGCGGCATCGTCTCCCGGACCACGTCCCACACCTGCTCGGGAGTCAGCGGGTCGGTCTGGAGCGGCACCAGGGAGCCGGAGATCCGGATCTTGGGAGGGCTGGCGGGCTTGATGTGCAGGTCCGAGGCCTTGTGGACCACCACCGCCTGCAAGAACGGCGCGATCTGCATGGTCATGGCGCCGATTGCACCACGCGACACGCCTGCCCCGTGGCCGAATGCGCCGTTCCGCCCGATCTGCGATCCGCCCCCGTCCGACCGGGCCGACGACCGAGCGGCAACCGTCAAGTCGGGGGCCCTCGCGCCCGATGCTCTGAGTGCGGCACGACCGGACGGGACAGCCCTGCCCGCGGCCGCACGGTCTCGACAGCCCTTCGGAGAGGACGGCGATGACGCGCACGATGGTGGGGCTCGACATCGGGGGATCCGGTGTGCGTGCCGCCGAGTTCGACGTCGGACGGCGCGCCACCCTTCGCCGCTTCGCGGCGGTGGCCTTGCCCGAGGGGGTGATCCGCGCCGGTCTCGTCGTCGATCCCGACGCGCTGGCCGAGGCGCTGAAGGAGTTGTGGCGACAGGGGCGGTTCAGCAGCAAGAACGTCGTGGTCGGGATCGCCAACGACGCCGTGCTGGTGCGCCAGGTGGACCTGGAGTGGATGCCACCTGCCGACTTCCGCAAGGGTCTGCGCTACCAGGTCGCCGATGCGCTGCCGGTGCCGGTCGACGAGGCGAACCTCGACTACTACATGCTCGACGAGATCGAGCAGCCCGCGCAGGGCAACGAGCCGGCCCGCAAGATCGCCCGGGTGATGCTGGTCGCCGCCGGACGGGACATGGTCGACGGCTTCGTCCGTGCGATCCAGGCCGCCGGTCTGCGTGCCACCTGTGTCGACCTGCTGCCCTTCGCGCTGGTGCGCGCCCTCGGACCGGTCGGCGACCCGGCCTCGCCCCTGGAGGTCGTCGTGGACATCGGTGCGGACACCGTCGTCGTGGTGGTGCACCAGGGCGGCCGGCCGCGCTTCGTGCGCACGCTCGCGGGCCTGGGCGGTCAGACCATCACCCGGGCGCTGATGGAGCGCTACGAGTGGACCTGGGAGGACGCGGAGCGCACGAAGATCGTCCTCGGCCTTCCCGGACACGCCTCGAGCGTGCCGTACGCCGTCCAGGACGGCGACCCCGCACCACCGCTTCCCTCGTTGGACGACCACCCCGCGCACGCGGTGATCGCCGAGCACGTGGAGTCGCTGGTGGCCGAGCTCGGCGCCACCGTGGACTACTTCCGCGGCTCGACCACCGGGGACGCCCAGCTCGCGCGGCTGGTCCTCACCGGCAAGGCGTCCGCTCTCGGCGGACTCGCGGAGACGGTCGAGCGCGAGCTGGGGCTGCCCGTCGTACCCCTCAGCGTCCTGGAGCAGGTGCACAAGCCGCGCCGGATCCTGCTCCTCGAGGAGCAGGTCGCCGAGCTGGTGGTCCCGGCGGGCCTCTGCCTGAGGCCGGCGTCATGAAGGCGCCCCGTCGTCGTGCCGTCCCGCACGAGACCATTCCCTCCGTCAACCTGCTCTCCCCGTGGGCGTTCGACGCGCTGACCGCGCGGCGGCTGCAGGAGAGGTTCGCCGTGGCCGCCGTCGTGCTGGTGATGCTGCTGGGAGCAGGATGGGCGGTGCAGCACCTCCGCACCGGCCACGCCGAGCGACTGCTGGCCGACGAGCAGAAGACGACCGCGCGGCTGGCGACCCGGACCAAGGAGCTGGCGCCGGTGCGCACCTACGTCTCCTCCGTGCTGGCCCAGAAGCAGGTCGCGCAGGAGGCGATGAAGGACGAGGTCTACCTGTCCCGGGTGATGTCGGCGCTGGAGTCCGCCACGCCCACGGGCGCGAAGGTGGAGAGCATCACCGTCAAGGTGACGCCCCCTGTCGAGGGCGGCGATGCGAACGCGGCCGCTGCCGCGGGCGGCACCGGGGACGCGGGCGAGTCCACCTGCCCCGGACCCGACCCGTTTCACACCCGCGTCCTGGTGGGCTGCGTGACGCTGACCGGATCGGCCAAGTCGCGTGACTCCGTGGGCCGGATGGTCCGGAACCTCGGGAGCGACCGGCTGTTCGTGGAGCCCTTCATCTCCACCACGACCACGGCGGAAGGCGACGACGTGACGTTCACCGGCTCGGTCGGGCTGTCCACCAAGACCTTCAGCCGCCGGTACGCCGACATGGACGCGCTCCTGGCGAAGGGAACCCGATGAACCTGCGCACCCCCATGGCCGCCAAGGGCCTCGGCGCCGCCGGCATGCTGCTGATCGCCGGTGCAGGCTGGGTCTTCGCCCTCGGCCCCCAGACCTCCGCGCTGGGCGAGGTGCACGAGGCGACGGAGGCCGCGGTCTCGCAGAACCAGCAGATGACCGCGCAGCTGGTGCAGCTGCAGGACCAGGCCAAGCACCTGGAGGACACGAAGAGGACCGCAGCCGCACTCGCCGAACGGTTCCCCGCCACGGCGGACCAGCCGGGCCTCTTCGAGCAGGTCACCACGGCCGCGGGCCGGGCCGGCATCGGTCCTCGTGACGTCACCGCGCTGACGCCGACGCCGCCGACGTTCGGCAGTCCGGACGCGGACGGGTCGGTGCAGCCGACCAGCGAGAGCGACCAGAGGATCGCGCGGCAGACCGTGACCGTCTCGGTCGAGGGCAACGCTGTGGCGACGCGCCGCCTGCTGCGCAACCTCGAGACGATCCCGCGGGCGTTCCTCGTCAAGGACGTCACGGTGCAGGCGGGCGAGTCGAGCAGCTACACCTCGACCATCACCGGTGACATGTTCGTGATGCCGCCGGCGACGTACCCAGAGGCCGCGGAAGCCTCCGAGGAGTCGCCCTGACGCCCCCGCCCGGCACCCTCCTACAGCGCAGCCACGCACCCGCCGATACTCCCGACAGCCGCACGACTCTCGGACCAGGAGCAACCATGCAGGCCATCGCAGCACCACCGGAGCCGGACCTCGAGCCGGTCGCCGACACGCCGCGTCCCTCCGACAGCCGGCGTCCCGCCGCCCCTCTCCTCGCGTTGGCCGCGGCGGTCGCCGTCCTGCTGGTCACGCTGACGGCGACCCGCCTCTTCGGCCTGCCCTCGCTCTCCCTTCCGGACGCCGGCCTGCTCCGCGGCCTGGTGCTGGGTGTGCTGGTAGCCGTCATCGGCTCGTTCGCAGTGCTGCTGACGCCGGTCGCCGCCCGCACCGGTGGGCGTCCCGCTCTCCTGCGCCTCGACGCGCTCAGGAACGTGGACGTCCCTCGAGAGCCGGCGCTTCCGGCGGACAGCTCCGCCGTGCCGCCGCCGCCGGCGGACGCCGATGTGCCCGCCGAACCGGCCCCCGAGGCGGACGCCGACGTGCCCGCCGAACCGGCCCCCGTGGCGGACGCCGACGTGCCCACCGAGCCGGCGGACCCCGCGGCGCTCGACGATGAGGCGCAGACCGACGCGGAGGTGCGGACCGACGCGGAGCTGGCCCGGAAGCTGGAGTTCCAGGTCCGCTGCCTGGAGGCGACCCTCTCCGAGCACGACGAGCTGCTGAGGGAGGCGCTGGACGCCGCCGCCGGCCGGCTCGAGGAGCCGACGGTCCTGGAGCAGCAGCGGGTCCGTTCCGTCCTGTCGGCGATCCGCGGCGCGGTGGCCGACCAGCGCGGGGACGTCGCGGTCGCCCGGGTCGAGGCCGCCCTGGACAGGCTGGGTCGCCCGCCGCGGGTGGCGCGGCCGCTGCTGTCCCCCTCGGGGCACCTGCCGCTCACCTTCGCCGCTCCGCGGCCCTTCGCCCTCCCCGGTGCGCCGACGCCGGCTGCTGCTGCCGCCCCGGCGACCACCGACCCGGCTCCCGACCAGGCGCCCGCTGGGGCCTCGGCGGTGGAGGCACCCGCCGACAGCACCTCGGACGCTGCCGCTGACCCAGCCGTCGTCGGCGCCGCACCGGAACCCGCGGCCCCCCTGGCCCCTGTCAAGGTGCTGCCTGTCCCGGCGCCACTGGTCCCGGCCACAGCGCAGCGCCGACGCCGCGGGCTGCGCCGGAGCCTGATGTGAGCGCCCGCGACGAGGAGCTGGGCGCAGCCGAGCAGGAGCACCTCGGCCCGGTCGCGCCGGTCGGGGACACCGCACGGTCGACGCAGACGGTGCTGGAGACCCAGGTCGAGGAGTACGCCGCCCTGTCACGGGAGTACGCCGACCGCGGGGATGCGCGCCTCGCGGCGCTGGCCCTGTGGGCGGCCGACCTGCGTGCGGTGCAGGCCCTGCTGTGGGGGAGCGGCATCAGCGCCCTCGACGACCCCACGGAGCCGATCCTCGCCGTGAGCAGCGCCATCGAGACCGCGCTGACGGGACGGGACACGACCGGGCACGGCTCCGTCCGGTCCGTCCTGCAGGAGGCCCGCAACGCCCTGCTGACGGCGTTCGACCCGTCGGTGCACGACCAGCTCCGTGCTCTCTTCGCGGATGCCCACCACCTCGACGCCGTGCCCGCGCCGGCGCCGGGTGCCGCCAACCAGTCCGTCGGTGACCGACTGGACGGGCGCGGTGGCGAGCAGCTCGTGGCCGACCTGCTGGCCACGGCCACGGACTGCCGGGCGCTGGCCGACGTCCTGTCGCAGGCCGGCGACGAGGAGGAGGCTCGGCGCCAGCGGGTGCAGGCGGACCTCGCCGGGTTCGAGGCCTACCTGGTGCTCACCTCGGCGGCGGGCGGGGACGCGACCCTGGTGACCACCGACCTGCGATGGGCCCTGGCGGCGCGCAGGCTCGCCGGTCCCGCCGGAGGGGCAGAGGAGGAGGCCGGCGAGCTCGAGGTGGAGGCGGTGCGGGAGGCGATCAGCTCTGTGGTGCTGCCCGACGAGGAGCCGGCGCTGCGGTCGCTGCTCGAGCGCCAGGCTCCCGGTCAGGTGCAGGGGTGAGTGCGCTGTCGCCTGCTCTGGCGCTGACCACGCTCGGCCTGCTGGGGCTGGTCGTGGGGTCGTTCCTGAACGTGGTGATCCACCGGGTGCCCGAGGGCCTGTCCGTCGTACGTCCCGGGTCCGCGTGCCCGGACTGCGGACACCCCGTCCGGGCCCGCGACAACGTCCCGGTGCTGTCCTGGCTGCTGCTGCGCGGACGCTGTCGTGACTGCGGCTCGGCGATCAGCGCGCGCTACCCGCTCGTGGAGCTGGTCACCGCGGCCCTCTTCGTCCTGGTCGGCCTCCGCTTCGGCGAGGACCTCTATCTCGTGGCCGCGCTCTCGCTCGTGGCTGGAGGGGTGGCGCTGTTCCTGATCGACCTGGACCGGCAGCGGCTGCCGTTCGTGGTCACCGGCGTGGTCGCCCTGCTGGTCGTCGCCGGGCTCGCCGGTGACCTGCTCCTCGGCTCGGCAGCACTGCGGCCCGTGGCCCTGCTGTCGGTCGCCTTGTGGCTGCTGGTGTACGGCGGGGTCTGGCTGGTCACCGCGGGCCGCGGCATGGGTCTCGGCGACGTGGCCCTCGCTCCGCTGCTCGGGCTCGCGCTCGGCTGGCTCGGCTGGGGACCCACCCTGGTCGGTCTGCTGGGGGGCTTCGTCGTCGGCGCGGTGGTCGGCGTCGGGTTGATCCTGGGCGGCCGGGCCGGGCGCCGTACCCGCGTGCCGCACGGTCCGTTCATGCTCGCGGGCGCCGCGCTCGGGCTCTTCCTGGGTCAGCCCCTGTGGAGCGGCTACCTCGCCGTCGTCGGGGTCGCCTGAGCATGCGTACGCCGAAGGCGTCGACCGTCGCACTCGTGACCGCACTCGCGGCGTCCGCGGCCACCGCGACGTTCCTGGTCTCCGCCGCCGGACCGTTCTCCTCCGCCGACGCGGGGGAGGAGCGCCGCGACCGGGCGCCCACCAGCTCCGCGCCCGCGCGGGCCGACGACACGGTCTACAACCTCGTCGACGTGCGCGGGAGCAACGTGCGGGTCACGTCCCGGGACTGCCGCGACGTCGAGGTGCGGGTGCGCTACGGCAACCCCTTCGACTCCGACCACGGACTGACCGCCGAGATCGAGGTGTGGAAGGAACGCGCCTTCCAGGATCAGGCGTTCCTGTACGCCAACGCCGGCAACGTCGCCGGGCCCAGCCTCCAGGCCCGGGGCCGCTACCTGTGGTGTCCCGACCAGGGGCTCGGGAGGTTCCGGCTCGGCCCCAGCAAGGTCGTGGGCAACTCCTACAGCGGAGAGACCGACGACGTCACGTTCGAGGACCCGACGATCGGGAGCTTCACCGCCCGACGGCACTCCCGCACGTTCATGAGACTGACGCGCACGGGCGACGCACCACGACGGGTGCGCGTCGCCGCGGTGGTGGCGACCTACACGCTGCGCACGGCGACCTACGAGAGGTGGCGTGACCGGGTCCTGCGGATCCAGCGGCGGAACGCCGACGGCTGGACGACCGTGGGGTCCGCCCGCACCGACGGGCGGGGAGTGGCCAAGCGCGTGCTCACCGCGCCGGTCGGTGCGGTCTACCGCGTGCGCGCTGTCGGCACCCGAGACGTCTGGGGCTCCACCTCGCCGAGCCGCGTGGTCCCCCGCTCCTGAACGCACCCGTGCCCGGGCGGACGCCGACGGAGCGCGTCCGCCCGGGCACGGGCCTTGGTCGGAGAGCTCATCGCACCTTGCGGGAGACCAGCACGCCCAGCACCGTGTAGCCCACGAGCAGGTGCAGCGAGGCCACCACCGCAGACGCTGTCGAGCCGAAGACCACCATCGTCGGGATGACCACGACTGCCCAGCTCTCCGCCACCAGCGGCCAGAAGCGGGCCGCACCGGTCCAGCGGCCGGCGACGGCGATCCGGATCCCGATGAGAAACATGCCGAGCATGGACAGCGGCCAGAAGGCGTCGAGGAGGATCCACCCCGGCTGGGTGAGGTCGGAGATCCCGATCGAGTCGACGAAGGTCGAGCCGATGGCGAGGCACACCATGCCGGCCTCCACCCGCAGGACGGCTCGGGACAGGCGGCCCTCGCCCAGCGCCCGGCTGCGCCACAGCGCCCGGAGCAGGAACAGCAGCCCGACCTGGAAGGCGCCCGAGCTGAGCCCGAAGACGGCCAGTCCGAGCGTGTCGGTGGGGTTGTTGCCGAAGGTCATGATGCCGGCCGACCAGAGCATCGCGCCGGCGGAGAGGACCCGTCCGTGGATGCGGTAGGGGTGCCGGGTCCGGGGAGCGGCGCTGGTGTCGAACCGGACGTCGGAGCGGGCCGGGGCGGGGGTGCTGGAGATGGTCATGGTGGTGTCCTTCGCAGTGGGAGCGGCACCCGGTGTGCCGTTGACACAACTCTGGTGGTCCCGGTGACCCGCCCGGCAGGGAGCGCGGTCCCGCGTGCGGTCCCTCCCGTGTCCCGCCCGGACGGGACCCTGGTCCCCGGACAGCGGGACGAGGAACGGGCGATACTCTCCCGGTGACGACCGACGTGGCCGACCCCGCGGCGGGGCCGACGCAGCTGCTTCCCACGCGTCCGCTGCGCCCCTCTGCCCTGGTGGTGGCAGGGACCGGCTGGGTGCTGATGACGCTCGCGGCGTACGTCGACTCACTCACCAATGTCGCGCAGCGTGACGCCGCGCAGGCCGGCCGCGGCGCGCTCACCGCTGTCACCGGCGCCGTGCTGATGACCGCCGCCGGAGCGATCCTCAACGCGCGCCCGCGGCACCGCGTGGGACTGGTGCTGGCAGGTCTGGGGCTGGTGTGGGCGCTCGACGGCGTGGCGGAGTCCTGGTCGGCGTACTCGATCAGCGCCGGGCTGCCCGGCGCCGACGTCGCCGTGTGGTTCGTGGCCCGCTTCGGCGCCGTGCTGCTGCTCGGCCTGCCGCTGCTGCTCGTGCTGTACCCGACGGGGCGGTTGATGGCGGGTCGCGCGGGGGCGGCCAGCATGCTCACGGTGCTCGCCGCCGCGACCCTGCCGGTCACCCTGCTGCTCGTGCCGGACGCGGTGGTCTTCCGAGACGCCCCCGTCCCGGGGGTCCGCACCGACCGCTTCGCGCTTCCGCTCTCGGAGGGTCTGAGCGTCGCTGCGCTCACCGTCACCCGGGTCCTGGCCCTGGCCGCGCTCCTCGCCGCACTGGGGATCGCGCTCGCGCGCCACCGGCGGGCCACGGACGCAGAGCGGACCCAGCTGCGGTGGCTGCTGTGGGCCGGCATCGTCTGCGTCGTCACCGTCGTGGCGGCCCTGCTGCTGCCCTCGGGGGCCATCACCACGCTGCTGCTCACGGTCGCGGTGGTGCTCACGGCTGTCTCGGTGGCCATCGGCGTGCTCCGGCCCGACCTCGCCGACGTCGACGCGCTGGTCGCGGGCACGCTCACCTACGTCGGGGTCGCCGGGGTGGTGGTCGGCATCGACCTGGCCACGCTCGCGGCGGCCGGGTCCCTGCTCGGCCCGCGGCTCGACGAGCGGGGCGTGACCGTCGCCGTGCTGGCGCTGGCGGTCGCGGTCTACGGGCCGCTGCGCTCCTGGCTGGGTGCGGGCGTGCGGCGGCTGCTGTTCGGACGGCGCGGTGACCGGTACGACGTGGTCTCCACCCTGGCGGCCCGGTTGGAGGAGGCCCGCTCGGTCGACGAGCAGCTGCCCGCCCTGGCCGGCGCCGTCGCCTCGACGTTCAAGGTGCCCTACGTCCGGGTCGAGGTGCTGGGGCCGGCGGGCCGGGTGCTGTCGGCGACGCACGGTGTCGCCCCGGCGGCGACGCAGGACCTGGACATCGCCTACCACGGGGAGCGGGTGGGTCGGCTGGTGCTCGCCCGGGTCGGGGTGCGGTCCCTGCTGTCACGGCGCGACCAGGCCCTGCTGCTGGACCTGGTGCGGCAGGCCGCCATCGCGCTGCGCAGCGGTCTGCTGGCCGGCGAGCTGCAGGAGAGCCGCGAGCGGCTGGTGCTCGCCCGCGAGGAGGACCGGCGACGGATCCGCCGCGACCTGCACGACGGGCTGGGCCCCGTGCTCGGCGGCGTCGCGATGCGGCTGGAGGCGGCCGCCAACGCCGTGGACGCCGACCCCGACACGGCGCGCCGGCTGGTGCGGCAGGCCAGAACCGAGATCGGCGGCGCGCTCGACGACGTACGACGCCTGGTGCACGACCTGCGACCGCCGGCGCTGGACGACCTGGGGCTGGTGGCCGTCATCGAGCAGCAGGCGGAGCGAGCCGGCTCCGTGCTCGACGTGAGCGTCCAGGCCGACGGTGTCGGCCTCCTGCCCGCCGCCGTCGAGGTGGCCGCCTTCCGCATCGTCTCCGAGGCGCTGAACAACGTGGTCAGGCATGCCCGCGCCACCCGATGCGCGATCACGCTGCGACCGGAGGCTGCAGCGCTCGAGGTCGTCGTGGCCGATGACGGCTCGGGGATCGCCGACGACGTCGCCGCCGGAGTCGGGCTGCTGTCGCTGCGGGAGCGGGCCGAGGAGCTCGGTGGGCTGTGCGAGGTGTCCTGCCCGCCGGCCGGCGGCACGACGGTGCGGGCGTGGCTGCCGTTCGGGGAGATGCGCTGATGGATGCGCCGATCCGGGTGCTCATCGCCGACGACCACCCCGTCTTCCGGGACGGACTGGCCTCCCTGCTCGGCCCGCTGCCCGGCCTCGAGGTGGTCGGCACGGCCCGCGACGGCGCCGAGGCCGTGGCGCTGGCCGCCGAGCACCGGCCCGACGTCGTGGTGATGGACGTCCAGATGCCTCAGCTCAACGGCATCGAGGCGACGCGTCAGGTCGTCGCTCACGACCCGGACGTCGGCGTACTGGTGATCACCATGGGGGAGGACGACGGCACCGTGATGTCGGCCCTGCGCGCGGGCGCCCGGGGCTACCTGCGCAAGGGCGCGGAGCAGGACGAGATCGTTCGAGCGATCACGACGGTCCACGGGGGCGGGGTGGTCTTCGGCGCCTCGCTGGCGCACCGCATCGCCGACGTGCTCGGGTCCGCACGGGCAGTCGACCGGCCGTTCCCCCAGCTGACCGAGCGCGAGACCGAGATCCTGGACCGGATCGCCGCGGGACAGAACAACGGCCAGATCGCAACCGCCCTCTACCTGTCCCCGAAGACGATCCGCAACAACGTCACCAGCATCCTGTCCAAGCTGCAGGCGACCGACCGCGCCGAGATCATCATCAGGGCGCGAGACGCCGGGCTCGGCACCACGGGCGACCCCTGACGGGATCTCCCCTGGTCGCCGGCATCCCCCAAGTGGGTGCAGGAAAATGGACCAATGGGGTCATGGTCCGCCCGTCCAGCGGGTCGTAGCGTGGCGGACGGACCGATGCATCCGGTTGCGGTCTCGCCACGACACCCTGGGACTCTCACATGCCTGTACGCCGCGCGGACGACTCGGTCGAGCCGGTCGCTGCTCAGGCGCCGGCCGTCCCGCTCCAGCGGTCCCGGACGCGGTCGGCGCAGCCGGGCGGCGACCCGCCGGGGGCCGGGGACCCGATCCCGGCGACCGGGCACGCGGTGATCCACCTGCGCGGCGAGGTCGACCTCGACGGAGCGCTGCGGGCGGCGGAGAGCATCGGCGCGGCGCTCGAGGCGGGACCCGCCAGCGTCGACGTGAACCTGGAGGCGGTGACGTCGATCGACACCTGCCTCATCAACGTGCTGGCGGTCTGGCGGCAGCGCTGTGCCGCGGCGGGGTCGCTGCTGCTGGTCACCTGCTCCAGCGAGCCGACGCGGGGGCTCTTCTGCCTGGCCGGGATGGACGACGTCCTGTCACCGGTTCCGGCCGGGTCGCCCGCCTAGCGTCTTGACCGGCTCGACCGGCCGGAGCGGGAAATGCGACGAGGCTGGCCCCGCGGGCTCATACTGGAGACGATGAAGCCTCATGCCGGATCCCGGCGACACCTGGCCAGCAGTCCCTTCCAGCCTCCTCCGCCCGAGGTGGTGGAGACCTTCGCGGTCGACGAGAGGGTCTCCCACGACAAGTACGGGCTCGGACGGGTGGTGACCGTCGAGGGCGACCAAGCCGTGGTGGTCGACTTCGGCACCTCGCGGACCCGCATCACGCGGCCGTTCGCCAAGCTGCACAAGCTCTGAGAGCCGCGGCCGCTCTCCGCCCACGGCCGCGGCCGCCAACGCACTAGCCACGACGCGTTCGTCGACCCGCCGAACGGGTCATTCCCGTGACACCTTCGGGCTATTGACGGTGTTTCTGCGTCACCTTTGCCGCTTTCCTGGGTTTCCTTGAGAGACGAGGACACCACGGGGAGAAGCCGATGAACCGCACAGACAGCAGCACCGACGTCGACACCAGGTCGACCCAGACGACGCTGCACCCCGGCTGCAGCGGGTCCACGAACTGCCGCTGCGGACAGCAGCTCGACGTGTGCGCCCGGGACCACTGCCCGCGCTGCGGCCGCACCCTGCACCGGCGCTGATCCCGCCGCCCGCCGCTGTGTGAGCACGTGACCTGCTCGCCCCACCGTCCGCCACGCGGGCCCGCTGGGGCGTCGACGAGGCGCCGCGTCCGGGACCCGACGACGGGATAGGGTGCTCGGGTAGGGGTGACGGTCGACAGACGAGGGAGGCTGGTGGACACGCAGGGCGGCACGGTGACTGTGAGCCGCCGGGTCCTGACCATCCCGAACGTCATCTCGATCATCCGCCTCGCCGGCGTCCCGCTGTTCCTCTGGCTGATCCTGGTCCCCGAGGCCGACGGGTGGGCCCTCGCCGTCCTCTTCGTGTCCGGCATCAGCGACTATGCCGACGGCTACCTCGCCCGCAGGCTCAACCAGACCTCCAAGCTGGGCGAGATCCTGGACCCGGTGGCCGACCGTCTCTACATCCTCTCCACCGTCATCGGCCTCGCCGCACGCGGCATCATCCCGTGGTGGTTCGCCCTCCTCCTCCCGGCCCGCGACGCGTTCCTGTGGTGCCTGGTGCCCTTCCTGCGCACCCGGGGCTACAGCGCCCTGCCGGTGCACTTCCTGGGCAAGGCGGCCACCGCCAACCTGCTCTACGCCTTCCCCTTGCTGCTGCTGGGTGACGGGACGGGACTGCTCGCCACGCTCGCGAAGGTGTTCGGCTGGGCCTTCGCCATCTGGGGGACCGGCCTGTACTGGTGGGCCGGCCTGCTGTACGCGTGGCAGGTCCGCAAGCTGCTCGCGGACCGGGACCGAAGGGCGCCGGCTCTCGATGGCGGTTGACCAGCGCAGGCCCGAGCAGGCTGCCCGGCCCGTCCCCGACGCACCTCCGCAGGCGGTCCGCGGCCTTCTCGAGCACCTGACCAGCACCTCGCTCGACGAGGACTACGCGCACGTGTCGCGACGACGAGCCGCTGCGGCCGACGCGCAGCCCTCGCGGCCGGACCGACCCGGTCGGGCGACGGCCGTCCTCGCCGTCTTCGGTGTGCTGGTGGCGACCGCCGCGGTGCAGACCTCGCGGGACGCCGACGCGTCCGCCACGTCCCGGGAGGCGCTGGTCGACCAGGCCAACGCCCGCAAGACCCAGCTCGCCCAGCGCCGCACCCGCGTCCAGGCCCTGCAGAGCGAGATCGCGGCCCTGGAGGCATCGGGGCTCGAGGCGACGACCGACGGACGTGCCGCCCAGCAGCAGCTGACCCGGCTGGGAGTGCTCGCCGGGAGCCGTCCCACCGAAGGCGCCGGGATCCGGGTCCTCGTCGACGACGCGCCCGACGCGCCGTCGTTCCGGCAGCAGGTCCAGGCGCCGGACCTGCAGAAGCTCGTCAACGCGCTGTGGCTCGTGGGAGCTGAGGCCGTTGCGGTCAACGGGCAGCGGGTGACCAGCCTGACCTCCATCCGCGACGCGGCCGGCGCCATCACCGTCAACTTCGTGTCGCTGCGACGGCCCTACACCGTCGCCGCCATCGGCAACCCCACGACCATGGGCGGCCGGCTGCTGGACTCCGCCGGAGGCCAGACCTGGGTCACGCTGCAGTCCACCTTCGGGCTGGGCTTCGAGGTGGAGACCGTGGAGTCCATGGTGCTCCCAGCGGCCCGCCGCCTGGACCTGCGAGCCGCGCGAGCGCCGGGAGGCCGTCGGTGATAGCGGTGCTCGGGCTCGTTCTCGGGGTGGCGCTCGGCCTGCTGCTGCAGCCGGCGGTGCCTGTCTGGCTGGACCCCTACCTGCCGATCGCGGTCGTCGCCGCGCTGGACGCGGTGTTCGGGGCTCTGCGGGCGTTCCTCGACGGGATCTTCGACGACAAGGTCTTCGTGGTGTCCTTCGTGTCGAACGTCCTGATCGCGGCCCTGATCGTGTACCTCGGCGACCAGCTCGGCGTCGGTGGCCAGCTCTCCACCGGCGTGATCGTGGTGCTCGGCATCCGGATCTTCTCCAACGTCGCCGCCATCCGCCGGCACCTCCTCCATGCCTGAGCCTCAGCCTGAGGTGCAGACCGCCGGGCCCGCGGCGCCGGACGGCCGCGCCCGGCTGGTCGCCGCACTGCGCCGGCCCGGGTCGCGCGGCCAGGTGGTCGCCGGGCTGCTCCTGGCCGCACTGGGCTTCGCCGCCGTCACCCAGGTGCAGGCCAACCGGAAGGACGACGCGTACGTCGGCGCCCGTCAGAGCGAGCTGATCCAGTACATCGACAGCCTGTCCCTGGCCTCGCAGCGCGCGGAGAACCAGATCGCGCGGCTGGAACGCACCCGCGACGCGCTCGGCAACGACACCGAGGCGCGGCGGACGGCCCTGGCCCGCGCCCGCCAGCAGGCGACCACCCTCGGCATCCTCGCCGGCACCGTCCCCGCCGAGGGGCCCGGTGTGCAGGTCACGGTGACCGACGAGGGGTCCGGTGTGGGCACCAACCAGCTCATCGACGGGCTGCAGGAGCTCCGTGACGCCGGAGCCGAGGTCATCGAGCTCAACGACAAGGTCCGGGTGGTGGCCTCGACCTCGCTGCAGGACGCCGCGGCCGGGGGCGTCCTCGTGGACGGCACCGCCCTCCGCGCGCCGTACCTCATCGAGGCCATCGGCGACGCGCACACGCTCGGCACCGCTCTCGACTTCACCGGCGGCTTCATCGACGAGGTCCGCGCCGTCGGCGGCAAGGTCACCGTGCGACAGCGTTCCACCGTGCAGATCACCACCGTGGTCGACCCCCGGGCGCCGAGCTACGCACGGCCCTCGGCCACGGGGTAGCGTGCCGTCCCTGCCCGACCCACCGGATCCCGAAGGAGCGCCGTGTTCCCCGACGACCTCAGGTACACCAGCGAGCACGAGTGGGTGCGCAGCCCGGCCGAGCCCGGCGCCGCGGTGCGCATCGGGATCACGGCGTACGCCCAGGACCAGCTCGGCGACATCGTCTACGTCTCGCTGCCGGAGGTGGGGGCGGAGGTGGACGGCGGCGCCGTGGTGGGGGAGCTGGAGTCCACGAAGTCGGTCAACGACGTCTACGCGCCCGTTGGCGGCACCGTCGCCGCCGTCAACGAGGCGCTGGACGCCACGCCGGAGCTGGTCAACTCCGACCCCTACGGCGAGGGCTGGCTCTACGAGCTGGTGCCGTCAGATGCGGGGTCGGTCGACGGCCTGATGGACGCCGCGGCCTACCAGAACGGTCTGGAGTCCTGACCGACGGTCAAGGGCTCTTGATCGGACCCAGGCCGCTGGTAGGTTCGTGCCAGCAAGTATGAACCTCGACTGTTGGTTGAGGGTTGTTCCGGGGGATCGAACCGACGGAGCCGGGAGGCCAGCATGCCGTTCTGCACCCAGTGCGGACACCAGAACCCCGAGGGGTCGCGTTTCTGCTCGAAGTGCGGGAGCCGGCTGGAGCCGGCCGCGTCGACGCAGCCCGAGGCGCCCGGCGAGACCACGGCCACCATCACCTTCGGTGCGCCGGCCAAGGACGTCGAGCACCGCGAGGAGCGCTCGCTCAACGACGCCGATGCCGCCGCCGTGGACGCCCTGCCGCCGGGCAGCGCGCTGCTGGTCGTGCAGCGCGGGCCCAGCGCCGGCAGCCGCTTCCTGCTCGACACCGACGTGGTCTCGGCGGGACGCCACCCCGACAGCGAGATCTTCCTCGACGACGTCACCGTCTCCCGCCGGCACGCCGAGTTCCGCCGTACGGCCGACGGGTTCACGGTCGCGGACGTCGGCAGCCTGAACGGCACCTACGTCAACCGGGACCGGATCGACGAGGTCGCCCTCCAGGGTGGTGACGAGGTGCAGATCGGAAAGTACCGGCTGGTCTACTTCACCGGCCACTCCGGAAACGGTTGGTAGGGGGTGAGGCAGGCCGCATCGTCGCGCGCCCGGCTGAGCATCGGTGAGGTGCTCGCGCAGCTGCGCGGCGACTTCCCCGGGCTGAACATCTCCAAGATCCGGTTCCTCGAGGCGGAGGGCCTGATCGAGCCGGAGCGCACCCCGTCGGGGTACCGCAAGTTCTCCCACGCCGACGTGGAGCGGCTCCGCTACGTGCTCACCTGCCAGCGCGAGCACTACCTGCCGCTCAAGGTCATCCGGGAGCACCTCGACGCCATCGACCGGGGTCTGGAGCCTCCCGCGCTCAACGGCTCCAGCGGCCCGCAGGTGCCTCGTGTGGTCCTCGACGGGGACGGCTACCCGGCGGCCGAGTCCTTCCTGCCGGGCGGCGCGGGGGAGACCGAGCTGCGGCTGTCCCGCAACGAGCTGCTGACGTCGGCGCAGATCGAGGACTCCCTCCTCGAGCAGCTGGAGAGCTTCGGGCTGGTTCGGCCACGCGCCGGCAGCGCCGCCGGGTCCGCGCCGTACGACGGGGACGCGCTCGTGATCGCCAAGACGGCCGGTGAGCTGGCGGCCTTCGGGCTCGAGCCGCGGCACCTGCGTGCGTTCAAGACGGCGACGGACCGGGAGGTCGGACTCGTGGAGCAGGTGGTCTCCACGATGCGGCGGGGCCGGGACACGGCCGCCTCGGCCCGGGCCGAGGAGGCGATCGCCCAGATGGCGGCGCTCTCGGTGCGGCTGCACGCCACCCTGGTCAAGGCTGCGCTGCGCGCCTGAGTCCCGGGGGCCGCCGGCGGCTGCGGGGAGCCCGGAGCACGATGCCGCATCCGGTCTCCGCGGCCCGGAGTACGCTGACCGGGTGCGCGAAGTCGACGTGATCGGTGTCCGGGTCGAGATGCCTTCCAACCAGCCCATCGTGCTGCTGAGGGAGGTCGCGGGTGACCGCTACCTGCCGATCTGGATCGGTGCGGTCGAGGCGACCGCGATCGCGTTCGCCCAGCAGGGCGTGGTGCCGCCGAGGCCGCTGACGCACGACTTGATCAAGGACCTGCTCAGCGCCACGGGGCAGGACCTGTCCGAGGTCCGGATCACCGAGATGAAGGACGGCATCTTCTACGCCGTGCTCGTGTTCGGCTCCGGCGTGGAGGTGAGCGCACGACCGTCGGACTCCATCGCGCTCGCCCTGCGCACCGGCAGCAAGATCGTCTGCGCGGAGGACGTCCTGGACGAGGCGGGCCTCGAGGTGCCCGACGAGCAGGAGGACGAGGTCGAGAAGTTCCGCGAGTTCCTCGACCAGGTGTCGCCGGAGGACTTCGAGTCACGCTGACCGTCCGGACCATCAGCCTGCCGGCGACCATGGACCGAGTCTCAACCTCAGGTTGAGGGTGACGACACGCGGTCTGGAATGACCTGTTCTCGTTGACCGGTCCCCCCGGGCGCCCTACGGTGGAGTGTCTCCGCTGTAACTCCACCGTTGTTCTCCTCTTCGCCGCACCGCTCCACTGGTCGCCGGCGATCTCCGAGTCCAACGGCTTCCCAGGGAGCGACAGGCTGAGCGGAGCGGACGAGACGAGGTCAGACGTGAACGGCAAGGACGACGTGGCTGCACGCGATGCAGCGGACGAGACTGCGGCACACGAAGCGGCTTCCGTCGCCGACGAGCAGGGCCTGCTCTTCGACGACGACGTCTCCCCGCTGCCCAGCGGCACCGGCTACCGCGGGCCGACCGCGTGCAACGCCGCCGGGATCACCTACCGGCAGCTCGACTACTGGGCCCGCACCGGACTGGTGGACCCGAGCGTGCGCGGGGCCCACGGCAGCGGCTCGCAGCGTCTCTACAGCTTCCGCGACATCCTGCTGCTCAAGGTGATCAAGCGTCTGCTCGACGCCGGGGTGTCCCTGCAGCAGATCCGCGCCGCGGTGCAGCACCTGCGCGAGAGGGGGACCGACGACCTCACCCGGGTCACGCTGATGAGCGACGGCGCCACCGTCTACGAGTGCACCAGCGACCACGAGGTGATCGACCTGCTGCAGGGCGGTCAGGGCGTGTTCGGCATCGCCATCGGTGGGGTGTGGCGCGAGATCGAGGGATCGCTGGCCGAGCTGCCCAGCGAGCGCGCCGTGGACGAGGACGTCGCGGCCACGAGCGCGGCGGACGAGCTCGCGGCCCGTCGCCGCGCCCGCGCCACCGGCTGACCCCCGCGCCTCGCCCGGCCCGAGCCGCTCCCGGCGTCAGGGCGGGACGGCGTGAGCGTCTGGTGCGAGTGGGGCGTGAGCGTGCGGGGAGGCTGTCCTGGCTGCTGACTCCGCGCGGGAGAGCCTTCGAGCCCTCGCAAGGGGCCGGAGCGCCGAAGGGGCAACTCCTCCCCGGAACCTCTCAGGCGCCAGGACTGTGCGGGCCAGGCTACTCTGGAGGTGCCTCACCTGCGTCGCCCGACAGAGGGGGAGGCGACCTGACCGCGCGCCAGCCCAGGAGCCTCCGTGTCCGACCACCCCAGCCTCTCCGAGCTCGACACCGCTGCCGTCTTCGCCGACCGGCACATCGGCCCGGGCGCTTCCGACGTCACGGCCATGCTGTCCACACTCGGCTATGACTCCCTCGAGTCGCTCATGGACGCCGCCGTCCCCGGCGGGATCCGCTCCGCCGACGACCTGGCGCTGCCTGCCCCCGCGACCGAGTGGCAGGCCGCCCGCGAGCTGCGCGCGCTGGCAGCGCGCAACACTCCCCGCGAGCCGATGATCGGGCTCGGCTACTCCGGCACGATCACCCCGGCCGTCGTACGCCGCAACGTGCTGGAGGACCCCAGCTGGTACACCGCCTACACGCCGTACCAGCCGGAGATCTCCCAGGGCCGGCTGGAGGCGCTGCTGAACTTCCAGACCATGGTCGGTGACCTGACCGGCCTGCCGACCGCCAACGCGTCCCTGCTCGACGAGGCGACGGCGGCCGCCGAGGCGATGACGCTGGTGCGCCGGGGGAACAAGAAGGCGGTCGGACCGTTCGTCGTGGACGCCAACGCGCTGCCGCACACGACCGCCGTGGTGCAGACCCGGGCCCGGGCGATGGGCATCGAGGTGGTGGTGGCCGACCTGTCGCTGGGGCTGCCCGTCGACGACCCGTGCGGCGTGCTCGTGCAGTACCCCGGCTCCGACGGCGCGATCCTCGACCCGCGACCGGTGATCGAGGCGGTGCACGAGCGCGGCGGGATGGCCGTCGTCGCGGCGGACCTGCTGGCGCTGACCCTGCTGGAGTCGCCGGGCTCGATGGGCGCGGACGTCGTCGTCGGCTCCTCCCAGCGGTTCGGCGTGCCGCTGTTCTACGGCGGTCCGCACGCGGGCTTCATGGCGGTGCGCTCCGGGCTGGAGCGCCACCTCCCGGGTCGCCTGGTCGGCGTCTCCGTGGACGCGGACGGCCGCCGCGCCTACCGCCTGGCGCTGCAGACCCGCGAGCAGCACATCCGTCGGGACAAGGCCACCTCCAACATCTGCACCGCCCAGGTGCTGCTCGCGGTGGTCGCGTCCATGTACGCCGTCTACCACGGGCCCGACGGGCTGCGCACGATCGCGCTGCGTGCCCACCGGTACGCCGTGGTGCTGGCCGCGGCGCTCCGGGAGGCCGGCGTCGAGGTGCTGCACGAGCACTTCTTCGACACCGTCACCGTGCGGGTGCCGGGGCGCGCGGACCAGGTCGTGGCGGCAGCCCGTGAGCGCGGCGTGCACCTGCGCGACAAGGACCAGGACACGGTCGGCATCTCCACGTCGGAGAGCACGTCGCGGGCGCACCTCGAGGCCGTGCTGGAGGCGTTCGGCGCCTCCGACGTCGACCTGGACGCCGTGGACGCCCGCGTCGGCGACGAGCTGCCGGCGGACCTGGCCCGGACCACCGACTTCCTCACCCACGAGGTGTTCAACACCCACCGGTCCGAGACCTCGATGCTGCGGTACCTGCGCCGGCTCTCGGCGCGCGACTACGCGCTGGACCGCGGGATGATCCCGCTCGGGTCCTGCACCATGAAGCTCAACGCCACCACGGAGATGGAGCCGATCAGCCTCCCGGGCTTCGCCGACCTTCACCCCTTCGCGCCGCCCTCCGACGCGGTCGGCTACGCCGACCTGATCGGGGAGCTGGAGGGATGGCTCGCCGAGGTCACCGGCTACGCGCGGGTCTCGATCCAGCCCAACGCCGGATCGCAGGGCGAGCTGGCCGGGCTGCTGGCCATCAGGGCGTTCCACGTCGCCAACGGTGACTCGGAGCGGAACGTGTGCCTGATCCCGGCCTCCGCGCACGGCACGAACGCCGCGTCCGCGGTGATGGCCGGCATGCGGGTGGTGGTCGTGAAGGCGGCTCCCGACGGGCGGGTCGACATGGACGACCTGCGCGCCGCGTGCGACAAGCACTCCGAGGACCTCGCCGCGATCATGGTCACCTACCCGTCCACCCACGGCGCCTACGAGGACGGCATCGCCGACCTGTGCGACGTGGTGCACGACAACGGCGGCCAGGTGTACGTCGACGGTGCGAACCTCAACGCTCTGCTCGGCCACGCCAAACCGGGCGAGTTCGGCGGGGACGTGTCCCACCTCAACCTGCACAAGACGTTCTGCATCCCGCACGGCGGTGGCGGTCCCGGCGTGGGGCCGGTGGCCGTCGCTGCGCACCTGGCGCCGTACCTCCCCTCGCACCCCGGCCACCCCGACCCGGCGCGCCGGGAGGGGATCGGGCCGGTCAGCGCGGCGCCGTACGGCTCGGCGGGGATCCTGCCGATCTCGTGGGCCTACGTGCGGATGATGGGCGGCGAGGGGCTGACCCGCGCGACGGCGGTGGCCGTGCTGTCCGCGAACTACGTCGCCAAGCGGCTCGGCGAGCACTTTCCCGTGCTGTACAAGGGGCATGGCGACCTGGTCGCGCACGAGTGCATCCTCGACCTGAGGGAGCTGACCAAGGCGACGGGTGTCACCGTCGACGACGTCGCGAAGCGGCTGGTGGACTACGGGTTCCACGCGCCGACGATGAGCTTCCCGGTGGCCGGCACGCTGATGGTCGAGCCGACCGAGTCCGAGGACCTCGCGGAGATCGACCGGTTCTGCGAGGCGATGATCGCCATCCGCGGCGAGATCGAGCGGGTGGCGCAGGGGGAGTGGAGCCCGGAGTCCTCGCCGCTGCGCGGGGCGCCGCACACGTCGGCCGCGCTGAGCGGTCACTGGGACCGGGACTACTCCCGCGAGGTCGCGGTCTTCCCCGCGGGCCCCGACCCGGACAAGTACTGGCCGCCGGTGGCGCGCATCGACCAGGCCTACGGCGACCGCAACCTGGTGTGTGCGTGCCCTCCGCCCGAGGTCTTCGACACCTCGGACGACGAGGCCCCGGGCTCTCCGGCGGCCACGCCCGACGGGGTGGCGGTCTCCCCGGACGAGGCGGTCGGTGCGCCGGTGGACGGCCCGTACGCGGAGGCGGACGCCGCCGCGGGGCACGCATGAGCCTCACCGGCACGACGTCGCGGCGGCTCGACGTGCTCCTGGCGCGCGAGCAGGTCGCCGGCCGGCTGCCCTCGGTCGCCGGGGGAGTGGTCCGCGACGGTGAGCTGGTGTGGACCGGCGGGGTGACCGGTGGCGAGGACTTCGCGACCGGACCCGACGTGCAGTACCGCATCGGCTCGATCACCAAGACCCTGGTCGCGGTGCTCATGCTGCAGCTGCGCGACGAGGGGGCGCTCGACCTCAACGACCCGCTCTCGGCGCACCTTCCCGGTGTGCCCTACGGCGACCGGACGCTGCGCCAGCTGCTCGCGCACGCCTCGGGGATGCACTCCGAGCCGCCAGGGTCATGGTGGGAGCGCAGCCCCGGGGTCTCGTTCGACGACCTGGTCGCCGCCATCGACGACTCCGCTCCCTCGTTCGCACCCGGCGTGACGTTCCACTACACGAACGTCGCCTACGCGCTGCTCGGTGAGGTCGTGGCGCGTCGCCGCGGCGAGCCGTGGTTCGACGTGGTGTCGTCCCGGATCCTCGGGCCGCTCGGGATGACGCGCACCAGCTACCTGCCGCAGGAGCCGCACGCCACCGGCTGGAGCGTCCACCACTACGCCGGAACGCTGACCCCGGAGCCGGCGCACGACACGGGTGCGATGGCGCCGGCCGGACAGGTGTGGAGCACCGTGGCCGACCTGGCCCGCTACGCGGGGTTCCTCGCGGCCGGTCATCCCGAGGTGCTCCCGCGCGACACCCTGGACGAGATGTCCACCCCGATGTCGGCGGCTCGGGCGGCGGCGATGGCCAGCGCGCACGGCCTCGGCTTCCAGATCTCGCGGGGCGGCTCGGGTCTGCTGTTCGGGCACACCGGGTCGATGCCGGGGTTCCTGGCCGGGCTGTTCCTGGACCCCGTCCGTCGTACCGGCGCGGTGGTGATGGCCAACGCCACCGTCGGACTGCGGTGCGAGGCGCTGGCGGTGGAGATGCTCGAGGCGGTGGAGGCGTCGGAGGGCACGGTGCCGCGGCCGTGGACGCCCGTCGCGTCGGTGCCGTCAAGCGTCGAGGAGCTGCTGGGCGTCTGGCACTGGGGCAACACGGCGCTCGCGTTCGGGTGGGACGGCCGGCAGGTCGTGGTGAGCAAGCTCGGGGCTGCCGGGACGGCGCACCGGTTCCTGCCGCAGGACGACGGGTCGTTCCTCGGCACCATGGGCTACCACCACGGCGAGCGGCTGCACGTCGTACGCAACCCGGACGGGACCGTGAACCACCTGATGTGCGAGACGTTCGTGTACACCCGGGTGCCCTACGACCCCGCCGCCCCGATCCCCGGGGGTCCTCCGCAGGAACGCTGACCCAGGGCGGGCCGGCCCCGCGTCGAGCGCCGGATTCGCCGGTCGCGACCCTTACCCTCGACTCCATGGACGGGCCCGGTGACGCGTCGGCGTCTGCTGACAGAGCGATGTCGCTGATCCGCACCGTCGGACTCACCAAGCGGTACGGCTCGGTGACCGCCCTGGAGGGCCTGACCCTCGACGTGCAGCCAGGCGTCACGGGACTCGTCGGTGCCAACGGGGCAGGCAAGTCCACGCTGCTCAAGATCCTGCTGGGCCTGCTGCCCACCACGGAGGGCTCGGCCAGCGTGCTGGGCCTCGACGTGGCGACCGACGGTCCGGCCGTCCGGGAACGGGTCGGGTACATGCCCGAGCACGACTGCCTTCCGCCTGACGTGTCGGCCACCGAGTTCGTGGTGCACATGGCCCGGATGTCCGGTCTGCCCACGACGGCCGCCCGCGAGAGGGCCGCCGACACGCTGAGGCACGTCGGCCTCTACGAGGAGCGCTACCGGCCGATGGGCGGCTACTCCACCGGGATGCGGCAGCGGGTCAAGCTCGCACAGGCCCTGGTCCACGACCCGGCGCTGGTGCTGCTGGACGAGCCCACGAACGGACTGGACCCTGCCGGCCGGGAGGACATGCTGGAGCTGATCAGACGGGTGGGCGGGGAGTTCGGGATCTCGGTGATCGTGACCTCCCACCTCCTCGGGGAGCTGGAGCGGGTCTGCGAGAGCATCGTGGTGATCGACGGCGGGCGGCTGCTGCGGCACTCCACCACCGCGTCGGCCACCGGCGCGACCGCCGTCGTCACGGTGGAGGTGAACGGCGATCCGGGGCCCCTGGTCCGGCGGCTGCACACCGCCGGTGCCGGCGTCCGCAGCGCGGGCAACGTGCTCGAGATCGACGTCGTCGACGAGACCGTCTACGACCTCGTGCGCGACGCGGTCGCCGAGCTGGACCTGGGGCTGGTCCGCCTGGAGCGCCAGCGGCACCGCCTGACCGAGATGTTCACCGACGGCGATCGCCGCTCGGGAGGGGCCCATGTCTGAGCACGCCGTTCCCGACCGAGGTGCACCAGCGCGGGCAGGCGCCATCCACGACATCGGCTACCGGCACTACGACGGCCCGCGGCACGGCGCTCGCTACATCCAACGCTCCCTGTTCGTCGAGACGCTGCGCGGCACCTACGGTCTCGGTCGCTCGGCCCGCTCGAAGGTCATGCCGTTCCTGCTGCTCGGGCTCATGGTGCTTCCGGCAGTCGTGATGGGCATCATCACCAGCTACGTCGGGCTGACGGCTGTTCCCGTCCGCTACACCGACTACGTGATGCTGGTGCAGCTCGTCGTCACGATCTTCGTCGGGTCGCAGTCGCCGGCGGTGATGTCGCGGGACCTGCGCTTCCGGGTCGCGTCGCTGTACTTCTGCCGCCCGCTCAGCCGGCGGCAGTACGTGCAGGCCAAGCTGGCCGGGATGACGGTGGCCTTGTTCATCCTCATGGGTCTGCCCGTCACACTGCTGTTCTGCTCAGCGCTGCTGGCCGAGCTGCCGCTCGACGAGCAGGTGCCCGACTACCTCCGGGCGATGGCCGGAGTCGCGATCCACGCCGTCGTGCTCGCGGCGGTGGGCCTGCTGGTCGCCGCCCTGACACCGCGTCGTGGCCTCGGGGTCGCCGCCGTGGTGGCCGTGCTGCTGGTGCTGTCCGGCATGGAGCTCACGGTGCGCGGGCTCGCCTCGGCATTCGGGAACGACACCTTCCTCGGCTACACCGGCCTGATCTCGCCGTACACGCTCGTCGACGGGGTGGTCACCGGCGCGCTCGGTGCCGACTCGTCAGGGGGGCAGGCGCCTCCCGGGGCTCTCGGCACCGTGCTGTTCACGCTCGTGACCGTGGTGCTGCTCGCCGCCTGCTACTCAGCGCTCGTCGCCCGCTACCGGAAGGCGCTGGGATGAGCGCGGTGGAGATCGACCAGGTGTCCCGCTGGTTCGGCAATGTGGTCGCCGTCAACGACATCACCATGCGTCTCGACGCGGGGGTGACCGGCCTGCTCGGGCCCAACGGAGCGGGCAAGTCCACGCTGATCCACCTGATGGCGGGGTTCCTCGCTCCGTCGGCGGGCACCGTCACCCTCGACGGGGAGCCGGTGTACCGCGACCCGGAGATCTACCGCCGGGTGGGTCTCGTGCCCGAGCGGGAGGAGATGTACGACGCGGTCAACGGCTGGAGCTTCGTCCTCGCCAACGCCCGGCTGCACAAGCTCCGCGATCCCGAGTCGGCGGCGAGGAGGGCGATCGCGACCGTGGAGATGGCCGACTCCCAGCACCGCGACATCCGCGGCTACTCGAAGGGGATGAAGCAGCGGATCAAGATGGCCACCGCGATCGTCCACGACCCGGCTGTGCTGCTGCTGGACGAGCCCTTCAACGGCATGGACCCGCGCCAGCGGCTGCACCTGATGGAGCTGTTGGACCGACTCGGCGCCGAAGGCAGGACGATCGTGTTCAGCTCCCACATCCTCGAGGAGGTCGAGCAGATCGCCGGCCGGATCGAGGTCATGGTCGCCGGCCGGCACGCAGCGTCCGGCGACTTCCGCGAGATCCGCCGGCTGATGACGCAGCGACCGCACCAGTACACCATCCAGTCCAGCGACGACCGTGCCCTGGCCTCCGCCCTGATCGCCCAGCCGTCGGTCTCCGGGGTGGAGCTCACCTCGGGCACGGACGGCAGCATCGTCGCGGTGCAGGCAACCGACTTCGCCGCCTTCGTGCACGCCCTGCCCCGAGTTGCCGCCCGGGAGGGGATCAGGCTGCTCGAGGTGCGCCCCGCCGACGAGTCCCTGGAGAGCGTCTTCGCCTACCTGGTGGCCCGGTGAACAGCACCGTCGCGACGCTCACCGCCCGCAGCCTGCTCGGCCGCCGACGCACCCTCGTGCTGCTGCTGTTGCCGCTCGCGCTGCTGGCCCTGTGCACGCTGGCCCGGGTCCTTGCCGGTCTCGACCCCGACATCGAGCGCGACCTCGAGGGACCGCTTGCTCCGGACCTGCTGGGTGCCTTCGGCATCGCCGTCCTGATGCCACTGCTGAGCCTGATCGCGGGCACCGGCTCGATCGGTCCCGAGATCGACGAGGGGTCGATCGTGTACCTGCTCGCGAAGCCGCTCAACCGGCACTCCATCGTCGTCACCAAGCTGCTGGTCGCGATCGGCGTGACCGTCGCCTTCGGCGTGCTGCCGATCGCCGTCGCGGGCGTCGTGCTCACCGGCGAGGTCGGCACCGTGACCCTGGCGTACGCCGCCGGCGCCCTGGTCGCCGGGGTGGCGTACTGCGCGGTGTTCCTGCTCCTCGCCGTCGTCAGCCGCAACGCCGTCGTGATCGGCCTCATCTACGCACTCGTCTGGGAGTCACTGGTCGGCGCCGTGGTGCCCGGAGCGCAGAGCCTCAGCATCCAGCAGTGGTCCCTGAGCGTGGTGCAGCGCGCACTGGGGGACTCAGCCCGTCGCTCGGGGATCGAGGCCGCCGTCGGCTTCGGTGTCGGAACACTGCTGCTGGCGGTGGTCACCGTCACTGCGACGACCCTCGCGGGCAGACGGCTGCAGACGTTGCGGCTGAACCAGAGCGAATGACCCAGCGTCGCGCGGTCCGCGCGGCAGGAGCGTTCCCGCCTGGTCAGTTGGCCTGCGAGACCGTTGACATGTTGAAGTCCGGCACCCGCAGCGCCGGGGTCGCCGTGCGCGGGAAGTAGTCCCCCCACTCCCGCGAGAAGCTCGGCACCGTCGCAGAGGCGTGGGAGAACCGACGCATCAGGTCGACGGGGCTCTCGTTGAACCGGAAGTTGTTCACCGCCCCGGTGACCTCCCCGTCCTCGACGAGGTACACCCCGTCGCGGGTGAGACCGGTGAGCAGCAGCGTCTGGGGATCCACCTCGCGGATGTACCACAGGCAGGTCAGCAGCAGGCCCCGCTCGACCCCTGCCACCAGGTCCGTGGTGCTGCCGGTCGCGCCGTCCACCTCGACCACCAGGTTGTCCACGTACGGCGTGACCGGCTGGCCGGTCAACCCCGCGGAGTGCCGCGTCTGCAGCAGCGCGCTCAGCGTGCCGTCCTTGATCCAGTCGGTGCGCGACAGCGGCAGCCCGTTGTCGAAGACGCTCTCGATCTCGTTGCTCGACCCCGTGGCGACGAACGGTGCGGCCTGCAGCCGGTCGTAGGCCGGGTCGGAGTAGACCTGCAGCGGGCGGTCGGACAGCCGGTCGCCGATGCGGGTGCCGCCGCCGCGTCGGGAGAAGACGGTCTGCCCGTCGTGCGCTGACCGGGCCGACGCGGTCCAGTAGGCGTAGATCATCAGGTCCGACACGGCGGTCGGGGGCAGGACGGTGTCGTAGCGCCCCGCCTCCAGGTCGACGCGGCGGGAGGCCCAGCCCAGCCGCTGCACCAGCTCGGCGTCCATCGCGTGCGCGTCCACGTCGGCGAAGTCGCGGGTCGCGCCGCCGACCCAGGCGCTCGTCGAGAGGTCGGTGGGCTTCGCGGTGCAGCCGTAGTGCCCGGTCGGCTGCACGTGACGCAACCGCAGGCCGCTGCTGGTGCCGAGGTACGTCGTGGTCACCGCGTGGTCCACGAAGCCGTAGAGGATCCGCTTCTCGGCGGTCGCCCGGCCGAAGGCCTGGCCCAGGGCAGGCGCGAAGTCCGCGTAGACGTCGATCGAGGTCTCGCCCGGCGGCTCCAGCCAGTCGCCGTCCGCGCCCCCGGGAGCCAGCTCTGCGGCGTCCTCGGCGGGGCTCCCGGCGCGCGCCGCGGCGTCCGCGGCCTCGACGATGCGCGCGACCTGCTCCGGCGACGCGGCGCTGGCCGACACCGACCCGGCGGCCGTGCCCTCCGCGGCCCCGTGCAGGGCGACGACGGTGACGGTCATGGCGTGCATGACGCCGTTCGTGGTGAGCGTGTTGTTCGCCCACCGGAGGTTGGCGCTCATCGAGTCGTGCACGATCGCGACGCAGTGGTCGGACCTGGACGAGCTGAGGGCATGCTCGACGAGCTCTTGGGGAGTGCTGCCAGTCATGGTGCGTGACCCACCCTTCAGCCGGCTTCGGCGGTCGTGTTGAGGACGTTGACGTCGCGGAACAGCGACGTGGGGCACCCGTGGGACACCGACGCGACCTGACCCGGCTGGGCCTTGCCGCAGTTGAACGCGCCCCCGAGCTCGTAGGTCCGGGTGCCGCCGACCGCCTCCATGGAGTTCCAGAAGTCGGTCGTCGTGGCCTGGTCGGCGACGTCGCGCAGCTGGCCGGCGAGCCGGCCGTTCTGGATGCGGTAGAAGCGCTGGCCGGTGAACTGGAAGTTGTAGCGCTGCATGTCGATCGACCAGGACTTGTCCCCGACAACGTAGATGCCGTTCTCCACCCGGCCGATCAGGTCCTCCTCGCTGGGCCCGCCGTCCGGCTGCGGCGAGGGCTGCAGCGACACGTTCGCCATCCGCTGGATCGGGATGTGGCCGGGGGAGTCGGCGTAGGCGCAGCCGTTGGAGCGGCCGCCGTTGAGCTCGGGCAGCATCTGGGCCATGGAGCGGTCGAGCTGGTAACCGACCAGCACGCCGTCCCTGACGATGTCCCAGGACTGGGTCTGCACGCCCTCGTCGTCGTACCCGACGGTCGCGAGGCCGTGCTCCTGGGTGCGGTCGCCGATGACGTTCATGACCGGCGACCCGTACTGCAGGGTGTTCAGCTTGTCGACCGTGGCGAAGGACGTGCCCGCGTAGTTGGCCTCGTAGCCGAGCGCGCGATCGAGCTCGGTGGCGTGGCCGATGGACTCGTGGATGGTGAGCCAGAGGTTGGACGGGTGGATCACCAGGTCGTAGCGGCCGGCCTCCACCGAGGGCGCGGCCAGCTTCTCGGCGAGCAGCTCGGGCAGCTGGCCGAGAGCGGCGTCCCAGTCGTAGCCGCCGGTGAGGTACTCCCACCCGCGCGCCACCGGCGGGGAGACGGTCCGCATCGAGTCGAACACCCCGGTCGCCTCGTCGGTCCCGTACGCCTCGAAGTCCGGTTCGAGGCGCACCCGCTGCTGAGTCGTCGTGGTGCCGGCCAGGTCGGTGTAGAACTTGTTCTCCACGACCTGCCGCAGCGACCCCGAGCTGTGCTCCACGCCGTCGGCGGTGAGCAGCCGGGCGGACCAGCCCGCCAGCAGCTCCACCTTGTCGGCCAGCGGCACCGTCAGCGGGTCGACGTCGTACGCCGAGACCCACGTCACGTCGTCGTACGTCGGCTCCGGGGCCAGCTCGACCGGCCGGGCTGTCATCGCCGCGGCCACCTGCGCGGTGCGCACCGCGGTCTCGGCCACCCGCACGGCCTCCTGGGTGCTGAGCAGCATGCCGGAGGCGAACCCCCAGGCGCCGTTGAGCACCACGCGGACGGCGAAGCCGACGTCCTCCGAGTCCGCGGCACCCTGCAGTCGGCCGTCGCGCACGCGGATGTCCTGGGACCTGATCCGCTCGAACCGGAAGTCGGCGTGGCTGACGTGGAAGTCCTGCGCTCGGGTGAGGGCCGCCTCGGCCAGCCGGCGGTAGGGGAGCGCGGTGAACGAGCCGTCGATCTCGTGCCTGGTCATGTCGCAGAGGCTATGTCGGTCCGGGCCGGGACGGGCCGGAAGGGCCCGGTGAGTCGGGCCCGCGTCGCCGTTCGGCGGTCGCCGCCCGCTGGCGTTCAGGTCCGGCCGTCGCGCTCCTGCGCCTCACGCAGGGCCGAGTGCTCACCCATCCAGGTCGCGGGCAGTACGTCGAACCCTGCCTCTCTCGCCGCCTCCAGGACCCGGGGGTCGTCGTCCACCAGCACCACGACGGTGGTCGTCTCGGCCAGCTGCCGCAGCTGCTCGACCTTGAAGAACCGGGCCGGCCGGAAGTCACCGCGGGGGCGCAGGAGCAGCCGGCCCGCAGGAAGGTCGTGGTGGGCGAACCACCGCTCCGTCACCGCTCGCAGACCCTCCGGGCGTCCCGACAGGTAGACGACCTGGTAGACCTCCGCGAGTCGCCGCACCGTCTCTGCACCCTCGGCCAGCAGCTGGTCGTCGGCTGCCCCGGCGAAGAAGGCGGCCCAGTTCTTGGGGCGCTCGGTGACGTGCCGGAGCCGGTGACGGACGTCGGCGACGACGCCGTCGATGTCGATCACGGCCACCATCGGCCGCTCAGCCTCGGACATGCGGCCCATTGTGCCGGGGGTCACCTGCGCCGGTTCGACCGGTGAGCCGGATGGTCAGCCGACCAGGGTGTGCACCGCGACCGTCGACCCCGAACGGCCCTTGTCCACGTGCACCTGGGTGGGGATCCGCGTGCGCAGCTCGGTGACGTGGCTGACCACGCCGACGGTCCGGCCGCCGGCCCGCAGGCCGTCGAGACGGTCCATGACGTCGTCGAGGGTGTCGGCGTCCAGGGTCCCGAAGCCCTCGTCCACGAACAGCGTCTCCACCTCCGTGCCGCCGGACTCGTGGGTGACCACGTCGGCGAGCCCGAGCGCGAGCGACAGGGACACCACGAACGTCTCCCCACCGGACAGGGTCGAGGGTGCGCGGACGTCCCCGGTCCACTGGTCGACCACCTCGAGACCGAGCCCCGATTGGGCGCTGCGACGCTCGGCCTTCCCGGAGCGCTGGAGCAGGTAGCGGTGGTCACGCATGTGCCCGAGCCGTTCGTTCGCCGCCGCCACCACCTGGTCGAGCCGGGTGGCGAGGACGTAGGCCGACAACCGCATCTGCAGCTGGTTGTCGTGCCCCATGCCGCGCACGAGCCGGGCTATGGCGTCGGCCCGCAGCGACTCGTCGCGCACCGGCGCCCAGTCCCGCATCGCGACGTCGAGCCGGTCGAGCAGCGCGCTCAGCGACGAGACCTGGTCGTCGACGAGGGCCTGCTCGCGGGCCGCGGCGGTGCAGACCCTCTCGGCCTCCACGAGCTCGGCAGCGAGCCTGCCGATGTCGTGCACCGGGCCCTGGTCGAGGCCGGCGAGCTCGGGGTCGTCGAGCACCGCGCGGGCGCGTGCGTGCTCGGTGCGTCGGTGCTGCAGCAGGTCCTCGAGCCGGCCCCGCTCCGCGGGGTCGAGCACCGCGGGGTCGACCTCATCGATCGCGGAGAAGCCGTGCCGGCACACCATGGCGGTGGCCTGCTCGGTCAGCGCGGCGACCCGCTCCTCGGCCGCGTCGTGCGCGGCGACGGTCCGGCCGGCCTCGACGAGGCGGCCGCACCATCTCGTCCAGGCGCCGATGGCCCTCTCCAGCGCCGTCGTGCCGTCGTCGTCCGCTGCCGCGAGGTCCTCGGGTGAGAGGTGCTCGGGTGAGAGGGCGCTGCCGCCGAGCGCGGCCACGATCTCCTGCTGGGCGCCCGCCAGCGTCCGCTCGTGCGCGGCCACGGCCTCGCGGCAGCCCGCGGCCGCAGCGGCAGCGTCGGACCGGCGGCTGCCCAAAGCCGCCTGCTCGTCGCGCAGGCGCCGCAGCCGGACCTCGAGCGCGGCCTGCTCGGCGCGTGCAGCGACCGCGGCCGCCAGCTCGGTGGCGAGCTCGTCCACCCGCGAGGCGGACTCGCTCACGCCCCAACCGTCGCAGGTCGTGGCCACACCCTCCCGGCGTCGCCGAGCCTCACCGAGCGCCTGCTCGACCTCCTCGAAGGCCGTGCTCGCGGCCGCGAGCTGCTGCTCGGCCCGGTCGTGGTCGAGGTCGGTGACGGCGTCCTGCGCCGGCGCGGCGGGACGCGGGTGGTCGGTGCTGCCGCAGACCCGGCAGGCGGCGCCGTCGACCAGGGCACCGGCGAGCTCTGCTGCCATGCCGGACAGGCGACGCGACACCAGCGCCTGCACGTGCTCACGCGCGTCCTGCACCCTGTCGCGGGCATCCCGGCGCGCCTCGTCGAGGGCGTCGAGCTGCGGCTCCAGCGCGTCGAGCAGCACGGCGGCGTTGTGCCGTCCGCGGGCCGCCACCAGCGCGGCTTCCACCTGGTCGGAACGCGCGGCGACGGCCGAGACGGAGGAGAGGGTCCGGGTGGCCCGCTCGACCTCTGCCGGCACGCGCTCGCACCGTCGGGTGACGTCGGCCAGCTCACGCTCGGCGGTGGTCAGGCGTTCCTGCTCGGCCTCGAGCTCCCGGCGCACGTCCGCAGCCCGGTGCTGGGAGGGCAGCAGCGCCGTCAGGCGGGCGACCTGCTGCTGCGCGGCTCGGACGAGGGCCGAGACGCCGGCGTCATCCAGCCCCAGCCCTTCCGGAAGGGCGTCCTCGTCGCTGCCCGGCGCGCCGCTGCCCGCTGACTGGGCGAGTCCGAGCGTGGCCCGCTGCCGCGCGGCCGCCGCCTGGTCCCGGTGCCGGACGGCCTCCTCACGGAGCTCGAGGATCGGACGGCAGCGGTCGGCGCGCTCGGAGGCGTCGAGCCGGTGCTGCGCTTGCCGCGCGTCCGCCTCCGTCTGCTGCAGGGTCGCCAACGCGTCAAGGGCGGCGTCTCGACGAGAACGGCGCTCGGCGTGCCGGACCGCCGTGTCATGGGCAGCGCGGGCCCGGTGCAGGTCGTGGCGGGACGCTTCCGCGCACTGGCGCTCGAGCCGCGCCCGAGCAGTCGCTGCGTCGAGGAGCTCAGCGGCCCATGCCCGCACGAGACCATCGGCAGCAGCGGTCGGGAGGCCATCGCCGTCGAACGACTCAGGGACGGGGACCCCGGCCCGGTCGGCGGCCGTGTCCAGGATCCGCTGCACCGCAGTGTGGCCCTCCACGGCTCGCTCCCTGAGCCGGCGGCTGTGCTCTGCGACCCAGTCCTCGATGCGCGCGAAGCGGTCGGTGCGGAACAGCTGCTGGAGCACGTCGTGGCGGTCCTGCGAGGACGCCCGCAGGAACGTCTGGAACTCACCCTGCGGCAGCAGCGCCACCTGCACGAACTGCCCGGCGTGCATCCCCATCAGGTCGCACACCAGGAGCCCCACCTCGGCGGCGCGCGAGGACAGCAGGTGCTCGCGCCCGCTCGTCACCTCGAGGATCGAGGCGCTCGCCTTCTCGGTCAGCACGCCGCTGCCGCGTCGCTTGGGCCGGGTCCACTCCGGGCTGCGGCGTACGACGAACCGGCGGCCCTGCACGCTGAAGTCGAGCAGCACCTCGGGCTTGGCGTCGATCGCCGCGTGCTGGGACTTGAGCGCCTTGACGCCCCGGACGCCGGGGACGGTGCCGTAGAGCGCGAAGCACACGGCGTCGAGCAGGCTGCTCTTGCCTGCGCCCGTCGCCCCGGTCACCAGGAAGAGCCCCGCCTCGTTGAGCACGTCGAAGTCGACGTGCTCGGTCCCCGCGAACGGGCCGAACGCCGAGACGGTGAGCCGGTGCAGCCGCATCAGCCGACGCCCCCGTGCAGGTCGGCACGGACGTCGGCGTCCCTGTCGTCGTCGATCCGGCAGGCGTCGCAGGCGAGCTGGAGCAGCAGCTCCTCCTCGGTCGAGGCCTCCAGGGCGCGCACGTCGGCAACGAACCCGAGCGCGACGTCGAGGTCGCTGCGGCCATGCACGCGGGGCACCACCGGGCCGCGGACCGGCGCCGCGCCGTCGGGGTCGAACGCCAGCATCAGGGCGTGCGGGAACCGGGCTCGCAGCCGCTGCATGGCGTGCTGGGGCCGACGGGGGTCGGTGAGCGTGACCTGCAGCCACGCCTGTTCGAGGGCCGCCAGCGCCGGGTCGGCGACCAGCTCGTCAAGGCGCCCGCGCAAGGTCGCGACCCGGCGCGGCACCGGTGCTGGAACGAGCGTCGCCCCGGTCACCCCGTCCGGGCCCAGGTCGACCAGCCACGAGCCCTTGGTGTGCGCCGCCTCGGAGAAGGAGTAGGCCACCGGGGAGCCGCTGTAGCGGACCGTCTCGGTGAGCGCCCGGGGACCGTGCAGGTGACCCAGCGCCGCGTAGTCCACGTCGGTGAACAGCCGGGTCGGCGCGATCTGCAGGCCGCCCACCGAGATGTCGCGCTCGCTGTCCGACGCCATCGTCGCCGCGGCCTGGACGCCGCCGGCGACGAACGCGTGCGCCAGGACGACGGAGCGGGCACCGGGACGCCGCGACAGATCGGCGTCGACCCGCGACATGGCCGCGGTCAGAGCCGCCTCGTGACTGCGCTCGGGCAGCGCCCACGCCGCACGCACCGCGTCCGGCTCGAGGTACGGGATCGCGTGCACCGCGACCTGTCCGTGCGCGTCCTCCAGCAGCACCGGCGCCCCGACGTCCTGCCACCGAGTGCGCAGGTGCACCCCGGCCGCGTCGGCCAGACGGGCGTTGAACCCGAGGCGGGCGGGGGAGTCGTGGTTGCCGCTGGAGACCACCACGGTCGCGCGCGAGGCGGCGAGCCGGGCGAAGGTCTCGTCCGCGAGCTCCACCGCGTCCACCGGCGGTAGAGCCCGGTCGTAGACGTCCCCCGAGACGACGACGAGGTCCACGTCCTCCGCCGCCACCACGTCGAGCAGGTGGTCGACGTACGCCGCCTGGGCACCCAGCATCCCGACGCCGTGGAACGAGCGTCCCAGGTGCCAGTCGGACGTGTGGAGGATGCGCACGCCTCGACGGTAGGACCCCCCACCGACAGAACCGCTCTCACACGCCGAGGCGCTCCGGGGCCGAGTAGACGACGTAGCGCCGGTCGCGGACGAACCCAGCCGTGCACAGCCCGGCCCCGGCCGCCAGGTGCACCGCCAGGCTGGAGGGGGCACCCACGGCGGCCAGCACCCCCACGCCGGCGACCACCGCCTTCTGCACGATCTCGAAGCCGATCCGCCCGCTCACGCACATCAACGGCGCCGCGGGGGAGGCGCCGGCCAGGACCCGGGCGCCGATGACCTTGTCCACGGCGTTGTGCCTGCCGATGTCCTCGCGTACGACGGACGGCGCGCCGGCCTCGTCGAACAGCCCGGCAGCGTGCAGCCCGCCGGTGGAGTCGAACACCCGCTGCTCCGCCCGCAACCGGTCCGGCAGCCCCATCAGGACCTCCGAGGACACCCGCAGGCCCGCCCAACGGTCGCCGGGCCCACCGTCGGGCCCTCCGCCGGGCACCGCGCACAGCGCCAGCACGTCCTCGATGCTCTCCGTCCCGCACACCCCGCAGGCCGAGGAGGCCGCGGACAGCCCGGCGTACCGCTCAGCAGGGGCACGGCGCGGGGGCCGGTCCAGCTCCACGGTCACCACGTTGAACTCCTCCTCCGGGCTCAGCGTGACGTCGGTGCAGTAGGCCACGGTGCGCAGGTCGTCGGCCGCGGCGAGCACGCCCTCGCCGTGCAGGAATCCGGTGGCGAGCTCGAAGTCGTGCCCGGGCGTGCGCATGGTGACCGCGACGCGCTGCGCAGGCCTGCCCGGCCACCCCAGCCGAATCTCCAGCGGCTCCTCGGTCGCGAGCCGGTCCTCGTGCCGCAGCACAGCCGGCTCGGGCCGGGCGACCACCTCGTGCACACGGACCCGGGTGCTCGGCCCCGGTCGACGGCTCCGGCTCATGCGCCCAGCCTAGGCGCGGCTCACCCGAGGTCCTCCGGGGTCCGGGGCCGCCTCAGCGAGACCACCTCGGCGCCGACCCCCCACTCGTCCTTGCCGAGCCGGGACAGCGGGTCTAGCCGGTGGTAGTCCGGGTGCCCGTCCACGAGCACCTCCTCGGCCACCGTCACCGCGACGACGTCGCCGAGCACGACCGTGGAGTCGCCGAGCCGGTTCGTGCTGTGCAGGCGGCACTCGATGGCGGCGGGGGAGTCGCGCACCGTCGGCGGCGCGACGTCGAGGCTCGGCCGCATCGCGATGCCCAGCTCCGCAGGCTCGCTCTGGTCCGCGGGGTACGACGCGGAGGAGTTGTTCACCGCGGCCAGCAGCGGCCGGTGTGCCAGGTTGACCACGAACTCCCCGGTGTCCTGCACGTTGCGCAAGGTGTCCTTGCTGCCGACCGAGGTGAACTGCACGATCGGCGGCCGTGCGCACGCGACGGTGTAGAACGAGTGCGGCGCGAGGTTCACCACGCCCGCGACCGACTGCGACGTGACCCAGGCGATCGGGCGTGGGACGACCACCGCGGTCAGCAGCCGGTAGGCGTTGACGTTCCCGTCGCCCACCCGGAACACGCGGCGCTCGTCGAAGGACACGGGCTCGATCAGGCCCGGTGGCGCGACGGGGCGGGCCCGGTCACCGTGACGGCGGTGGTGCTGTGGCGGGCCGACAGCGACAGCGGGGTCAGGTGCAGGCTCTCGTCCTCGAGACACGCGCCGCCGCGACGCACGTCGTAGTGCGCCCTGCAGCCGGGGCACCGCAGCACGGGGTCCACACCGGTGGCCCCCAGTCGACGGGACAGCGCGACGCCTTCCCAGGTGCCGTGGCAACGGGCGCACTCGTCCACGAACGCGAACAGGTCGGCGCCGATGCGGCACACCACGGCCGGAGTCGTCCACACCACGCTGGTGATCCCCACGCCGCCCGACGGGATGTCGTCGACGTCGGACACCAGCTCGTCGCCCGTCAAGGAGGCGATCGTCTGGTCGTCGAGACGTCCCGCGTCGTGGAGGAGGCGCAGCATCCGCTCGAGGACGGCTGCGAAGTGGTCGGGATCGCGTCGGACCAGCTCCCCGCCCCGGCTCTGCGCCTGGCTCCGGGCTGCGCCGCGGCTGCGCAGGAGCGCGTCGACCCACTCGCCGGGAGCGGGGACGTCCTGCGTCCGGGGGGTCGCCAGGGCGCTCTCGCCCGGTGTCTGGGGTGCGGACATGAACGCCACCACGTTTCTGGGGGCAGGGTCCGGGCCCACGTCTCCTGGCAGGCCGAAGCGGCCCGCGTGCGAAAGGGTCGCGTCAAGTAGGCGTCGCCCGGGGCCGCCCTGTCAAGCCGGGAGCTTCCGCGTCCGGCGAGCGAACCTCCTGCCGGCGGCGTGGATACTGAGCGCATGGTGACCAGGACCCAGGCCCGTCGGCAGGAGCTCATCATCGAGGTCCTGCAGACCGCGTTCTCGGGGCTGATGCACGACGACCCGCACGCGTTCCGGGTGAAGTTCCGCAAGATGGCGGCCAACCCGTTCGCGTTCTACCGCGGGTCCGCGGCGCTGTTCTACGCCGACATGGCAGAGGTCGAGGACGCGTGGGTCGACGACCGCGCCAGTCGGGTGTGGATCCACGGAGACCTGCACGCGGAGAACTTCGGCACGTACCAGAACTCCCACGGCCGCATGGTGTTCGACGTCAACGACTTCGACGAGGCGTACATCGGCCACTTCTCGTGGGACCTGCGCCGGTTCGCGGCCAGCATGGCGCTGATGGGCTGGCAGAAGGCGCTTCCGGAGAAGGCCGTCCGCTCGCTGGTCGGGAGGTACCTCCGCTCCTACCTGGCTCAGGTCACCCACTACGCGAGCATGGACGAGGACGACGACTTCGCGCTGCACCTCGACAACACCGAGGGCCCGGTGCTCGAGGTGCTGATCCGGGCGCGGCTCGCCAGCAGGGTGGCGCTCCTCGACGGCATGACCCGGATGCACGACAACGTGCGGGTCTTCGACGAGGACGCCACGGTGCGTCGGCTCGGGAAGGCGGAGCGGCGCAAGGTGGAGCGGGCGTTCGGCGACTACCTCGACACCATCCCGGAGTCCAAGAAGTTCGACCGGGCGCTGTTCTACGAGGTCCGAGACGTCGTGGGCAAGGCGGGCTTCGGCATCGGCAGCGCCGGCCTCCCGGCGTACAACGTGCTGGTCGAGGGCTACAGCCAGTCCCTGGACAACGACGTGGTGCTGTCCATGAAGCAGGCCAACGTCCCGGCGATCAGCCGCTTCGTGGACACCACGGCGGCCGACGGGTACTTCGAGCACGAGGGGCACCGCACGGTGGTGTCGCAGCGGGCCCTGCAGGTGCACACCGACCCGCTGCTCGGCTACACCAGCCTGGACGGGGTCGGGTACGTCGTGTCCGAGGTCTCGCCCTACGAGTTCGACCTGGACTGGGGCGAGGTCAACGAGCCCGAGGAGATGGCGTCCGTGGTGCACAGCCTGGGTCGTGCCACCGCCAAGGTGCACTGCGCGTCGGACGAGGACAGCGACCAGCACCTCGTCACGTTCCAGACGGAGGAGGCCATCTGCGCCGTGGTCGAGGGCCGCCGCCGCGAGTTCGTGTCCGACCTCACCGACTTCGCGATGGGCTACGCCGGGACGGTGCGCACCGATCACGCGCTGTTCGTCGACGCCTTCCGCGAGGGCCGCATCGGAGGGGTCAGGTCGACCTGACGTCCTGCCGGGTCACCCGCTGTGGTGCGGCTCCAACCGGATCTCGGTGGGGCAGCCGCGGTTCGAGTAGCCGACGACGAAGCGCACCGCGGCGGCCACGTCCTCGGCCGCGAGAAGCAGCTCCGGGTGCGTCATCCCGGCCGGAGAGGCCAGGCCTGCACCGGCGGCGACCAGGCCGGGAGAGACCAGGCTGACCTTGACCCCCCTGTCCCGCACATCGAGCCAGACCGCCTGTGCCAGGCCGGCCAGGCCGTGCTTGCTCGCGACGTAGGCGGCGTTGTGCGCGAAGGCTGCACGCGCTGCGCCCGACCCGATGTAGACCAGGGTGCTGGGCGCGGAGTCGAGCAGCCTCGGCAGCAGCAACCGCGTGGTGAGCGCGGCCGACGTGAGGTTCACGTCGAGAAGTCGCTCCCACACCCGCGCGTCGGCGACGTCGGCGTCGGCCCAGTCGAACACGCCGGCCGCCCACACCACCACCCGCAGCTCGCCGGCCAGGTCCCGGGCGGCGGTGGCCAGCTCGGCGCGCACCGTCACGTCCACCGGTACCGCGTGCGCGACCCCTCCGGAGGACACGACTGCGTCCCGGGCCCGCGTGAGCCGCTCCCGGTTCCGGCCCCAGAGCACGACCTCGTGGCCGTCCTGCGCCAGCACCGCCGCGGTGGCGCGCCCGATGTCGCTCGATCCGCCGACGACGAGCGCGGTCCCGACCATGCCGAGATCCTGCCACCGGGGGTGTCGCCGATCACCCGAGCGGTCGCCCAGGGCCGCGCACGAGCTCGGTCAGGCCTCCGGCGCCGTGACCACCGCGGCAAGCCGGGCGGCCCGTGGCGAGGACATCACGTCCTCGAGCAGCAGCGGCTGCTCGTCAGGGCCGGACAGCGGCACCCGCCAGTTGGGGTACTCGTCGGTGGTGCCCGGCTGGTTCTGGGTGCGTCGGTCCCCGACCGCGTCGGTCAGCGCGACGCACGCGAGCCGTGCCGGGGTCCGGGTCAGGTAGCGGTGCAGCGCCTCGACGGTCTGCTCGAGGTCCGCCTCCTCGCCGAGCAGGCCCACCGAGCGCAGGGCGGTGAGCCAGGACTCGCGCTCCGCGTCGTCGGCCGCGGTCTCCTCCTCCAGCGGCCGGGTCAGCAGGCCCAGCCGGTCCCGCAGCCGCACGTGCGCGCCGGTCAGGTAGCCCGCCGTCGGCGGCAGGTCGTGGGTGGTCACCGAGGCCATGCAGTACTCCCGCCACCGCTCGGCGGCCAGCGGTCGGCCCTCCTCGTCGCGCTCCCACCACAGGATCGAGGTGCCCAGCACCCCGCGCGAGGCGAGGTACTCGCGCGCGGACGGCTCGACGACGCCGAGGTCCTCGCCGACGACGACCGCCCCCGCCCGGTGAGCCTCCAGGGCCAGGACGCCGATCATCGCCTCGTGGTCGTAGCGGACGTAGGTGCCCTCCGACGGTGGCCGCCCGCTGGGCACCCACCAGAGCCGGAAGAGGCCGATGATGTGGTCGACGCGCACCCCTCCGGCGTGCCGCAGCACCGCGGCGATGAGGTCCCGGAACGGCGCATAGGCGAGCTCCTGGAGGCGCTCGGGGCGCCACGGTGGCTGGCCCCAGTCCTGGCCCCGCTGGTTGAACGGGTCCGGTGGCGCGCCGACCTGGACACCGGAGGCGTACGTCGACCGCAGCCGCCACACGTCGGCCCCGCCGGGGTGCACGCCGACCGCCAGGTCGTGCAGGGTGCCCAGCGACATGCCGGCGCCGAGCGCCTTGGCCTGGGCCTGCTGCAGCTGCTCGTCGAGCACCCACTGCAGCCACATCTCCAGGTCCACGGCATCGGCGTGCTCGGCGGCGTAGCCGGTGACCGCCGTCGACGTGACGTCCCGGAGCTCGTCCGGCCAGGTCCGGAAGTCGGTGCCGTGCTCCTGCGCCAGCACACTCCAGGTCGCGAAGTGCCGCAGCGCGTCGCCGTGCCGGTCACGGTAGGCGGCGTAGTCGACCTCGCGGCCCGGGCTGCGGGGCACGGCGTGCACCAGGAGGAGCGCCGCCCGCTTCGCGGTCCAGCTGGTGTCCCGGTCGATGACGTCGGCGCTGTCGAGCTTCTCGTGCACCCCGCGAGCCAGCTCGTCGACCTGCGCCCGGTCCGCGGCGGCGAGGTCGGCGTACTCCGGGATCCGCTCGACGCGCAGGTACAGCGGGTTGAAGAACCGCCGCGACGTCGGCAGGTACGGCGAGGGCTCCAGCGGCGCGACGGGCTCGGCGGCGTGCAACGGGTTGACCAGCACGTAGTCGGCACCGAGCTCGGCAGCCGACCACACGGCCAGGTCGGTGAGGTCGCCGAGGTCGCCGACCCCCCACGAGCGGCGGGACCGCACGCTGTACAGCTGTGCCGCGAAGCCCCACGCCTGTCCCGCGCCGACGGACTCCGGGACTCCGAGCCAGTCCGGGGTGACGATCAGCGTCGCAGTGGCCGGGCCGGTCTGGCCGCCTTCTGTGCGCAGCGTGTGGTAGCCCAGCGGCAGGCCGGTCGGGAGGTCCACGAGCAGCTGGTCGAGGGGCTCGCCGCCGACCTCGCGTCGGCCCGCCGGGCGGCCCAGGGGCAGCCGGCGCTGACCGCCGCCCTCGAGGTCGAGGTGCACCTCCGGCCGGTCGCCGGGCCGCACGTGCACCGGCACCGACCGCTGCTCGCCCTGCCGCACCACCACGCAGGCCGGCAGCACCCGTCTCCAGGGCTCCTCCTGCCGCTTGGCCAGTGCGCCCTGGGGGTCGGAGGAGTCGACGCCCATGGCGGTGAGCACGTCCTGGACCGCCTCGGCCGGGACGTCGACCCGCTGCCCGCGCCAGTCGGTGTAGTCGGTGGCGACGCCATAGGAGTGGGCCAGCTCGACCAGGGCTGCTGAGGACGTCGTCACGTGCCGCATCCTTCCTCATCGGCAGCCCGGCGCCGGCAGCGAGGGCGGCGACTCCCTAGGACGGGACAGCGCGCCGCGGCGCCAGCTCGACGACGATGCCGCGCTGATCGAGACCCGAGGGCCTCCCGGCCTCCGCCGCGTCGAGGTTGTGCTGCAACCAGGGCCGCAGCTCGGCGGCGGTGGCGGGCCGGTGGTAGAGGTAGCCCTGGCCCGCGTCGGCGCCGATCGATCTCAGGAAGTCCTGCTGCTCCGGCCGCTCGATCCCTTCGGCGATCGTCCGCATCCCCATCCGGGACGCCATCTGCACCACGGCCTCGGTGACCGCCCTGTCCTCGGAGCTGACCGTGCAGCCGGCGACGAAGGACTTGTCGATCTTGACGATGCACACCGGTAGGGCCCGCAGAGACGTCAGCGCTGAGTACCCGGTGCCGAAGTCGTCGATGGCGATGACCACGCCCCGCTCGGCGAGGCGGTCGAGCTGCAAGATGGCGGTCTGGGACGCGATCACGGTCGTCTCGGTGATCTCCAGCACCAGCTGCTCGGGTGAGATGGGGAACGTCTCGAGACAGTCCAGGACGCTCGCGGAGAAGTCCTCGTCGAGCTGCAGCGCGGACACGTTCACGTGCACGGCCAGCCGGGCGGGCACTCCGGACCGCTGCCAGTCGGTGAGGTCCGAGCACGCCTGACGCAGCACGAAGGTGCCGATGTCGCGGATGGCCCCGGTCCGCTCTGCTGCGGCCACGAACTCCGAGGGCGGCAGCAGGCCGCGCTCCGGGTGCTGCCACCGCACCAGCGCCTCGACGGCCGTGCAGCGTCCGTCCTGCAGCGACACGACGGGCTGGTAGTGCACGACCATCTCGTGGTTGCCGGTCGCCGCCAGCAGCTGGCGGTCCAGCGCCGCCTGCAGCGCGCCGCCCTGCAGCAGCTCGGGGGAGAACACCTGCAGCCGCCCGGAGCCGGCCGCCTTGGCGGCGTACATCGCGATGTCGGCGCGTTGGACGACCTGCTCCGGCGCGGTGTCACGGTCGCCGAGCGCGACTCCGACGCTCGCGCCGACGCGGGTGACGCCGTTGCGCAGCTGGATCGGCTGGTCGATCGCGTCGAGGATGCGGCTGCCGACCGCAGTCACCGCCGCCTCGTCGGTGCCCGGGATCAGGACGGCGAACTCGTCACCACCGAGGCGCGCACACAGGTCGTCGGCTCTCGTCACCCGGCCCAGCCGGGCGGCCACCTCACGCAGCAGCTCGTCGCCGGCGCCGTGACCGAAGAGGTCGTTCACGTCCTTGAAGCCGTCGAGGTCTACGAACAGCACCGCGACCTCACCCGTCGCGGCACCCGCGAGCGCGGTCGACAGGGAGGCATGGAACAGCGACCGGTTGGCCAGACCGGTGAGGTGGTCCAAGGTCGCCTGCAGGGTCAGCTCCTTGTGGGCTTTGCTGTTGCGCATGGCCAGGGTCACCTGGAAGACGAGGCTCCGCACCACGTCCACCACCTGCTCCCCGACGCGGCGCGAGGACCCCAGCACCACGTAGGCGTCGCGCTGGTCGTTGAGGACCGGCACGCAGCACCAGCTGCAGGTCGCACCCACGGCCGCGTCGAGCTCCGGGATCGCTCCCCGCTTCGTGAGCGACCCCCGGGCCTCACCGAGCGCGGTGAGCAGGCTGCGGTCCAGCGACGTCGGGACGCCCTCGACGTCACCGACGTGGCCGGTGACCACCAGCTCCTTGCCGGTGTCGACCAGCTGGACCAAGAAGAGCCCCGGGGTGACGGCGCAGATCTCCGCAGAGGCGCGCTCGGCGACCTCCAGGATGGTCGCGGGCTCGGTCACGGCGAGCAGCTGCAGGCTCGCGTTGGCGTGGATGACGTCGCGGCGTGCCGCCTCGTCACGATCCGTCACGATGCCGGACAGGTGGCGGCCGGCGGCGACGGTGACCAGCATGGTCGGGAGGAACCCGAGCAGCAGTGCCGGCTCGACCGGCGCGGGGCGGTCCGGGAGCGCGCTCCACACCAGGACGGCGATGGTCAGGGTGGCGCCGTAGAAGACGAAGCGGAGCAGGGCCGCGCCGGTGGAGCCGTAGAGACAGCGGAACCAGATGAGGGCGAAGACGAATCCGAGTGCCGCTGCAGGGGTGGGAGAGGCGCACGCCAGGGGCAGCAGCAGCAGGGCGTCCAGCAGGTCGAGCTGCCACCAGGCCCGGCGGGACAGGTAACCCACCGTGCAGGAGGCGGCAAGCAGCACGATGCTGGCGCCGGCCGCCGCCTGCAGGCTGCCCCGTGACGACGACATCGCGCCGAGCGAGCACAGCAGCAGGGAGATCATCGTCAGCAGCCAGAAGGTCCAGCGGGTCGCCTCGGCCAGCTCGGGGGGCCGGGCCAGGGGGTGTCGAGCCGCGGGACCGCTTCCCCGGGGTCGCCGGAGCCGCGCATCGGACATGGTGCACCTTCCCTCCGGCACCGACGCGCCGACGCCTGTACCATCGGCCGGCCCCGGGAGCGTCTTGAGCGGTCCCCGGCACCCGCGAGGGCGGCATGGAGGCGGTTTCCGGCCCGCCCAGGCTGGGTACCCCGCTTCCATGGCTTCCCAGACCGAGATCAAGTACACCGTGCCGGGGATGGACATCGAGGACGCCGTCCGCGTCATCGACGCCCTCCAGCTCCGGCTCCACGCCCACAACGACCTCCACCTCACTCTCAAGCACGTGCACTGGAACGTGGTGGGGCCTCACTTCATCGCGGTGCACGAGATGATCGACCCGCAGGTGGAGGCGGTGCGCGCGATGGCCGACGACACCGCCGAGCGGATCGCGACTCTCGGCGGATCTCCGAAGGGCACGCCGGGTGCCATCGTCGCCGAGCGTCCGTGGGAGGACTACAGCATCGGTCGGGGGACGACCCAGCAGCACCTGGGGGCGCTGGACCTGGTCTACCGCGGGGTCATCGAGGGCACCCGATCTGCTGTCGAGGAGGTCGGGGACCTGGACCCGGTGACCGAGGACATGCTGGTCGGTCAGCTCGACAAGCTCGAGCTGTTCCACTGGTTCATCCGGGCGCACCTGGAGAACGCGGGGGGCGAGATCGTCACCTCCGACGCGACCAGCGAGACCGACGCCGCGGACGCTGCCGGCTCGACCGGTTGAGGACGCCGACTCACGTGTTCGTGCCTCGGGCGGCGACCGGCCACGACGAGCCGTCTGCCAGCACGAGCTCGTCGGCGAGGTTGACCGCGCTGCACACGTGGTTGGGCACGACGCGCAGCCGGCTGCCCGGCTCGGGGGCCGGAGAGCGGTCCCAGGCCACGACCGCGTGGTGCTCCGAGAGGGAGACGACCCGGGCGTCAGGGTGGTCGAGCAGCCGGCCGAAGCCGGTCGCGTAGCCGGCTCGGTCCGCGCCGAGCACCTTGCTGCCGGAGTCCAGCACCACCCTGTCCTCCGCCCGGCTGACCACCGTGGCCACGCAGGTCAGCCCGATCCGGTCGGGCGTGGTGCTGTCCAGCTCCCACTGCTGCGCGTCCCCGAAGACATAGACGCCCGGCCGCATCTCGGTGAGCACTCCCGCGTCGACCTCGGCGGCGCTCGGTGTGGAGCCACCGCTGACCACCCTCGCCTCGATGCCCTGCTGAGACAGGGATGTGACCGCCGTACGCAGCGCCGCGGCCTCCTGCGCCGCGACCGCCTCGGCGACCCCAGGGGCGTAGCTGTGCCCGGGGAAGGTGAACACGCCCCGGACGTCCAGCCCGGCGCGGGCGGCGCACACCGCCACCGTCCCGGCGTGCGCCGGGGCCACTCCCGTGCGGTGGTGTCCGCTGTCCACCTCGACGAGCACGGCTGATCCGGGCACCTGCGCGGCCAGCGCGCGGGCGCCCTCGGCGGAGTCCACGCCGACGACGACCTCGGCCTGCTCCTTCAGCTCCCGGAGCCGCAGGCCCTTGGCGGCGTCCACCCACACCGGGTAGGCGAGGAACAGGTCCCGGAAGCCGGCGTCGGCGAACACCTCCGCCTCGGACACCGTCGCCACGGTGAGCCCGAGCGCACCGGCGTCCCGCTGCTGCTTCGCGACCTGCGTGCACTTGTGGGTCTTGGCGTGCGGCCGCAGCGCCACCCCGTGGTCGCGGGAGAAGGCGGCCATCCGGCCCACGTTGCCGGTCACCACGGCGGGGTCGACGAGCAGGAACGGGGTGGCGCGCTGCTCGATCATGCGGTTCCTCTCTCGACGACGACGTGGGGGTGCCTGGTTGCGGGTCGCCCACCGTACCCACGCACCGCTCCGCCCGCCGGGGGCTGCGATCGGCGGTGAGGCGCAAGTGGGTGCGCACGCCGTGGGGGTCGTGGTCCCATGTGCTCGTGCCAGATGCCACCCCTGACCCGGACCGGAGCGTGCTGCCGGTCGACGTACGCACCACGACCTCCGACGTACGCGCCGCGGTGACCGCCACCGTGGCAGCCGCCGCCGGCGCGTCGATGACCGAGGGCCTGGCCCGCGAGCCGATCCGCCCGGTGCGGCCCCCGGCCGGGGCGCCGAACGTGCTCGTCGTGCTGGTCGACGACATGGGGTTCGGCGCCTCCAGCGCGTACGGCGGACCCTGCGAGATGCCGACCGCGGACCGCCTCGCCGCGGACGGCCTGCGCTACAGCAGGTTCCACGTCACCGCGCTGTGCTCGCCGACCCGGCAGGCACTGATGACCGGCCGCAACCACCACTCGGTCGGCATGGGCGTCACCTCGGAGATGTCCACACAGGAGCCCGGCTACACCGGCTACCGCCCGGCGTCGGCCGCGACCATGGCGCAGATCCTCGGGGGCAACGGCTACAGCACGGCCGCGTTCGGCAAGTGGCACCAGACGCCGCCGGTGGAGGTCAACGCCTCCGGGCCGTTCACCCGGTGGCCGACAGGGGAGGGGTTCGACGCGTTCTACGGCTTCATGGGCGCCGAGATGAACCACTGGTACCCCCAGCTCTACGACGGCACGACGCCCGTCGAGCCGGACCGCACGCCTGCCGACGGCTATCACCTCACCGAGGACCTCGTGGACCACGCGGTGGACTGGGTCCGCACCCAGCAGACGCTCACGCCGGACAAGCCGTTCTTCGCCTACCTGGCTCTCGGTGCCACGCACGCGCCGTTCCACGTGCCGCGCTCCTGGCGCGAGAAGTACGACGGGCGCTTCGACTGCGGCTGGGACGCGCAACGGGAGGCCACCCTCGCCCGGCAGAAGGAGCTCGGCCTGGTCCCGCGTGACGCCGACCTGGCGCCCTGGGCCGAGGGGGTGCCGCACTGGGACGAGCTGGACCCGGTGGCCCAGCGGGTGGCCACCCGGTTCATGGAGACCTATGCCGGCTTCGCCGAGCACGCGGACCACCACGTGGGTCGGCTCGTCGACACGCTGGGTGAGATGGGGGTCCTGGACGACACGCTGGTGCTGTACCTCCTCGGCGACAACGGCGCCTCGGGGGAGGGGGGCCTCGAGGGAACACTGCGCGAGCACCTGGTGGGCCACGGGTTCGCCGATGACGTCGCGGCGATGGACGCTGCCCGCGACAGCTTCGGCGACGAGACCACGTACGGCATGTACCCGGTGGGGTGGGCGCTGGCGATGAACACCCCGTACCAGTGGACGAAGCAGGTGGCTTCCCACTACGGCGGCACCCGCGACGGGCTGATCGTGCACTGGCCCGCCGGAGTCCAGGCCAGGGGAGAGGTGCGCCACCAGTGGCACCACGTGATCGACGTGCTGCCCACCGTGCTGGATGCGGTGGGCCTGCCGCACCCGCGGCTCGTGAACGGCGTCGCCCAGCAGGACATCGAGGGAACGAGCATGCGCTACTGCTTCGACGACGCCGCCGCACCGGACCGGCGGACGACGCAGTACTTCGAGATGGTGGGGAACCGCGGGCTGTACCACGAGGGCTGGACCGCCGTGACCCGCCACGGCACGCCGTGGCTGATGGTCGATGCCGACCTCAAGCCCTTCGAGGACGACGTCTGGGAGCTGTACGACACCACGACGGACTGGACCCAGGCGCACGACCTCGCCGCCGAGATGCCCGACCGGCTCCGGATGCTGCAGCAGCAGTTCGCGGCCGAGGCCGAGCGGTACCACGTCTTCCCCCTGGACGACCGCGTCACCGAGCGCGAGAACCCCGAGGTGGCCGGACGGCTCGACCTGCACCAGGGCCGCACCACGATCGACCTCGGTCCGCGCACCGGGCGGCTGACCGAGGAGGCCGCGCCGAACGTGAAGAACCGCTCGCACCAGGTCACGGTGCGGCTGAAGGCCGGCGGCGAGGACAGCGGCGTGCTCGTCGCGCAGGGCGGCCGCTTCGGCGGTTGGTCGCTGTACGTCGTGGACGGCGTGCTCGCCTACGCCTACAACCGCTACGGCCGTGACCTGACCACGATCCGCGCCGACCGCGCGCTGCCTCCGGGGGAGCACGCGGTGGTGCTGCGGTTCCACTACGCCGGCGGTCCGCCGGGCGACGCCGCGGTGGTGACGCTGCTGGTGGACGGCGCGGAGGTCGGCTCCGGGGAGCTGGCCGCCACGACGGCGTACTACTTCGCCTTCGACGAGACCTGCAACGTCGGCGTGGACCGCGGCAGCCCCGTCACCGACGACTATCCCCCCGTCCGCAACGCGTTCACCGGCACCATCCACGGCGTGCGGTTCGACCTCGGTCCCGAGGTCGAGCTCGATGCCGAGGCTCGCCAGGCGATGGCCGTGCTGGTCGCGGACTGACCCAGGCTGGAGGAGGGAGACGACGGTGTCCGAACTGAGCTGGCCCGAGCAGGCACGGTCGCTGTTCGTGACGGTGCACGGCGAGGAGGTGCACTACCTCGACTTCGGAGGGGACGCCGGCGCCGGCACCATCGTGTGCGTGCACGGCCTCGGCGGGTCGGCGCTGAACTTCGGTGCCGTCGGCCCGCTGCTCGCCGACGGCCACCGGGTGCTGGTCATGGACCTCCCGGGCCATGGTCGGTCCGCTGCCGGTGTCCCGGTGGCCGCCGACGCCGTGCGGACGCTGGTCCGGCAGATCGACGGCTTCCTCGAGCAGGTCGCGCGCGAGCCGGTCGTCCTGGTGGGGCACTCGCTGGGCGGCGTGCTGGCGGTCCTGCACGCCGCAGCCTCGCCGGCCTCGGTGCGCCGACTGGTCCTGCTGGACCCCCCGGTCCCACACCGCACCCGGCTCCCCGTCGACCTGAGGCTGGCGGCGAAGCTCGCGCTCCTGCGGGCGCCGGGCGTACGACGGGCAGTGGAGCGGCGGGTGCAGCGCAGCACCCCGGAGGAGCTGGTGAGCCAGCAGCTCGCGGACGCCACCCCGCGCCCGACGCAGGTGCCCGACGGTGCCGTCGCCGCTGCTGTGCAGGAGACCCGGCTCCGCGCAGAGAGCCAGGACTACCTGGCCGCGCAACGGCTGCAGTGGGCTGCGATTCTCGGCACCATCGCACTGCTGGTCCGACCGCGGGGGTGGCGTCGTCGCCTCGCCGCCGTCACCCAGCCGACCCTGTGGCTGCACGGGGTCGACGACCTGCTCGTGCCGGTCGCGGACGCCGCCAGCTACGCCGGCTCCCGGCCGGAGTGGACCTTCCGCACCTGCCCAGGGGTCGGTCACCTGCCGCACCTGGAGAACCCGGCCTGGGTGGACGCCACCGTCCGGGCCTGGTCGACGGAGGTGGACGCCGCCCGGGCGTCGTGACCGGCCCGGGGGGCACCTGCTCAGTCGCGCACCCAGAAGTCGTGCGGATCGGTGCCGGGCCGGAAGCCGGCGGCCCGTGCCACGGCCACCGCCTCCGCGAAGCCGGCCGCGAGCTCAGCGGGGTCGTGGGCGTCGCTGGCGAAGGTGATCGCGCGACCGCCCTCCTCACGCCACCAGGCCAGCACCACCGGGTGCAGCGGCACCCGCGTGTTCACCTCCAGGAGGCGGTCGGAGCCGACGAGCGCCCGCAGCACCCGCCGGTGCTCGTCCTCGTGCTGCCGCGGGTCGTACGGCGGCACGTCGGCGGGCCAGTACCGGACCGGGAAGTCGATGTGCGCGAGCACCTCGAACCCGGCGAAGCCCTCCACCATGGCCGCTGCCTCGACGAGGTAGTCACGCACCACGTCGGCCGCCGGCTGCCCGTCGTAGCGCGAGGACACGTCGGCGTACGCCCCGTCGGGACCGGTGCGCGAGGAGTGCACGGACGCGAGGACACGCCCGAACCCGCCGCGCCGGAGCAGCTCCGAGGCAGCATCCCGGTGCCAGTGCGGCTCGCTCAGCTCGACCCCGGAGTGGATCCGCAGCTGCGGGTACGCCGCTCGGCAGCGCTCCACGCAGGCGAGGTACCCGGCAACGTCGAGCTCGCGAGGTCGCAGCACGCCGTCCTCGACCATCGGGAGCAGCCGGTCCGGGACCTCGGAGCCGGACGACAGGACGCGCGGCATGAACTCTGCGTGGTCGGTGAAGGCCACCGACGGCACCCCGAGCTCGACCGCGCGGCGGCAGGTGCGGTCCATCGACCCCACCGTGGTGTCCCACGACCACTCCGTGTGCACGTGGTCGTCCGGTGGCAGCCGCAATGGCACGACGTCAGCGTAGTGAGGCAAGGCATGCCGGCACCGGCGGGTGGGGGTGCCGCCGCGTGGGACCATGGCTCATGCCGCTCTTCGACCCGTTCCGGGTCCCTCGTCCTCGCGTCCCCGGCTGGCGTCCCGGGTCCCTGCCGGGACCGGCCGGGCTGGTGCGGCGGGCCGGGCGCGGTGCCCCCGCGGCGCGGATGCTCCTGTCGGAGGGCCCGCGCGCCACTGGGGAGCTGGCCGCCTCGGCCGCGGTCGCCCCGCTGCTGGCCGCCGAGCGCCGCGGGGACGGGCATCCCGTGCTGGTGCTGCCCGGGCTGCTCGGCCGCGACCTGTCCACGGTGCTGCTGCGTCGCTACCTGCGCTGGCTGGGCTACTCGGTGTCGGGCTGGGAGCTCGGCACCAACATGGGGCCCACCGAGGCGGTGGTCACGGGCCTGCGGGACCGTGTCGCGAAGCTCAGCGACGAGTCCGGTCGCAAGGTCAGCCTCGTGGGGTGGAGCCTGGGCGGCCTGTACGCCTACGAGCTGGCCCGTCGCACGCCGGGCAGCGTGCGACAGGTGATCACGCTGGGGAGCCCGGTGGGCCTGGCCGGACGTGGGGGCCGCACCGCCTCTCGGCTGCTGGACAACCTGTCCCACCTGCACCTGGCTCCCGCGGCGGTGCCACGCCCCTGGACGGAGGCCGGGCCGCTGCGGGTCCCCGCCACCGCGGTGTACTCCCGCAGCGACGGGGTCGTGTCCTGGAAGGCCTGCCTGCTGCCGCCGGCCAAGCGCCGCGAGAACGTCGAGGTGCGCGGCAGCCACTTCGGCCTGGCGCACAACCCCACCGTGCTGCACCTGCTCGCGGACCGGCTCGGTGCGGCGGAGGGGGAGTGGCGGCCGTTCCGTCCCGGGCCGCTGGTGCGGCACCTGTATCCCTGACCCGGCACGCGACCCCGGTCACGGGTCGACGGCTGAGGCCCCGGTCTCCACGAAGGTCCAGGCGTGGTCGGCGTACACACGCTTGGGACCGTCGGCCCGGAACACCACCAGGTGGCCGTGCGTGTCGAAGATGAACCGGTCCTCGTCGTCGAAGCTCTCCGTGCTGCCGTCGTCGTACCTGATGGTGAAGGCCATCGGCCGAGCCTAGACGGCGAGCCGGCCGGCCTCGTCGCGCCTTGTCGGAGCAGCGACGATCCTGGATACTCGGCGTCGACAGGGGAGTACCCCGACATCACGTCACCGTCATTCCGTCCGGCCCTGACCGGTCCGGTGCGTGAGCCGCCTCGCTCGGCGGTGGGGGAGACCAGCGACGTGCCCGCGACGTGCGGGCGGCTGGAGGTACTTCCGTGGACGTTCCCCTGTGGGCATGGGCTGCCGTGCTCGCCGTGATCCTCGCGATGCTGATGATCGACCTGCTGGCGCACCGCCGCGCCCACGTGGTGTCCGTGCGCGAGGCGGCCTGGTGGTCGGCGGTCTGGGTCTCGCTCGGACTCGCCTTCGGGGCAGTGGTGTGGTGGACCATGGGCCCGCAGGCCGGAGCCGAGTACTACGCCGGGTACCTGATCGAGAAGTCCCTGGCGGTCGACAACGTCTTCGTCTTCGCGCTGATCTTCACCTACTTCGCGGTGCCTCGCGAGTACCAGCACCGGGTGCTCTTCTACGGCGTGCTCGGCGCGCTGGTGTTCCGGGCCGTCTTCATCGCCGGGGGAGCCGTGCTGATCGAGAACTTCGCCTGGATCCTCTACGTGTTCGGAGCCTTCCTGATCGTCACCGGCTGGAAGATGTTCACCCACCGCAACGACCACCTGGACCCCTCTCAGAACCCGGTCCTGCGGCTGGTCCGCAAGCGGGTCCCCAGCACCGACGAGTACCACGGCAACAGGTTCTGGGTGCGCAAGGGCGGCGTGTGGGTGGCCACGCCCCTGCTTCCCGTGCTGGTCCTGATCGAGACCACCGACATCGTCTTCGCCGTCGACTCGATCCCCGCGATCTTCGCGGTGACGCAGGACCCGTTCCTGGTCTTCACCAGCAACGCCTTCGCCATCCTCGGCCTCCGGGCGATGTACTTCCTGCTCGCCGACCTGATCCACCGCTTCATCTACCTCAAGACGGGCCTCGCCGCGATCCTGGTGTTCGTCGGGGTGAAGATGCTGCTGCTGGACGTCTACAAGGTGCCGATCTGGCTGTCGCTGACCGTGATCGCCGCCTGCATCACCCTCGCCGTGGTGGCGAGCCTGCGCGCCACCCGCGGCCGGACAGCTCCGGCGGCCGCGCCGGCGGCGGAGCGCGGCGGGGACGACCGCACCGGGCGGTCGGTGGGGAGGTGATCGGTCGGTGAGGCGAACGCTGTTCACCGGCAGGACCGGTCGGAGTGCCGCAAGTTGACATAATGTCGCTTATCGGCGATTGCGCTCGGGCGGCCAGGACGGCTCGCACGGTCTACCGTGCCGGGATGTCCTCCCGACTGGTGGCGCTGGCCCTCGACACCCACCACCCGGCCCGACTCGCGCGCTTCTGGGCCGGTGTGCTGGACCGGGCGCCCATCGAGCAGCCCCGCGGTGTGCTGCTTCCGGGGTCGCCGACCCAGGTCGGGCTGAGGTTCGCACCGAGTGACACGAGGAAGGCCGGCCTCAACCGCGTCCATCCGCACTTGACCAGCGACGGCCCGCACGGACAGCGGGACACGGTCGCGGCGGCCCTCGCGCTGGGGGCCCACCACCTCGACGTCGGCCAGCAGCCCGAGGAGCGTCACATCGTGCTCGCGGATCCGGAGGGCAACGAGTTCTGCGTCATCGAGCCGGGCAACTCCTACCTGGCCGGCTGCGGGTTTCTCGGCGAGCTGGCCTGCGACGGGACGCGGCTGGTCGGGCTCTTCTGGTCCGAGGCGCTGGGTTGGCCCCTGGTGTGGGACGAGAACGAGGAGACTGCGGTCCAGTCCCCGCAGGGTGGCACCAAGGTCGCCTGGGGTGGCCCGCCTGTGGCGAAGAAGCACGGACGGAACGCGCAGCGGTTCGAGCTGGCGGCAGCCGACGGAGACCTGGCAGGAGAGGTCGACCGGCTGGTCGCGCTCGGGGCGACCCGCCTGGGCAGCACGAAGCACGGCGGCGTCGAGCTCGCCGACCCGGACGGCAACGAGTTCTGCCTGACTCGCGAAGAACCGAGAACCCCCGAAGGACCGGCACGCATCGGCACGTCGGCGACGGGCATCCCCCAACCGTGACCGACCAGACCGAGGACGAGCGGCCGCTCATCCTGACGCTCCAGCTCGAGGACAAGGCACAGCAGCGATTCGAAGCCGAGCGAGCCGCGCTGTTCCCCCCGGGTCGTACGGCGGTGGGGGCGCACGTCACGATGTTCCACGCGCTCCCGGCCCGCCTCCGACCGGACGTGGAGGCCGAGCTCGACCGGGTGGCTGCTACCGCGGCGTTCCCCGTCGCAGTCACGGGGATCGTGTCGCTGGGTCGAGGCGTGGCCTACCGGCTCGAGGCTGAGCCGGCTCAGCTGCTCCATCGTCGGCTGCAGGACCGTTGGCGGCCACATCTGACCCGTCAGGACTCGCAACCCTTCCGTCCGCACGTCACCGTCCAGAACAAGGTGGAGCCGGAGGTCGCGAGAGCCACGCTGGACCGGCTGCGCAGGACCTTCCACCCAGAGGTGACGCGGGCCGTGGGACTGGAGCTGTGGCGCTACGACGGCGGCCCGTGGACGCAGCTGCGCCGGTGGGGCTTCGACACCGCTCTCGGTCGGTAAGGTCGCCACGCGCCACGGCTCGTGGTCCGCGAGTTGACGAGCTCTCCGGTGCGTAGGTTGGTGCCCGGCGGGGCACTGTGCCTGGTGTCACGGGTCGACCGGCCCGGCAGCACGCCTGAGGAGGACGACGTGGACCGAGAGGGACCTGCGCTGAGCTCCCGCCCCGGCGCCCGCGCGACCGCCGGCACTCCCGGGACGCGTCGATGAGCGCCGGACTGTTCGGCCTCCTCGACGACGTCGCGGCGCTGGCCCGGCTCGCGGCCGCCTCGGTCGACGACGTGGGGGCCGCCGCCGGTCGGGCGAGTGTGAAGGCGGCCGGCGTGGTCGTCGACGACACCGCCGTCACGCCGCAGTACGTCCACGGTCTGGCCGCGAAGCGCGAGCTGCCGATCATCAAGCGGATCGCCATCGGCTCGCTGCGCAACAAGATGCTGTTCATCTTGCCGGTCGCCCTGCTGCTCAGTCAGTTCCTGCCCTGGCTGCTCACCCCGATCCTGATGCTCGGCGGCGCCTACCTGTGCTTCGAGGCGGTGGAGAAGATCTGGGGCGCGATCAGCGGGCACGGAGGTCACGGCGACGACAACGCGGGCAAGTCCGAGGACGAGGTGGTCAAGGGCGCCGTCCGCACGGACCTGATCCTGTCGGCCGAGATCATGGTGATCTCGCTCAACGAGGTCGCCGCTGAGGGGTTCTGGAGCCGGCTGGCCATCCTCACGGTCGTCGGGGTGGCCATCACCGTCGTCGTGTACGGCGTGGTCGCCCTCATCGTGAAGATGGACGACGTCGGGCTGTTCCTGGTCGAGAGGTCGCAGGGCTTCGCCGGTCGGGTGGGTCGGCTGATGGTCGCGGGCATGCCCAAGGTGCTGACGGTGATCTCGGTCGTGGGCACGGCCGCGATGCTGTGGGTCGGGGGGCACATCCTGCTCGTGGGCCTCGACGAGATCGGCTGGCACGCGCCGTACGAGCTGGTGCACCACCTCGAGGAAGCCGTCCACCACGCGGTGCCCGCCGTCGGCGGCGTGCTCGCCTGGCTGACCAACACCGCTGCCTCGGCATTGCTCGGACTCCTGGTCGGAGCACCCCTGGTCGCGCTGGCCCACGTGCTGCCCGTCGGGCGCAAGGAGGCCGCAGCGCACTGAGGTCGGCCGGCAGGCGGTCGGCTACGGCGTCCGCCTCCCCCGGCCGGTGGCCGGCTCCCCCAGGTTTTCCCCAGGCTCGTCGCGGAGAGTCGCGGGCCAAGCGGCAACAGTGCCGCTTTCGGCTCGACCGCACCCAAGGGGGAGATCGACATGATGGCAGGCAAACCCATCGACTCGGCGAAGGGACGGGGGCTGTCGCGGCGCGCTACGGCGGCACTGCTGTGCTCCCTGCTCGCCGGCACGGGAGTAGTGACGACAGCCGCTCCTGCTTCCGCGGATGTCACGGAGGTGACCCCTCCTCACGACATCGGGGTGTTCCCGATGCGCGACTTCCTCGGCATCGGCGGCTGGGGTGTCGGCAAGGAGATGAGCGTCAAGGTGATCCGGGACGGGGTCCAGATCGGATCCGCCGGCCCGATGACGCTGGCTGCGGACCTGGAGCTCGACGGCTTCGCCGAGGTGAACCACCCCGGCGGGGTGTGCTGGAACGGCGTCACCCCCAACATCGTCGCCGGCGACCGGATCGAGGCTGTGGACGCCGACGGCAACGGCGAGTTCACCGTCGTCCAGAACGTCGAGGTCACCAAGCCCGCCACGAAGGTGGACGCCGACGGCGACGGCGCGGAGGACGACATCGTCGCCCAGGGCATCGCGGCCAATCTCGACGGGACCGGCCGCATGAACCCGTCGCTGGTGGAGCAGCGCGTCATCAACCCGGACCTCAAGGACACGACCGTCGGTCGCCGCGACGTGCGCGCGATCTTCGGAGACGGTCTCGCCGACGGGGTGGAGACCCTGGGTGAGATCACGTGGGACAGCCCGGCCAACGCGGCTGACCCGCACTGGACCGCGACGTACCTCAACCTCGGCGAGGACATCGCCACCCTGGTCGAGGCCGGCCAGAGCCGGATGCTCGCCTGGGAGCGCACCGACGCCGCGGACAACCGCATCGGCATGACGCTGTGGGAGTACGGCGAGCTCGGCGGCCCCGGCATGGGCGGTTGCCCGGCCACCGCGGACTACTCCGTCGGCGGAGCCAACCCGCGGCACGTCAACACCGTCACCCGGACCCAGGGGAACGTGACCCTGACGGGGACGGCCCACAACGTGGACACCGTGAAGGTCTCCGTGGACGACCACGACCCAGCCACTGCGGCGGTCACCGCGGACGCCACCGTGGCAAAGCCGGTCAACATGACCGACACCACGGTGGCCATGCCCGGCGCCACCACCTGGACCGCCTCGGTCCCGATGGCGGGCCTGCTGGCGCTCGACGACGACACCCTGGTCGCGTCCGCGACCTACGGTGCGGTGAAGGAGTCCACGACGACGACCCCCGACGACCCGGCCACCCCGGACGTCGACGAGTCGGCCACCGTGACCACTCGCACCTCCAGCCCGATCGGCGGCGCGACGCTCAACATCCTCAAGGACCTCACGGTGCCCGCAGCACCCACGGCCTTCCCGGGTGCAGGACGGTTCACGAGCGCCCAGTCGGTGTCGATCAGCCCTGACAACGAGATCGAGGACACCGTCCGCTACCGCGTCGGCGCCACCCCGGCCGCGACGGCCGACCCCACGGCGGCGTCGCCGATCGTGCCGAACCAGCTGCCGGTCACCACCACGCAGACGGTCAAGGCCCGGTCCTACGACCCGGCCGGAAACCCGTCGGCGGTGACGACGCTGGAGTACACCATCGCTCCCCTGGCTGTCCCGGGTGCGCCGACCGTCGGCACGGCGGTTCGGGGCAACGCCTCGGCGACGGTCTCCTGGACGGCGCCCGCAGACGACGGCGGCTCACCCATCACGAGCTACATCGTGGAGACCTGGGCGGGCGCCTCGTTCGTCAAGGACACGACCGTTCCTGCCTCCGCCACCTCTGCTGTGATCGGGCAGCTGACCAACGGGACCTCGTACAGCTTCAAGGTCGCGGCGGTCAACGCGCAGGGTGAGGGCCGGCCGTCCGCTGCCTCCAACGTGGTCACACCGACGGCTCCGCTCACGGTTCCGGGTGCTCCGACCATCGGCGCTCCCACTGCGGCCAACGCCTCGGCAACGGTCCGGTGGACCGCTCCGGCCTCCAACGGCGGCTCGGCGATCACCGGCTACTCCGTCCGGGTCTTCAATGGCGCGACCCAGGTCGGGACCCCCAGGGTCGTCGGCAACGTCACCAGCACCGTGGTCACCGGGCTCACCAACGGGACGGCGTACACGTTCGACGTCGCGGCCATCAACTCGGTCGGCACCGGGACCGTCTCCGGACGCTCAGCCGCGGCCACCCCGCGCACGGAGTTCGTGGCGCCCACGGTGACGGGTCGCTCGCCGGCCGTTGGAGCGACGGCGGTCGCCCAGACGACCAACGTGACGGCGACGTTCAGCGAGCCGGTGACGGGCGTGTCCCCCACCACCTTCACGGTGCGGAACGCGGCCGGAGCGACGGTGCCTGGCAGCACGGTGACCTACGACGCCACCACCCGGGTGGCGACGTTCAACCCGGGCGGGGCGACAGCCAGCAACCTGGCGGCGGACAGCACCTACACGGTGGCGCTGACCAACGGCGTGAGGGACGCGGCCGGCAACCCGCTGGCGCCGACCACGTGGACCTTCGTGACCGGCCCGAGGCCCGTGGTCAGCGCGCGGACGCCCGCGTCCGGCGCGACCGGCGTGGCACGGAACGCCAACGTCTCGGCCACCTTCTCGGAGGGCGTGACCGGGTGGACGGCCGCGAACGTCACGATGAGCAGGCTGGACGCCAGTGGTGCGGTGGTGGGCACGGTGACCGGCACGTTCGCCTACAACGCCACCACCCGGGTGGGGGCGTTCAACCCGTTCGGCACGGCCACCACCACGCTGGCCGCCTCCACGCGGTACCGGATGAACCTCGGAGCCGGGCTGAGGGATGCCGCAGGCAACCCGCTGGCGGCGACGAGCTGGATCTTCACCACCGGAACGGCGTAGCACAGCAGGACCGGGGCGCAGCCTGACAGTGCTCGCCCCGGTCCCCCCACCAGAACGACCGCTGAACAGCCGGCCCGACCAGACCATGGTCGGGCCCGGCTGGTCGTCGAGGGGCACCGCGGTGGGTCAGTGCCTGCACAGTGAGAGTGGAGTCGGGTAGAAAGGCAGGATGACCAGCCCATCGGCTCGAGCGAGCGCCCCGTCATCCACCCAGCAGCCCTTCGGCATCGACTTCGGCGGCAGCGGCATCAAGGGCGCGCCGGTGGACCTGTCCACCGGCGAGTTCGCCGCCGAGCGCACCCGGGTCGAGACCCCGTCGGGGGGCAGGCCGGACGACGTCGCCACGGTGGTCACCGAGCTCGTCGAGGCCGGCGCCGCCCCCGGCGTCCCGGTGGGGATCACCGTCCCCGGGGTGGTGTCGCACGGGGTTGTGCGGTCCGCAGCCAACATCGACAAGTCATGGATAGGCACCGACGCCGTCGAGCTGTTCCGCAAGGAGCTCGACCGCGACGTGGTGGTCGTCAACGACGCCGACGCCGCCGGGGTCGCCGAGGTCCGCTACGGCGCAGCGAAGGGCCGCGACGGCCTCGTGGTGCTCACGACGCTCGGCACCGGGATCGGCACCGCGTTGGTGTACGACGGCGTGCTGGTGCCGAACTCGGAGCTCGGGCACCTGGAGATGGGCGGCAAGGACGCCGAAAGGCAGGCCGCCAACAGTGTCCGTGAGAAGAAGGAGCTGTCCTGGAAGGAGTGGGCGAAGCTGCTCAGCCGCTACTACCAGATGCTGGAGCGGCTGTTCTCCCCCGACCTGATCGTCGTCGGCGGAGGCGTCAGCAAGCACGGCGCCAAGTTCATCCCGCTGCTCGACGTGGAGACGCCGATCGTGGCAGCGGAGCTGCGCAACACCGCAGGGATCGTCGGAGCCGCGGTCCTGGCCAGCGAGGGCTCGTCCTGACGCGAGACGGCGGGCCGGACCCTGCGACCTCGGCGCCCGACGCTGACGCCGCTCCGGAGACGACGACGGTGCGAGCGTCGACCCGTCCGATCCTGCCGAGCGCCGACCTCGCCGCCACCGCGGCGTTCTACGCGCCGCTGGGTTTCGTGCAGGCGGGTCGGTGGCCGCAGGAGTACCTGATCCTGGCCGGCCCGCACCACATCGAGCTGCACTTCTGGTGCAACCCGAAGGTGCGCCGGCGCAGCAACGACGTCGCTTGCTGGGTGGGCTTCGAGCGGGCGGCCGACGTACGCCGCCTGCATTCCCGCTGGTCCGCGGCCGACGTTCGTCCACCAGCCGGCTCCACCCGCCGACTGCGGCGGGACACCTCGTCGAGTTCCAGCTGATCGACCTGCACGGCAACCTCGTACGGATAGGTGCCCCGATCGGGACCGACTCGTGAGCGGACCCGGCGAGCCGCGCCTGCTCTCAGCCTTGTCCGCGTCCGGTCTGTGACTGCAGCCGGTCGATGTGCTCGGAGGCCTCTGCCTTGGTGAGGTCCGGGCTCAGCTGCTCGCCGGCCTCCCGGGCCAGCGTGTCGAGGTAGCTGCGCTGTGCGCCGGTCATCGGCTCGTCGCCGGTGACCCAGTCCCCCGGGTCCTTGGCCGTGGTCCCGGCGTCACCCTCCCGAGGGGCACCCAGCATCTCCTCGCCGTTGGCATCGTTCGAATGCGTGTTCGAGTCAGTCATGACCCGGGGATACCCGATGCCCCAGCGCCCAAACGCCGGCCGCTCAGCCCAGGAGTACGGCGGCCTGCGTGTCGTCCACGGGAAGATCGCCGTCCACCACCGCCGTGACCGTGCTCTGCTCGAGCGTCAGGCGCCCCCCGAAGTTGGTGAGGAAGGCGGTGTCAGCGGCGTCGCGGCCGGTGCTGATCCGCAGCAGCGACTGCCGCGGCGCCAGCAGCGTCGCGTCGACCGCGCGCCACTCACCGTCCACAGCGGCTTCGGTCACCGCGTGGAAGTCCATCGGGTCGCAACCTGGCGCGTAGACCGCTACCAGCCGCGCCGGGGTGTCGAGGGCGCGCAGCAGGGCGATCACCAGGTGCGCATAGTCGCGACACACGCCGGCCCCCATCACCAGGGTGTCCGAGGCGCCGTCGGTGGGCCTGCTGCTCCCCGGCAGGTAGCTCAGGTGCGAGCCGACCCAGGCCGCCACGTCGAGCAGCAGGTCGTTCGCCGACCGCGACGTGCGCTTGCCGAACTGCTTGTTGGCGAAGCCGAGCAGCCGGTCGGAGTCGACGTAGCGGCTCGGGCGCGTGTAGAGGATCCGGTCCGCCTCGGTGACCTGCAGCGGCTCGGACTGCCCCGTCGCGGTGGCGGTGTAGGAGACGCTGAGCCGGCCCTCGGCGCCCTCGACCACGTGCACCCGGTTCCCGTGCGCGGTGACCGCCTCCACCGGCTCGACGGTGTCGCCGTCCAGCAGGACCGAGAGTCGCTCGTCGACGCGGAGCCCGGGGAGATCCGGCAAGGCCAGCTGCAGCTCGAGACGGGTGCGTCCGGAGACGGTCCCCTCGAGGGTGGCGGAGACATGGCGTGTCGTCGAGTCGGTCACCCCTCCAGCATGACGGGTCCCGACGACGTTCCGAACCAGCTATGAGCGAGGTCACCGGGAGTGGTCACTCGACCAGCCCCCACGACGTGCCGGGGAGGACGTCACCGTCCGCCGGGCAGCGGTCCCACCTTCTCGACGTACGCCCTCAACGCCCGCTGGGGGGCGGCGCGCATCCACGCCTCGAGCACCAGCTCCCGCAGCTCGTCGAGGTCGGCGGACCCGAGCCTCACCAGGACCGCGGGGTACCCGTCGTAGTGCGGGACCGTGAAGTAGGTGCGCGGGTCGGAGGCCAGCAGGGCCTCCTTCTCGCCGAGGTCGGCGGTGCACACCATGAGCACGTCGCCGTAGGGCTCCCCGGTCAGCTCGTCGACGTGGTCGGCCATCTCGGCACGCAGCCGACCGATCAGCTTCTTGTTCACCCGCAGCGCCGGCGCCCCACCGTACGACGGCGTCTCGGTGACCTCGGGCAGCGCGCAGGCGAACGCCGCGACCTCGTCGTAGCTGGTCATCGCGCCAGGCTAGCCTGGCCCGGCCCCGAGGCGCACGGACCCGGCGGGCACCGAGGCTCATCCGCAGTCGCGGCGCACCACCCGGGTCAGGCGTGAGCGGTCCTTCGGTGCCAGTGGCAGCACCACCCGCTGCGCCGACCGATCCGCGAGGCGGAGGTAGGCGCTGAGCAGGAACGTCTGCGAGCTCTGGCCCAGGGCGTGCGGGTCGCAGCGGTGCGCCGACCCGAGCAGCACCGGGAAGGCAAGGTCCGGGTCCCCGGTCGCCAGCTCGCCGGGAAGGGCCCGCCGACCACCGCGCGGCCGCAGATCGATCAGGACGCTGCCGCCGAGGTCCACGAGGCGCACCCGCTGCTGCGCGCCGCCGGTGGGTCTGCGGCGCACCACCACCTCGCCCGGAACGTACTCTTCGCCGGCGACCATCTCCGAGCGGGACGCCAGGACGAGGTCGACCGTGGCGGTGGCGTCCAGCTGCTGCTCGGCGCAGGCCTTGGTGTGCAGCCGCAGCAGCAGGCCGGGGTCTTCGACGCGCAGCGGGAGGGTGCGGGACCGGCCGTTCACCACGGCTGTGAGCACCGGTCGGCCGGACGGGGTGCCGGTGCACCTGGCCTCGCCGTACCTGATCCGGAAGGCCGCTGTCTGACCGGGCGGCACCGCCTCGCCGGGGAGGTCCACGGTGGGGAACGCCATCGCGGCCCAGCGAATGCTGGCCTGTGTGACGCGGACCTCCCGGTCACTGTCGTTGGTGATCCCGGCCCTGAGACGACGGGTGCCCTCGTCGAACCGGAACTGGGCGACGGACGCGTCCAGCTGGTCCGCGGGCGGCTGCGGCGTCGGGGCGGTGGCCGGAGTGCACGCGGCAAGGGCGGCAAGCAGCGCGATCGCCGCTGCTGCGCGCGCTCCCGGCATCGACCCCCCTTCCGCACCTTGCGAGCAGCGTACGGGGAGCACGCCGGAGACCGGAACGACACGCGGACCCGGGTGCCAGCCGTATCTCACATGTGAGATAACGTGGTGGCTATGGCTGACGACTACCTCGCCCGGATCGGCAAGCTCATCAGGGACGCCCGCAAGCACCGCGGCTGGACCCAGCAACAGCTCGCCGACGTGCTCACCACCAGCCAGAGCGCGGTGAACCGGATCGAGAAGGGGCACCAGAACCTCTCGCTGGAGATGCTGGCCCGCATCGGTGAGGCGCTGGACTCGGAGATCGTCTCGCTCGGCGCCGGCCCCACCCACCTGCGGGTGACCGGGCCGACCACGCTGTCGGGCTCCATCGACGTGAAGAGCTCGAAGAACGCCGGCGTCGCCCTGCTGTGCGCGTGCCTGCTCAACCGTGGCCGCACCACCCTGCGCCGCGTCGCCCGGATCGAGGAGGTCAACCGCCTGCTCGAGGTGCTGGGCAGCATGGGCGTGCAGACCCGGTGGCTCAACGAGGACAACGACCTCGAGATCGTCCCTCCTCCGGAGCTCGACCTCGACCACATCGACGAGGAGGCGGCACGCCGTACCCGCTCGATCATCATGGTCCTCGGCCCGCTGATGCACCGTCAGGACGTCTTCGAGCTTCCGTACGCCGGGGGCTGCGACCTCGGGACCCGGACCGTCGAGCCGCACATGGCGGCGTTGCGGCCCTTCGGCCTGGAGGTGAAGGCCACCGAGGGCAGCTACCACGCCGCGGTCAACCGGGCCGTCTCCCCCAGCCGCCCCATCGTGCTCACCGAGCGCGGTGACACCGTCACCGAGAACGCCCTGCTCGCCGCGGCCCGGCACGACGGGACGACGGTGATCCGCAACGCCAGCCCCAACTACATGGTCCAGGACCTGTGCTTCTTCCTGGAGAAGCTGGGCGTCCGGATCGAGGGCGTCGGCACCACCACGCTGCGCGTCCACGGCGTCCCGGACATCGACGTGGACGTGGACTACGCGCCGTCAGAGGACCCCATCGAGGCGATGTCGCTGCTCGCGGCGGCGATCGTCACCGGCTCGGAGATCACCATCCGGCGGGTGCCGATCGAGTTCCTGGAGATCGAGCTGGCTCTGCTGGAGGAGATGGGCTTCCGCTACGACCGCAGCGAGGAGTACGTCGCCGCCAACGAGCACACCCGGCTGGTGGACATCACCACGCAGGTCTCCGAGCTGCACTCCCCCATCGACAAGATCCACCCGATGCCGTTCCCCGGCCTGAACATCGACAACCTGCCGTTCTTCGCGGTGATCGCCGCGGTCGCCGAGGGGCAGACGCTGCTGCACGACTGGGTCTACGAGAACCGCGCGATCTACCTGACCGACCTCACCAAGCTCGGCGCCTCGGTCAAGCTGCTCGACCCGCACCGGGTCATGATCGAGGGGCCGACGCGGTGGCGCGGCTCGGAGATCGTCTGCCCGCCGGCGCTGCGGCCCGCCGTGGTGATCCTGCTGGGCATGCTGGCCAGCCGGGGGACCTCGGTGCTGCGGTCGGTGTACGTGATCAACCGGGGTTACGAGGACCTCGCCACCCGGCTCAACGACCTGGGCGCCCGCATCGAGACCTTCCGCGACATCTGAGGCACCGGCCGGCGCGAACGTCCTGCATCCCCTGGTAATGCGGCACTCCCCATGGGCCACCCCCCATAGGGAGTGCTCAACGCCCTGCATCCCCTGGTAACCAGCGGCGGGGTGCCGCCGCCTGCCCGGTCCGGCAGCCATACTGCTCGCGTGACCAGACCGCGCACCGGCTTCCCGTTCCTGGACGCCGGCCGGGAGCAGGGGACGGTGCTGGCGTTCGCGCACCGGGGCGGGGCGCGGCACCCGGACCTCGTGGGCCTCGAGAACACGCTGGTGGCCTTCGAGCACGCTGTTCGGCTGGGCTACAGCTACCTGGAGACCGACGTGCACGCGACCCGGGACGGCGAGCTGCTGGCGTTCCACGACGCCCACCTCGACCGGGTCACCTCGGGTCGGGGCGGCATCGGCGCCGGGACGTACGGCGAGCTGCGCACCGCCCTGGTCGCCGGGAGGGAGCCGATCCCCCGGCTGGCGGACCTGCTCGAGCACCTCGGCACCGCGAGGTTCAACGTGGACCTCAAGTCCGACGCGGCGGTGGCGCCGCTCGCGGCGCTGGTGGAGCGCACCGGGTCGCACGACCGGGTCTGCGTCGGGGCGTTCTCCGAGCGGCGGCTGGCGGCGTTCCGGCGGCTGGTCAGCCGGCCGGTGGCCACGTCGTACGGACCGTTCGGGGTGGGCCTCAGCCGCTACGCGCCGGGTCGTCTCGCGCACCGGCTGCTGGCCGGGCGCGGCGAGGCCCTGCAGGTCCCGCACCGGCACCGGGGGCTGCGCATCGTGACCGGCGGCTTCGTGGCACGGGCGCACGCCGCCGGCAGGCCGGTGCACGTCTGGGTCGTCGACGACCCGGACGAGATGGAGCTGCTGCTCGACCTGGGCGTGGACGGGCTGTTCACGGACCGGACGGACCTGCTGCGCGACGTGCTGACCCGCCGAGGGCAGTGGACGGGAGAGCTGCCATGACCGGCGGGATCGCGGACCTGGCTCCGGTGGTGCGACGGCGCGAGCAGCGCGCCTGGTACTGGTACGACTGGGCCAACTCCGGCTACGTCACGACGGTCGCCACGGTGCTGTTCGCGCCGTACCTGATCTCGGTCGCCGAGCAGGCCGCCTGCGGGTACGTGGGCACCGTCGACCGCGCCTGCACCACCGACCTGAGCGTCCTGGGGCTGGCGGTGTCGCCCGGCTCCCTGGTCGCCTACGTGGTGACCGTCGCGACCATCGTCTCCGCCCTGGTGCTTCCCGTCGTCGGGGCCGCGGCCGACAGGTCCTCGCGCAAACCGACCGTGATGGCCGGCTTCGCGTGGACCGGAAGCCTGGCCACCGGACTCATGTGGTTCGTCACCGGCTCGAGCTGGGAGCTCGGCGCGGCGCTGCTCTTCGTGGCGAACATCTGCCTGGGCTCCTCGCTGGTCGTCTACGACGCGATCCTGTGCGAGATCGCCACCCCGGACGAGCGGGACCGGGTCTCCTCGCGCGGCTGGGCGATGGGCTACCTCGGGGGAGGGCTGCTGCTGGCGGTCAACCTGGCGATGGTCACCCTGCACGACAGCCTGGGGCTGTCCACCTCGACCGCGGTGCGGCTCAGCCTGGTCACGGCGGCGCTGTGGTGGGCGGGCTTCACCTGGATCCCCTACCTGCGCGTCCGCGACCGCCCCGCGCAGGGGGCCGTGCCCAGCGGCGCCGGGCTGTTCGGGCGGAGCTTCGGGCAGCTGTTCGCGACGCTGCGTGACCTGCGCCGCTACCCGGTCACGCTCACCTTCCTGCTGGCCTACCTGTTCTACAACGACGGCATCCAGACGGTGATCGTCTCCGCCTCGACGTACGGCGAGAAGGAGCTCGGCTTCGGGACGTCGACGCTCATCGCCACCATCCTGCTGGTGCAGTTCGTGGCCTTCGGCGGGGCACTGCTGTTCGGCAAGGCGGCCGAGCGGCTGGGGGCGCGCACGGTGATCCTCGTCGGGCTCGGCATCTGGGTGCTGATCGTCGCGGTGGCCTTCGTGCTGCCCGAGCGTCAGGTCGCCCCGTTCCTCCTCCTCGCCGTGGCGATCGGGCTGGTGCTCGGCGGCACCCAGGCGCTGTCCCGGTCGTTCTTCAGCCTGCTCATCCCGCGGGGCAAGGAGGCCGAGTACTTCAGCCTCTACCAGGCCTGCGAGCGGGGGACGAGCTGGCTGGGAACCCTGGTCTTCGGCCTCGTGCACCAGATCACCGACTCGTACCGGCCCTCCATCGTGGCCCTGGTCGTCTTCTTCGTGGTCGGCGGGGCGCTGCTGGCCCGGGTGGACCCGGCGCGGGGCATCCGCGAGGCCGGCAACACCGCTCCTGTGGTCGTGTAGCCGCGTCGCACCCCCGTCCCGGCGAGTCCGGAACGTGACGCTGTCCACGCTTGCCCACCTCCCACCTGGGTACAACCTGGGCAGATGCCGGGAATCCTGCACCGGGTTCGGGCGTTGTGCACTACAAAGGTTGAGCGGCGCAGCACCCTGCCCGCTCAACGTGTCATGACAACGGGGAACAAGACCAGGAGGTGGCTCATGGGAGAGCGCACTCTGCGCGGCGCCCGCCTCGGCGGCCAGAGCTTCGAGGACGAGCGCGGAATCGAGTTCGCCGCGCGCCAGAACGTCGCCTACGGCTGTCCGGCGGGCCACGAGTTCGAGATCCCGATGTCCGTCGAGGCCGATGTGCCGGCGGTCTGGGAGTGCCCACGCTGTGGCGCTGAGGCGCTGAGCAGGAACGGGCTCACCCACGAGGCCAAGGCGGAGAAGCCGGTGCGCACGCACTGGGACATGCTTCTCGAGCGCCGCTCGATCCCGGAGCTCGAGGAGATCCTCACCGAGCGTCTCGAGCTGCTTCGCGGCGGGGAGATCGGCCCCGCGCACCTGCACCGCCCGGCCAAGAAGAAGGCGAAGAGCGCCTAGCGGCCGTCGGTCTCGTCGACGACCTCGCCCCGGACCACCGAGCTCGGTGGTCCGGGGCTTCGTCGTTCCCCAGGGGGCGGCCCTGGCATGAACGCCCCCGCCGTCGGGAGCCCGGCCCCGGCGAGCAGCTTGCGGGTCAGGAAGCGGGTCAGCGCCCTGCGCGCGAGCGGCCGGGTGAAGGGCAGCACGCAGAAGAGTCCGGCGGCGTCCGAGACGAACCCCGGCGTGAGCAGGAGCGTGCCGCCGACCAGGATGAGCGCGCCGTCGGCCAGCTCGCGGGCCGGCATCCGCCCGCTGTGCAGGGCCGCGGTCAGCGCCGCCCACGCCCGGCCGCCCTCCCGCTTGATCAGCCAGCTGCCCAGGATGCCGTCGGCCACCAGCAGGAGCACCGTCCACCAGGCGCCGATGGCCGAGCCGATCCGGATGAGCAGGAAGATCTCGACCACGGGCAGCACCACGAAGAGCAGGGCCAGCACCCACCAGGGCACCCGTCGACGCATCGATCCCCGCATGCTCGTGCTCACCGGCTCGTCCTTCCGCTCAGCCCCCAGCGTACGTCGAAGACCTGGCGACGTCGCTCCCGCAGACCCCAGGCGGTGATCAGGCGCAGCGACTCCGTGGCGACGTCCCGGCTCATCTTGGACTCCCCACGCACGCGCTCCACGAACTCGATCGGGACCTCCACGACCCGCAGGCCCGCCCGCAGGGTCCGGTAGGCCATCTCGGTCTGGAAGATGTAGCCGGACGACTCCACGCTGGTGAGGTCGATGGCTTCGAGCGTGGTCCGCCGGAAGAGCCGGTAGCCCGCGGTGATGTCGCGCAGCGGGATGCCCAGCAGCAGCCGGGCGTAGAGGTTGCCGCCGACCGAGAGCACCTTGCGTGACAGCGGCCAGTTGACCACGGAGCCGCCGCTGACCCACCGCGACCCGATCACCAGGTCGGCGCCGGGCAGCGCCGAGATGAGCGCCGGCAGCTGCTCGGGCTGGTGCGACCCGTCCGCGTCCATCTCGCCCACCACGTCGTAGCCGCGTTCGAGGGCCACCCGGAACCCGTGCAGGTACGCCGCTCCCAGGCCGGCCTTGTCGGCACGGTGCAGGACCGTGACCTGCGGGTCACCTGCCGCCAGACGGTCGGCGAGCTCGCCGGTGCCGTCCGGTGAGCCGTCGTCCACGATGAGCACGTCCGCGTCGGGGACCGCCGCGCGCAGTCGGCCGACGATCCAGGCCAGGTTCTCGCGCTCGTTGTAGGTGGGGATGACGACCACGACGCGGCCCGTCGCCGGGCCCCTCACGAGCGACTGCCCGTCCCGGCGCGGAGCTGATGCTCGGGGGGCCTCCCGCTCCGGCCCCCGCGACGGTAGCCGACGCTCACCCCGACCAGCAGGCTCAGCACCGCAGCGGCTGAGAGGGCGCGTTCCGGCCACGGACCGAGAACGGTGGCCGGGGTCTGCCGGGTGATCAGCGCGATGCTGCTCTCCAGGACGGCCTGGCGCCGCTCGGGGGCACGCGCCACCACGTCGCCGTCCGGGGCCACGATCCCGGAGATGCCGTTGGTGGACGCGACCACGACGTAGCGGCCGGTCTCGACGGCGCGCGCCCGCGACATCGCGAACTGCTGCTCGACCTGTCCGGTGCCGGTGTAGGTGGCGTTGTTGGTCGGCGTCACGATCACCTCCGCGCCACCGTCGAGGAGGTCGCGCAGCAGCCCGTCGTACGCCACCTCGAAGCAGGTGAGCGCGCCGACCCGGGCCGGGCCGACCTGGAGCACGCCGCTGCGGGTCCCGCGGACCATGTCGTTGGGGATCTGCTGCAGGGCCGGGATCCGTGGCGCGAGGAAGGCCCGCAGCGGGATGTACTCACCGAAAGGCACCGGGTGCGTCTTGTCGTAGTAGGCGCCCGGGGTGCCCTGCGCCGACCACACGATGATCCGGTTGAACCAGCCGTCGTTGGCCCGGTCGCCGACCACCGCCCCCATCAGCAGCGGCACCCCCATCGCGATCGCAGCGGTGCCGATGTCGGAGCGCGCGGCGGGGTCGGTGTAGGGGTCGATGTCGGAGGAGTTCTCCGGCCAGACCACGAAGTCCGGCCGCGGGGAGGTGCCGTCGGCCACCCGGTCGGCGAGTCGGCGGGTCGCCTCGACGTGGTTGTCGAGCACCAGCCGGCGCTCCGCGAAGGCGTCCAGCCCGGCGCCGGGGACGTTGCCCTGGACGGCGGCGACCGCGACCCTGCGGTCGGTCGGGCGGGTGGCCTGCCAGGGGACCAGTGCCGCCACGCAGGCCACGGCGATGGCTGCGACCACCGCGACGACGGCCCGCACCGGCGTACGACGGAGCTGCAGCACGGCCCACGCCACCGTGGTCCCGACCAGCGCCACCAGGAACGTGACCCCGGCCGCACCGACGTATGCCAGGGCCGGCGCAACCGGCGTGTCGTCCATGGCGAACCCCAGCCGCCCCCAGGGGAACCCGCCGAACGGGACGGTCGAGCGAAGCGCCTCCAGCAGCGGCCAGGCGCAGGCGGCCCACACCGGCCACAGCCGCAGCCGGACGGCGGGCCCGGCGACCGCGCTGACGACCAGGCCGGCCAGGCCGTAGAACAGTCCCTCGAGGAGGGCCAGCGGCACCCAGGCGTAGACGGCGATCACCTGGAGCCACGGGAGCAGCACGAGCATGAAGGCCGTGCCGAACACGGACCCCAGCCAGAAGCCGGAGCGCAGCCTCCGCCCCACGCACAGGCCGGTGAGCACCGCGATGCTGGCCGGAAGCAGGTAGACCCAGGAGTAGGGCTCGAAGGCGAGCCCCGCTCCTGCCCCGGCGGCGGCCGCGGCGAGCGTCCGCGCGAGCAGCCTCACCCGGGCGACCTCCTCCGCACCTCGTCCCGACCGTCCGCGCGGAGACGCCGCGGGACCGGAGGCCAACCTACCGACCTTCTCCGTCGATCCCGGGCGTTCGAAGGCTGTTGCAGCGTTCGCGGCGCACCGGGGCGCCGAGCGGGGGACGCGACAAGAGCCCGTCACCCTTCGGACCGACCTCGCCTCCGCTGGCTGCAGAGTCGGGGCCGTTGTCTACTGGGCAGCGGGCTCTTGTCCGCGTCCACCCCGTCGAAGCAGTGCCGACCTCCTGGGCCGCCTCGCACCGGGTTCGTGGTACCCGACCCGGTCTCGCGGCCATGTGGACGCCGGGCACCCTGCGCCGGCCTGCTCGGTGGAACTTCCCTGCAGCCTGTCTGCGCGCGGTGCTGGGTGTCAACTGTCCGCTGACCTGCGACGATGCGAGAAGCTGCAGGTCAGCGACGACCCCGCGGACACCTGCTCGCCACCTGCAATTTGCCCGTTTGCGGCGTGTCCTGGGGTGACACGCCGCGGGCTACCGCTCTCCGAGCGCCCCGTCTGGCGCTCCGTCGACGGGTCCGGGCGCGGGGACCACGACGACGCCGGTGGCCGTGGTCGCGATCACCGGCTCGGGCAGCATCCGCGCCGCAGACGCCGACAGGTCGGGACGCCCGCGGGCGACCACCACCGCGCGGAAGCCGAGGGTTCGGGAGCGGCGCCCGACCGCCAGCACCTCCGCCGTGACCTCGAGCAGGTCTCCGGCCCGGACGGGGCTCAGGAACTGGACGTCGGAGTAGGAGGCGAAGAGCCCTTCGTCCCCGTCGGTGCGGATGCACACCTCCGTCGCGACGTCACCGAAGAGCGCGAGGGAGTAGGCGCCGTCGACGAGGTGGCCGGCGTAGTGCGCGGCCGCGTACGGGACATAGCGGCGGTGAGCCACGACGAGCCCGACCTGCACCTGGCTCATCCCGCCGCCCGGGAGGTCGCGCCGCCACGGGCGGTCGGGCCGTGCGGGACCCGCCGGGTCACCAGCTGGTCGGTGAGGTACGACGCGACCTCACCCGGCGTGGTGCCCCGCACGAAGACCCGGTCCACGCCGAGCTCCTCGGCCATGCTCTCGTCGAACCGCGGACCCCCCACCACGATCAGAGGTCGGCGGTCGCTGGGGTAGGACTCCCGGAACGCCGCGGTCATCTCCAGGGTGTTGGCGATGTGCGCGTCACGCTGGGTGACCACCTGGGAGACCAGCACCGCGTCGGCCTTCTCGGCCCGGGCGCGCTCCACCAGCCGAGGCACCGACACCTGTGCCCCGAGGTTCACCACCTTGATCTCCCGGTAGTACTCCAGGCCCTTCTCGCCGGCAAACCCCTTGATGTTGAGGATCGCGTCGATCCCCACCGTGTGTGCGTCGGTGCCGATGCAGGCGCCCACCACCACCAGCCGGCGGCGCAGGCCCTTGCGGACGGCGAGGTTCACCTCCTTGGGCGACAGCAGCGGATAGTCGCGCTCGACCACCCGCACCTGCGAGGTGTCGACGAGGTGGTTCACCCGCCCGTAGACGACGAAGAACGTGAAGTCCGGCCCCATCGGCTTGGCGTGCACGACCAGCGCCGGGTCGACGCCCATCTTGTTCGCGAGCTGGGCCGCGGCCCCCTCTGCGAGCTTGGCGTCCGCGCCCACTGAGGACATCGGCAGCGTGAAGGACACCTGCACCATCCCGTCACCGGTGGTGTCGCCGTACGGCCGCAGGATGCTCACTGCGCCTCCAGGATCTCGGTCGCCGGGTTCAGGTAGCCGGGCGCCTTGCGGGCCACCCCTTCCAGACCGCGGCCGGCGTCTGCTGGCCGCTTCATCAGCCCGAAGGTCCCGTCGGCGATGGCGTCGAGCAGCCCCGGGCCGGAGCCCCCCGACTCGTGAGCCAGGATGCGCTCCAGCAGGTCGATGCTCTCGGCGAGGACCTGCCGGGCGCGGGTCGCGATGAACCCGTCCGGGCTGGGGTGGAAGTCCTCGGCCAGCCTGCCGGCGGCGTTGAGCACGTAGCGGACGTTCTGCAGCGCCAGGTCCCGGTCGGAGAGCCACGGCGTGACCACGGCCTCGGTCATCATGCCGACCAGCAGGATGCTCTGCCCGGTCAGCGTCCCGGCCAGGTTGAAGAACGCGTCCAGCAGGTAGCCGCGGAACACGTCGCCGGTCATGTGCCGCGTGGGGGGCATCCACTTCAGCGGCGCGTCGGGGAACAGGTCACGTGCCAGCAGCGCGTGCGCGAGCTCCATCCGGAAGCTGTCGGGCACCTCGGGGTCGATCTCGAAGGCGTGCCCCAGCCCGAGCTGCCAGTCCTCGAGACCGGCCTCCTTGGCGAAGTACTCGTTGAGGAGCTGGCTGACCGTCACGGTGTGCGCGGCCTCGACGGCGTCCGCGGTTGTGAGGTAGTTGTCCTCGCCGGTGTTGATGATGATCCCGGCTCGGGCATGCACCTGCCTGCTGAAGCGCTGGTCGACGAAGGTGCGGACCGGGTTGATGTCGCGGAAGAGGATGCCGTACATCGAGTCGTTGAGCATCATGTCGAGCCGCTCGAGACCGGCCAGCGCAGCGATCTCCGGCATGCACAGCCCGGAGGCGTAGTTGGTCAGCCGCACGTAGCGGCCGAGCTCCTTGCTCGACTCGTCGAGCGCGCCACGCATCAGCCGGAAGTTGTCCTGGGTGGCGTACGTGCCGGCGAAGCCCTCGCGGGTGGGCCCCTCGGGCACGTAGTCGAGCAGCGACTGGCCCGTGGACCTGATCACCGCGATGACGTCGGCGCCCTCGCGGGCCGCCTGCTGCGCCTGCGGCATGTCCTCGTAGATGTCCCCGGTCGCCACGATCAGGTAGATCCAGGGCGACTGCCGCGGATCGCCGTACCGCTTGACCATCCGCTCGCGCTCGCGGCGGCGGGCGTCGATGCGCCGGATTCCGGCACCCACCTGCCTGCGGGACGCGGAGCGCGCCCGGACCCGGTCACGGCCCTCCGGCAGCCGGAAGCGCACCGATCCCGCGGACGCCTTCTGGGCCAGCGTGGCGAGGTCCTCGGCCTCCCCGCGGACCAGCGCGTCCCACACCGGCAGGGCGACCCCGTGCCCGAGGCCGACGTCGCCACGCACGGCGTCCAGCAGACGGTTGGCCCAGGGGATCCCCTCGGGGTCGGCCCCGGCCAGCCCGGCCAGGCGGAGGGTGGCCCGTTCGACGGACACGGTGGTGTGCTGCTCGGCGAGCTCCACGATGGGGCGACCGACCCGGCGGGCGAGGTCGCGGGCTGCCGCCACCGTGACCGGGTCCAGGTCCAGCTTCCCCCGATTCGTCTGCGATCGGGGAGGGCTTCGTCGTACGGCGATCGCAGACGAATCGGGGGGAGGAGGGGTCATGTCAGGGCTCCTTCTCGCTCGAACGCGACCTCGCCGCGCACGAGGGTCATCGCGCAGGTGGGCAGCGGCACGTCGGGGTCCAGGTCCGGCAGCTGGGGTACGCCGGCGCGCGGGTCGGTGGACCAGGCCGCGACCCGGGCGTCGGGGGTCTGCACCACGAGGTCGCCGGGCACGTCCCAGACCGCGATGCTCGCCGGGGCGCCGAGCGCGAGCACACCCCCCTCGTCGCGCCGCGCCGCCCGCCACCCTCCGCGGGTGGAGGCGTTGAACGCCGCCCGCACCGTGATCCGCTCCGACTCGGTGCGGTGCCAGGCGGCTGCTCGGACCCCGGCCCACGGGTCGAAGGGCGTCACCGGGGTGTCGGAACCGAAGGCCAGCGCGACCCCCGCCCGGGCCATGGAGGCGAACGCGTTCATCGGCCGGGCCCGCTCCACGCCGAGGCGCTGGGCGTAGAGCCGGTCTGGCCCGCCCCACAGCGCGTCGAACATCGGCTGCATGCTCGCGGTGACGCCCAGCCTGCCGAGCACCGCCATCTGCTCGGGCGAGGCCATCTCGACGTGCTCCAGCCGATGCCGCCCCGCGACCACCGCCGGAGCCCCCAGGAGGTCGGCAGCGGCGGTCAGACCCGCGACCGCCGCCTCGACGGCGCGGTCCCCGATGACGTGGAACCCGGCCTGGACGCCGGCCCGGGTGCAGGCCACGACGTGCTCGGCCACCTGCTCCGCGTCAGCGTAGAGGTGGCCCGAGGTGGCCGCGTCGGCGTACGGCGCGTGCAGCGCGGAAGTGCGGGAGCCGATCGAGCCGTCCAGACACAGGTCGCCGGCGGCCCCCTCGCAGCCCAGCCCCTGCGCCTGCTCGATGTCGAACGCGCCCCAGTAGCGGACCGCCTCCGGCAGGGCCGCGCGCTCGCCGCGAGCCGCCGCGTCGGTGAGGTCGGCCAGGATCCGGAAGTCGGCCGGCGGACAGATGTGCGGTGCCCCGAGCTCGTGGACCATGCCGATGCCGTTGCGGGCGGCGTCCTGCAGAGCGGCGAGGATCGCGTCGCGCCGGTCGGCAGCGGGGATGAGCGCGAACAGCCCGTCGCGCGCGGCGTGGTGAGCGTCGCGGGCGACTCGTCCGTCCACGTCGTACCCCTCGGTGTGCGCGACCTCGGGGCAGGCGTCCAGGAAGGCCGAGGACACCACGGCCGAGTGCACGTCGACGCGGGACAGGAACGCGGCGCGGCCGTCCGTGGCGCGGTCCACCTCCGCCCGGGTGAAGGGCCGCTGCTCCGGCCAGGCGGTCTCGTCCCAGCCGAAACCGAGGAGCACCGCAGACGTCGAGGAGCGGGCGAAGGCCCCTACAGCGGCCAGGGCGTCGCCGAGCGAGGTGGCTGCGGACAGGTCGAGGCCGGAGGCGGCGAGGCCGGTCTGTGCCAGGTGCGCGTGGCTGTCCACGAAGGCGGGCGTCACCAGCCGGCCGTCGAGGTCCAGGACGCGGTCCGCGCCGTCCGCGAAGTGCACCGCAGCGTCGTCGTCGCCGGTCCACACCACGACGCCGTCGTCGACGCACAGGGCGGAGGCGTGCGGATCCGCGGGAGTGTGCACGTAGCCGCCACGCATCAGGGTCCGGGTCACGTGGCCAGTTTCGCAGCCATGTCCGCGCCGGGGGCGAGACGTCGCTCGAAGAGTGACCGCACCCCGTCGTGCCCGCGCAGCAGGGACATCGCGTAGTCGGCGTGGCCCGGGACGTAGCCGTTGCCTACGAGCATCGTCACGTCCGCAGCGAGCCCCTCGGCGCCGAGCGCAGCGGCACTGAACGAGGTGGCCATCGAGAAGAAGATCACGGTGCCGCGCTCGGCGGTGCACAGGACGGCACCGCCCTCGCAGCCCGGTACGTCGACGCACACCACCGTGACGTCCGCGGGCCCGCCCGCCGCACGGACGGCGTCCGCGAGAGCCACCGGGTCGCGGGCGTCGACCACCGTCACCACGTCGGCGACCTCGGCCTCGCGTAGCAGGCCGGCCTCGGCCTCGTGCGGGACCACGCCGATGGTCCGGCGTGCTCCCGCCTGCTTCGCGGCCGCCAGGGCCAGGGAGCCCGACTTGCCCGCTCCGCCGACCACCGTGACCACGGGATCGCCGTACTGCCCCACCACCCGGGCGGTCAGAGCCGGCGCCCCGCACACGTCCATCACCGCCAAGGACAGCTCGGCGGGCAGGTCGTCGGGGAGGACCGCGGCGATGGAGCGGCCGAAGAGGATCGCGTAGCCGTCGGTGGGGACCTGCTCGGAGCGGCCGTCCCAGCGCCGCAGGCCGTCCTCCACCACCAGCGGGGTCAGGGTGAGCGACACCAGGGTGGCGATGCGGTCCCCGACCCTGAGGCCCAGCGGCGACTCCTCGCCGACCTCCTCGACGGTGCCGACCAGCATGCCGCCGGAGCCGGTCTCCGGGTTCTGCATCTTGCCGCGCCGCGCGACGATCCCGAGCACCGCTGCCCGGACCCGGTCCCCGTCACCGCCGTGGGCCCGCTCCAGCTGCCGGAACGACGCCGCGTCGAGGTTGAGCCGCTCCACGCGGACCCGGACCTCGTCGGGCCACAGCCCGGCTCGGGTGTCCAGACGGTCCGCCGCCTGCGGGAGGGAGCCGGCCGGCTCCAGGACGCGGTGCAGCCCGACGGGGCTCGCGGGGCGAGTCACGGGCCGTTCCTCCTCTGGGATAGGTCTTCAACTGGAAATCCTCCGGTTGGGGGTTCGACAGACCGGAGATCCTTTGCGTATCGTGTCAGATGTCCGGGGCGTCGTACAACCGCGCTCCCAGACGCACAGATCTCTCGAGCAGGCAGGTGGGACCATGAGCATCGACACGAGCCTCCCGACCGGCAGCGTCCCCGCGCACCCCGGGGAGCTGAGCGGCCTTCAGCCCTACGCCTACCGGCGGGTCGAGCTGGTGGAGCCGGACTGGACCCGGTTTCCGGGGTGGCACGACGTGACCGCCGAGCAGTGGCGGTCCGTGCAGTGGCAGCGCGCGCACTGTGTGAAGAACCTCCGCCAGCTCCGCGCGCTGTGGGGCGACCTGGTCGACGAAGCGTTCTACGCCGACCTCGAGCGTGATCAGCGCGAACGCGCCACCATGTCGATGCTGGTGCCGCCGCAGATGATGAACACGATGGTGCCGCACTCGACCCCCCGGGGGCCGGGCTCGCTCACCGACGCCGTCTACGCCGACCCGGTCCGCCGCTACATGCTGCCGGTGTTCTCCGACCGCCGCACCGACTGGCCCTCGCACCCGCAGTCGGCTCGCGACAGCCTGCACGAGCACGACATGTGGGTGGCCGAGGGCCTCACCCACCGCTACCCGACCAAGGTGCTCGCCGAGCTGCTGCCCACCTGCCCGCAGTACTGCGGCCACTGCACCCGCATGGACCTGGTCGGCAACTCCACCCCGACGGTCGACAAGCTGAAGTTCCTCGGCAAGCCGGTGGACCGGCACGCATCCATGATCGACTACCTGCGTCGTACACCGTCGGTGCGCGACGTCGTCGTCTCCGGCGGCGACGTGGCCAACATGCCGTGGCCGCGGCTCGAGGAGTTCTTGACCACGCTGCTCGAGATCGACAACGTCCGCGACGTCCGGCTGGCCACCAAGGCGCTCGCTGGTCTGCCCCAGCACTGGCTGCAGGACGAGGTGCGCGCCGGGATGACCCGCGTCGCCGGCCTGGCCCGCTCGCGCGGGGTGTCGTTGGCGATCCACACGCACGTCAACCACGCCGCGTCCGTCACGCCGCTGGTCGCCGAGGCGTCGCGGGCGATGCTCGAAGCGGGGGTGCGCGACGTCCGCAACCAGGGCGTGCTGCTCGACGGGGTCAATGCCGACCCGCACACGCTGCTCGACCTGTGCTTCGCGCTGCTCGACGGCGCGCAGATCATGCCCTACTACCTGTACATGTGCGACATGATCCCGTTCAGCGAGCACTGGCGGGTGTCGGTCGCGGAGGCGCAGCGGCTGCAGCACCACATCATGGGCTACCTGCCCGGGTTCGCGACGCCGCGGATCGTCTGCGACGTCCCGTTCGTCGGCAAGCGGTGGGTGCACCAGCTGGCCGACTACGACCACGAGCGCGGCATCTCGTACTGGACGAAGAACTACCGCACCTCGATCGAGGCGGCCGACCCGGACGCGCTGGCCCGTACCCACGCCTACTACGACCCGATCCACACGCTGCCGCCCACCGGCCAGGACTGGTGGCGCGAGCACAGTGGCACGCTGGCCGACACCGTGGCGGACGCGTCCCACCTGGCCGCGGCGAGCCGCGCGACCGCGGAGTCGCAGGCCCTTCTCCCCCTCGCCTGAGAGGACCAGCGGCGCGAGAATGGGGGCGTGACCACCATCCGGGCGTACGCCGAGTGCGACCGAAGCGCGGTGATGGCGCTCGCGGACCGGCTCACCGCCGGTGCGGCGCCCTGGCGCGACCGGGAGCGCTGGCTCGCCGTCGTCCGGGGCTGGGTGGCGGAGTCCATCGACGCCGCCGACTACCCGTTGCACTCCCTGCTCGTGGCGGCAGACGACGACACCGACGCGGTGATCGGCTTCGTCGCCCTGTCCACCCGCACGCACTTCACCGGTGACGTGCACGCCTACATCGGCGAGCTCGTCGTGGACCACCGCGCCGAGCGGCGGGGGGTGGGTCGTCGGCTGCTGCAGGCGGCGGAGTGCTGGGCGCTGGAGCACGGGTTCGACTCGATCACGCTGGACACGGGTGCGGCGAACACGGCGGCCCGCGCGCTGTACGCCTCGGCCGGCTACGCCGACGAGGACATCAGGCTGATCAAGCGGCTCGCCTGACTCCTCGCCTCACCCGGGTTCGCGCAGGGAGGTGAGCGCCTCCACGAGGCGGGCGACCGGGCTGTTCAGGCTCCACCGCTCGGACAGCTCGAGGAGCCCGTCGGGGTCGACCGGGGTCAGCGGCAGGCGGAGGTCGGGGCTCCCCAGGTCGATGTCGCGCGCCACCTCCACGACCGTCGGCGCCACCGCGAGGTACTCCGACGCCTCGGTGATCCTCCGCCGCGGCGATGGCGCGATGTTCGAGGACGGGTCCTGCACCGCCTCCTGGATGCCGGAGACGGAACCGAACCGCTGCAGCAGCGTCGTCGCGGTCTTCTCCCCGATGCCGTTGACCCCGGGCAGCCCGTCCGACGGGTCACCGCGCAGGGCGGCGAAGTCGGCGTACTGGCGCCCGGAGACGCCGTACTTCTCGACCACCACGCTGTCCGTCACCCGCTCGTGGCGTCCGACACCCCGCGCGATGGAGAGGATGCGCACCTCGGCGTCGTCGTCGACGAGCTGGAACAGGTCCCGGTCCCCCGTGACGACGTCGACCGGCATGCCGGCGTCCTTCGACAGCGTCCCGATCACGTCGTCGGCCTCGTAGCCGTCCGCGCCCACGACCGCGATGCCGAACGCCGCGAGCACGTCGAGGATGACCGGCACCTGCGCCTCGAGGGGGTCGGGGACCACCTCGACGTCCGGCCCGGCAGCGACGACGTACTCCACGCGGTGCGCCTTGTACGACGGGATGAGGTCCACGCGCCACTGGGGACGCCAGTCGTTGTCCCAGCAGCAGGCCAGGTGGGTCGGCCGGTAGTCGGTGACCAGCCTGGCGATGAAGTCGAGCAGTCCCCGCACCGCGTTCACCGGCGTGCCGTCGGGTGCGCGGAAGCTGTCCGGCACCCCGTAGTACGCGCGGAAGTACATCGAGGCGGTGTCCAACAGCATCAGGCGCGACGTCACGACCCGAAGTCTGGCACCGAGCCGGCCCTCCGGCCACGCACTGAGGAGGACCCGGAGAGCGCGGCGTGGCACCGTTAGGGTGACGGTCGTGGAAGACCTCGACCAGCGCATCCTGACGCTCCTGGCCTCGGACGGGCGGATGTCGTTCACCGACCTCGGCAAGGCGACGGGGCTGTCCACCTCGGCGGTGCACCAGCGGGTCAAGCGGTTGGAGCAGCGCGGGCTGATCACCGGGTACGGCGCCTGGATCGACTACGACCGCACGGGCCGGCCCCTCACGGCGTTCATCTCGATCCGCCCCATCGACCCCTCGCAGCCCGACGACTGCCCCGACCGGCTGCGGGAGCTCCCCGAGATCGAGAGCTGCTGGTCGGTCGCCGGCGACGAGTCCTACATCCTCAAGGTACGGGTCGCCGCGCCGGTCGACCTCGAGGCGCTGCTGGCCCGGGTGCGTGCCGCAGCCAACGTCTCGACGCGCACCACGATCGTGCTGTCCACGCCCTACGAGAACCGGCCGGTCGGCTGACCTGCCGCCGAGACGGCGGGTGCCGCCCTCACCGGGCCCGCGACTGCGGGCGGTCGAGGCGCGGCCGATCACACGTGTGCGCGATGGGCGCGCGTCACGGCGCCGATCGCTCGCGGCAACAGCTCATGTGCGTGGTTGTCGCGAGCTCGCCGCCCCTGCGCCGTCTCGGCCGGGCTACTCGGAGACCGAGGAGTAGGCCACCACGCCGCGGCGCAGCGCCTCGGAGGCCGCTCGGGCGGTGCTGCGGAGGGTGCCGTCCGCGGCTGCGTCGGCGACCTGGTCGGTGAGGTCGAGCAGCTGCTTGACCCAGCGCACGAAGTCACCGGCGGCGAGATCCGTCTCGTTGAGGACCTCGTCGAGGGTTGCGCCCTCGGCCCAGCGGAACGCCGCCCACGCGAAGCCGAGGTCGGGCTCCCGCAGGAAGTCGAGGTGGTGAGAGCGCTCCAGGGCGTCGAGGTCCGCCCACAGCGAGACCATGTCGGCGAGCACCTGCTTGACCCGTCCGCCGGGCAGCCGTGGTGCCATCGCGTCGTCGGCCCGTCGGGTCTCGAACACCAGCGCCGAGAGGGCTGCCGCGAGCTCGCTGGGCGACAGCCCGTCCCAGAGCCGGTGCCGCAGCGCCTCGGCGGCCACCAGGTCCATGTCGGTGTAGATCCGCATCAGCCGGGCGCCGGTGTCGGTGACGCGGTCGGCCTCGTCGAGGTAGCCCAGCGTGGTGAGCACCTCGCACACCCGGTCGAACTGGCGGGCGATGGTGTTGGTGCGCTGCTCGATGCGCCGTTGGAGGGTCCGGGTGTCCCGGTCCAGCTTGGCGTGCCGCTCCGCCCACCGGGCGTGGTCCTCGCGTTCCGGGCAGCCGTGGCACGGGTGGGCACGCAGCTGCGTGCGGACCAGCTCAATCTCGTGCTCGCCCGCCAGCTCCTGACGGTCTCCCCCGCGCCGACCGCCTCCGCGTGCACCGCGCCCCGGCGGGGGCGTCAGCCCCGAGGTGCGCGCTCGCAGCGTGGCAGCGAGGTCCCGACGGGACTGCGGGTTGCGGGCGTTGAAGCTCTTGGGGATGCGTACCCGGCTGAACGCGGTGACGGGCACCGGGAAGTCCACCATCGACAGCCGCCGCGCGTGCCGGTCCGCGGTCAGCACGTAGGGCCGGGGGCCGTCCCGGTCGGACATCATGCCGGGGTCGATGACCACCGCCATCCCGGAGAAGCGGCCGGCGGGCACCTCGATCACGTCGCCGGGTCGCAGGGACTCCAGCGAGGCCACGACGGCGTCGTGCTTGTCCGCGCGCCGGTGCCGGGCCTGCGCGGACTCCAGGTCCGAGAGCCGGCGGCGCAGCCGGGCGTAGTCCATGAAGTCGCCGAGGTGGCAGGTGGCGGCGTCCGAGTACCCTTTCAGCGCGTCCTGCGCCTTCCGGAGCTGCCGGGCCAGCCCGACGACCGCCTTGTCGGCCTGGAACTGCGCGAACGACGACTCCAGCAGCTCGCGCGCCGTTGCCCGGCCCACCTGGTGCACCAGGTTCACCGCCATGTTGTACGACGGACGGAACGACGACTTGAGCGGATAGGTGCGGGTCGAGGCGAGGCCGGCCACCGCCTTGGGGTCGAAGCCCTGCTGCCACAGCACGACGCCGTGCCCCTCGACGTCGATGCCGCGGCGACCGGCGCGACCGGTGAGCTGGGTGTACTCCCCCGGCGTGATGTCGGCGTGGGTCTCGCCGTTCCACTTCGACAGCTTCTCGATCACCACGGAGCGGGCCGGCATGTTGATCCCGAGCGCCAGCGTCTCGGTCGCGAAGACGACCTTGCACCGGCCGCTCTCGAAGAGCTGCTCGACGCACTGCTTGAACGTCGGCAGCATCCCGGCGTGGTGCGCGGCGACGCCGCGGGAAAGCCCCTCGAGGAAGTCGTGGTAGCCGAGCACGTGCAGGTCCTCGTCGGGGAGGCTCGCGCAGCGGGCCTCCACGAACGCGATGATCTCGTCGCGCTCCTCCGGCGTGGTCAGCCTCAGGTTCGCGTTCAGGCACTGGGTGACCGCCGCGTCGCAGCCCACCCTGCTGAACACGAACACGATCGCCGGCAGCAGGCCCTGGGCGTCGAGCCGCTCCACCACGTCGACCCGGCTCGGCGGGGTGTGGCCGCGGTGGCCCGCACCCTGACCGCGGCCGCCCGCCCGTCCGCGGGGGGAGTTCGCCCGTCCGCGCGACTGCGGCGAGCGCCGGTCCGACGTACGCCCGGCGCGCCAGTCGTCGCGGGCGATCCGCACCAGCTCGGGGTTGACCTCCGCGCCCCGGCCGTCGGGGCCGGACGTGGCGTGCGCGTCCTCCGGCGACGCGAACAGGTCGAACATCCGCCTGCCCACCATGACGTGCTGGTAGAGCGGGACCGGCCGGCGCTCCTCGACGATGGTCGCGGTCTCCCCGCGGACCGTCTCCAGCCACTCCCCGAACTCCTCGGCGTTGGACACGGTGGCGGACAGCGACACCACCGACACCGACTCCGGCAGGTGGATGATCACCTCCTCCCACACCGCGCCGCGGAACCTGTCGGCGAGGTAGTGCACCTCGTCCATCACCACGAACCCGAGTCCGGTCAGCGTCGAGGAGCCGGCGTAGAGCATGTTGCGGAGAACCTCGGTGGTCATCACCACCACCGGTGCCTCGCCGTTGATGGTGTTGTCGCCGGTGAGGAGACCGACCGAGTCGGCGCCGTACCGCTTCACGAGGTCGTTGAACTTCTGGTTCGACAGCGCCTTGATCGGGGTGGTGTAGAAGCACTTGCGGCCCTGCTCGAGCGCCAGGTGCACCGCGAACTCGCCGACCAGTGTCTTGCCCGACCCGGTCGGGGCCGCCACCAGCACCCCCTGCCCTGCCTCGAGCGCCTTGCACGCACGCACCTGGAAGTCGTCGAGCTCGAAGTCGTAGAGGTGCGTGAAGTCGTAGAACACCGGGGAGCGCCGCTCGCGGCGGGCGCGTGCGAATCGCTCGGCGGCGGAGGGCTCACCCATCCGTCAGCACCTCCAGCGCCGACGGCACCACGTCGACGTCCAGCGGCAGGACGCCGACCCGCTCCCCGTCGGCGTAGGCGACGGCTCCGTCAGCGGCGACGTGCGCGGTCCGGACCCGGTGGTGCTCGTAGGCGGGGTGCCGGACGTGCGTGCCGCGGTAGAGCCGGGGATAGGTGCGCAGCAGGTCGAGCTTTGTCATCGCTCCGATCACCACCACGTCGAGCCGTCCGTCGTCGAGACGGGCGCCGTGAGTGATCCGCAGCCCACCGCCGTACGACGGACCGTTGCCGACCGCCACCAGCATCGCCTCGACGCAGCGGCCCTCGCCGTCCAAGCGCAGCGTGTAGGGCACCGGGGAGAAGCTGCGGAGCTCGGCCAGGGTGGCCGCCGGGTAGCGCAGCGCTCCGCTCGGCCGGCGCATGCCAGCGGCGCGCTCGCTGACCGCGGAGTCGATGCCGGTGGCGAGCACGGAGACGAAGTGCCGCGCGCCGCACCGGCCCAGGTCGATGCGCCTGCTGCGGGACCGGACCACGACGTCGGCGGCCAGCCGGGGGTCCGACCGCGGCAGGCCCAGGCTGCGGGCGACGTCGTTGCCCGTGCCTGCCGGGATGATCCCCAGGCGCGTCGCGCTGCCGACCAGCGCCTGGACGGCGATGTGCACCAGCCCGTCGCCGCCGACCACCACGAGACTGTCCGCGCCGTCGGCCACGGCGGAGCGCGCCAGAGCGAGCGCGTCGCCGGCGTCCCGGCCGACCAGGCGCCGGACCTGCAGGCCCGCCGTCCGCAGCTGCGCCAGCGCCACCGCCGCCGCCCGCAGGCCGCGGCCCCCGCCGGAGGTCGGGTTCGTCAGCAGGACGATGTCTCTGGCCACGCGCCGAGCCTACGTGGGCTCCGACGCCGCTCCCCCGGTGACACGGGAGTCGCGTTCCGCGACACTGGCGGGCGCCCGACGCGGGTGTCCTGGACCTGCCGGGAGCGACCATGCCCACCAGCACCTACACCACCGTGCCCACGCCCGACGGTCGCGACCTCGAGGTCCTGCTGGCGGGGCCGGAGGACGGCCTCGTCCTGGTCGACCACCACGGCACGCCCGGAGCCGCGGTGCCGTACCCGCCGTTCGAGGAGGCGGCGGCCGAGCGGGGGCTGCGGGTGGTGGCCCTGTCCCGACCCGGGTACAGCGGATCGACCCCCCGCGGGGACGGGCCCGGGACCGTCGCCGACGACGTCGCCGACGTGGTCACGGTGCTGGACCGCCTCGGGGCGGACCGGTTCGTGACCCTCGGCGGGTCCGGCGGTGGCCCTCGGTCGCTGGGGTGCGCGGCGCTGCTCCCGGACCGCTGCCTCGCGGCGGTGTGCGGGGCGGGGCTGGCTCCGCCGGAGGAGTTCGACGGCGACGTCCGCACCGGCATGGGCGAGGAGAACGTCGCGGAGTTCACCGCCGCGATGGAGGGCGCGGGCCCGCTGACCCGGCTGCTGGAGGACTACGCGCCCGGACTGTTCTCCGTGACCGGCAAGGAGGTCGCGGACTCCCTGGGCAGCCTCGCGCCGCCGGTGGACCGGGCGGCGCTCACCGGTGAGCTCGCCGAGGCGATCGCGGCGGGCTTCCGTGCGGCCGGACGGGAGGGCCCCGTGGGCTGGCTGCACGACGACCTCGCCCTCCTCCGGCCCTGGGGCTTCTCGCTACGGGACATCACGGTCCCCGTCGCGGTCTGGCAGGGCACCGAGGACACCATGGTGCCGTTCGCGCACGGTGAGTGGCTCGCGGCCCGTGTGCCAGGGGCACGCCCGCATCTCGAGGACGGTCAGGGGCACCTGTCCCTGCTCGCCGGGATGCCGCGCATCCTCGACGACCTGCTGGACCTGGCCGGACCGGCCTGACCCGCCTGGCACCAGCCCGGCGGCGGCCCGCCGTCACCGGTACGTCAGTGGACTGGCACAACGCTCCGACGGGCCCACCTCCTCGCGTGGCTCGGCGGTTGTGCCAGTCGACCTGCGCTACATCTCCTCGAAGCTCGCGGGATCGCCGCCGAACAGCCGCCCGTCCGGGCGGGCCAGCCCGGAGATCGCCGCCATCTCGCCGTCGCTCAGCTCGAAGCCGAACACGTCGAGGTTCTGGTGCTGCCGCTCCGGCGAGCTCGACTTGGGGATCGGCAGCGACCCCAGCTGGACGTGCCAGCGCAGGATCACCTGCCCCGGCGTGACCCCGAGCCGCTCGGCAGCCGCCACCACGGGCGGCTCGGTGAAGGGGGCCTGCTCCTTGCCGAGCGGGCTCCAGGCCTCGGTGCGGATGCCCAGCCGCTCGTGCAGCCGCCTCATCTCGGCCTGGTCGAAGTAGGGGTGCATCTCGAGCTGGTTGACCGCCGGGGTCACCCCCGTCTCCTCGACGACCCGGTTCAGGTGCTCCGCGGTGAAGTTCGAGACGCCGATGCTGCGGACCAGCCCCTGCTCGCGCAGGTCGACCAGCGCCCGCCACGCCTCGGGGTAGCGGCCCACGCTGGGGTTCGGCCAGTGGATCAGGTGCAGGTCGAGGTACTCCACGCCGAGCCTGCCCAGCGACTCCTTGGTCGAGGCGACGGCGTCGTCGTAGGCGTGGTGTCGGCCGGGGATCTTGCTGGTCAGCCGCAGCTCCTCGCGCGGCACCCCGGACCGGCGGATCGCCTCGCCGACCTCGGGCTCGTTGCGGTAGTTGACCGCCGTGTCCAGCAGCCGGTAGCCGACCCGGATCGCCGACTCGACGGCCGCGATGCCGCCCTCCCCGCGCAGCGGGTAGGTGCCGAAGCCGACCGCGGGCAGGGTGGCGCCGTCGTTGAGCGTCAGGTCAGGGATGTCCACGTGCCCAACCTAGGAGCGGGCATCGAGAGGCTGCAGGCAGGGCCCCGCCGGTCACAGCCGGAGGCAGACCAGGAACCTCCCCGGAGGCACGCCGACCGCCTTCGCGAGCCGGCCGATGGTCTCCAGCACGCCGTCGGCGGAGTACGCCGTGCCGGGCACCGCCAGGGTCAGCCGCCCGCCGTACTCGACCAGCAGGACCTGGCCGTGCTCCCACGACTGGTGGGCCTGCCGCCGCCACGGCTCGCCGAGCCGCGGCTGGGGGTAGGCCACGTCGGCAGCCATCAGGTCGCACGGCAGCTCCCCCTCGGCCGAGCCGAGCACCCCCTCGATCAGCTGGGCGCCACGCACCGTGGACCGGGCACTCCAGGTCACCTCGGCGGTCCCGAGCCAGTCGGGGAGGTCGAAGGCGTCGACCGGCTCGACCGCGCGGGTGGTCACCGGCCGCTCACGGGCGAGCCCCCACCGGTCAGTCCTCGTCCTCGTCGATGCGCGAGCGGCGTACGTCGTCCGGGCCGGTGATCGCTGACGCCTCGTCGTCCGTCAGGCCGTGGTCGGAGCGGCGGGCGCGGCGGCGGTCCACTAGGCGGGCGATCGCCTCGGACACGAAGAACAGGATCGTCATCGGAGCGGCCAGCAGCACCATCGAGAAGGGATCCGTAGAGGGGGTGGCGATGGCTGCGAACACGAAGGTGCCGACCACGATCCACGGGCGGTACGCCCCCAGCGTCTTGCCGGAGACCACGCCGGCGAGGTTGAGCAGCAGCACGAACAGCGGGATCTCGAACGCCACCCCGAACACCAGCAGCATCCGGGTCATGAACGAGAAGTACTCGCTGAACTCGACGAGGTTCGTCAGGTCCACCGGGGTGAACCCGATGAGGACCTCGAGGCCTTTCGGCAGCGCGTAGTAGCCGACGGCGACACCGAGCAGGAAGAGCGGTCCGGCGATGGCCGCGAAGACGCGGGTCCACCTCTTCTCGTGCGGGTGCAGCCCGGGCAGAACGAAGGCCCAGATCTGGTAGAGCCAGTAGGGGCACGTCGCGATGATGGCGGTGACGCCCGACAGCTTCAGCTGGAGCAGCAGCGGCCCGCCGACGCCGCCGATGGTGGGCTGGGTCTTGACATCCGGTATCCGCGAGACGGCGACCCGGTAGGGCTCGAAGATCAGCCGCAGCAGCTCGTCGTAGAAGAAGAGGGCCACGATGATGGCGACGAGCAGCACCGCCACGACGCGCAGGAGCCGGGCGCGCAGCTCGCGCAGGTGGTCGGCCAGCGCCATCCGCCCGTCGGCACCGATCGGCTGTTGCGGGGTGGCGCGGAACAGCCCGAAGACTCCGGCGACGGACATGTCAGGTCAGGTGGGCGGGGAGGAGCGCGCTCACCGCTCGAGATCGGGACGCGGGCGCTCGACCGGGGTCTCGAGGCGCTGCTCGACCGGGGTCTCCAGGCGCTGGGCCGCCTCCGTGCGCCGCTGCGAGTCGAGCTGCCGCTGAGCCTCGGTCTTCTCCGAGTCCTTGACCGGGTCGTCGTCCTCGTCGAGCAGGCCCTTGGTCTCGGCCTTGAAGATCCGCAGCGCCCGGCCGCTGCCACGCGCCAGCTCGGGCAGCTTCTTGGCGCCGAAGAGCAGGATGATGACGAGCAGGATCAAGATGATCTCGGTGGGACCGAGGTTGGCGATCAGCGGTGCGGGTGCCATGTCGACCTTCTTCGTGGACCTTCGGTTGGCGGGGAGTCGCTCTCATCGTACGCGCGGACCTGGGGAATGGCTGGGGACCACTGCCGTGCGGGGGATGTCGATCAGGTGTAGTGCGCGAGGGCCTCGGCGGCCACCCGGCGTACCTCCTCGGCGAGCTCCACCGGCTCGATCAGCTCGCCGGTGGCGCCGAGGCGGAGCATCAGCTGGGTGACCAGAGCGGGGTCGCCGATCCGCAGCCGCACCGTCAACCCGCCGCCGCGCTCGTTGCGGGCGTGCTCGACGGGGTAGTACTCCGCGACCCAGCGGGCGGTGGGGTCCAGTCGCACGGTGACCAGCAGGTCGTCGTCGGAGGGGGTGAAGATGCCGGCGGCGAGGTCGCGCGGCGCCAGGCCGGCGTGGGACGGCACCGGCGAGTCGAGCACCGCTGCAGCGGAGATCCGGTCCAGGCGGAACAGCCGCTGGTCCTCGGCGACGTGGCACCAGGCGTCGAGGTAGGAGTGCCCGTCGGCGTGCACCACCGCCAGCGGGTCCACCACCCGCTCGGTCGACTCGTCACGGGTCGGCACGTAGTAGTCCAGCCGGACCTGCCGCCGCTGGTCGACTGCTCCCTGCAGCCGGTCGCGCAGCGCGTAGAGCCGCGCCTGCTGCCGGGGCAGCCGGATGTCCACCTGAGCGGCAGGAGCCGCCCCGTCCCCTGCTGCCTCCTCCAGCTTGCGCAGCGCGCCGTCCACGATCGGGCGCACCCCGTCGTCGTCCGCGCCCTCGCGCAGCGCCCGCAGAGCGACGATCAGCGCGGAGGCCTCGGCGCTGTCCAGGCGCAGCGGGCGGCTCAGGTAGTCGACGTTCGACACCCGGATCACCCCATCGCCCTCCAGCGCGTCCATGTCCACCTCGATCAGGTCGCCCATCTCCAGGCCGGGCAGCCCGCAGAACCAGAGCACGTTGAGGTCCTTGACGATCTGCTGCGGCCGGACGCCGAAGTCGCTGGCCGCCTGCTCCACGGACACCTCGCGCCGCGCCTGGATGTAGGGCACCAGGGCCAGCAGGCGGGCCACCTGGTCACGGGCCCCGGACCCTCGTGGGCCTGCCGAAGGGCTCACGTCGCCCCCACCGGTGCCTGCGCCAGCTCCCGGAGCCGCCGTACGACGGAGTCCCGCACCTCGTCCGGTGCCAGGACGACCACCTCGGCGCCGTACCCGAGGACCTCGTCGGCGAAGGCCTCCGTCGCGCCGTAGCGAACGCTCAGCCGGTCCCAGCCCTCGCGGGCGTCGCGGTCCTGCCCCTCACCGGACGGCCGGGCGTGCCGCCGCAGGCCCTGACCGGAGCCCCTCCGGACGAGCAGCTCCGCGGTCCGGTCCTCGGCCGGCGGGGCGAGCGCCCGCGCCACCGCCCGCAGGTCGGCGCCCTCGGGCACCGAGAACGAACCCGGCTCACCGTCCGGGACCACCTCGCCCTGCACCCGCGAGAGCCGGAACACCCGCGCCTCGCCGCGGTCGGCGTCGTGCCCGACGACGTACCAGCGCCCACGGGAGGACACCACGCCCCACGGCTGCAGGTGCCGCGTCGCGGACCGGGCCGCGGACGAGGGCCGATAGCCGAAGGAGACCGGCGTCCGGGTCCGGGTGGCGTCCCACAGCGCCTCGAAGGAGGGCTCCTCGGCGGTCAGCAGCGGCTGTACGACGTGCAGGGCGGTCCGGTCGACGGTGACGCCGGCGGCCTTGAGCTTGACGAGCGCGTCGGAGGTCGCCGCGGCGAGACCGGCGTGCTGCCAGACCCGGGCGGCGAGCCCCACCACCGCCGCCTCCTCGGGCGTGAGGTCGATGTCCGGGAGCTCGAAGGCGGACCGCTCGATGCGGTAGCCGGGATCGTCCTCGAAGGCCCGGTCCACGAAGCCGACCTCGATGGGGACTCCCAGCGAGCGCAGCTCCTCCTTGTCGCGTTCGAACATCTTCTCGAACGCGTCGTCGCCGGCCTCGCGGTAGGGCTCCACGACCGACCTGAGCCGTTCCTTGGTCACGTACGTGCGCGACACGAGCAGCGCGATGAGCAGGTTGAGCAGTCGCTCGCTCTTGCGCGCGGTCATGTCACCCTCCCCGACTGGTCCTCGCGGGCGAACCTACCTCGGCCGGTCTGCTGGGATCAGGCGTCCACACCCAGCACGTCCACCACGAAGGTCAGCGTGGAGTTCGCGGGGATGCCCTGCTGGGCACGGGAGCCGTAGGCGTCCTTCGGCGGAGCGATGATCAGCACGCGGCTGCCCTGCTTGAGACCGGGGATCTTCTCGTCCCAGGCCGGGATGAGGCCCTTGACACCGACGCCGAACGGCACCGGCGCCCCCCGGGTGAACGAGGAGTCGAACGGCTTCTTCGAGCCCCACACCGCGCCGTAGTAGTTGAAGGTCACCAGCCGGCCCTTCTCGGCGGCCGGGCCGTCCCCCTCGATCAGGGGGATGACCTGCAGCGTCGTCGGCGCCTTCTTGGGAGCCTTGGAGAAGTCGATGCCGGTCACCTTGCCGTCGCTCTCCTGCACCACCGGGGCCGTCGCGGGCGGGTCGACCGCCGTCCCCTCGGGTGCGTCGAGGACCTCGGTGGGCTCGACGGAGAGCACGTCGATGACGAACAGCACCGTGTCGGTCTTCTTGAGCTTCAGCTGCGGGACGCCCTGCTTGCCCCAGACGTCCTGCACGGTGGCGGCCACGGCCACCCGGGAGCCCTGCGTCTTGCCGACGAGTGCGTCGATGATGACCTTGAAGAACTCGTTCTCCTGCATGGCCGCCTGGGTCGGGGTGCCCTGGTCGGTGCTGCTGAACAGCTTCTTCCCGTTCGACCCCTGGGCCAGGAAGATGTTGAACATCGCCTTCTTGTTCGCCACCACGGGGTTGCCGTCACCCGAGATGACGACCTGCGTCTGAGGCTTGTCGGCCGTGACGGCCGGGTCCACCGTGACCTTCGGCTCCTTCGCGAACGCGCCGCTGACGCTGAGCCCGGTGATCGTCTCGCCCTCGTCGACCTGGGCGTCAGCGTTGTCCTCGGTGGAGGAGTCGCCTCCACAGGCGGCAGTGGTGAGCAGCAGCAGGGTTGTCAGGATCAGGGCTAGCAAGCGACGCACGAGAGAGAGCACCTCAGAACGAGTGGGGACGCGGCAACGGCCACGATAGCCCCGGCGACCTGAGCCGACCCGGCAGGTGCGCTCAGCCCGCGAGCCGTGTGCGGCGGCTCACATTCCCTCGATGAGCTTGTGGACCCGCTCGTCGTGGGCCCGGAACGGGTCCTTGCAGAGCACGGTCCGCTGCGCCTGGTCGTTGAGCTTGAGGTGCACCCAGTCGACGGTGAAGTCCCGGCGGCGCTCCTGGGCCCGCTTGATGAACTCCCCACGCAGCCGGGCCCGGGTGGTCTGAGGCGGGACCGACTTGGCCGCGAACACCTGCAGGTCGCTGGTGACGCGGGTGACGGCGCCGCGCCGCTCGAGCAGGTAGTAGAGACCGCGACCGCGGTGGATGTCGTGGTAGGCGAGGTCGAGCTGGGCGACCCGCGGGTGACTCAGCGGCAGGCCGTGCTGGGCGCGGTAGCGGTCGATCAGCTTCCACTTGATCACCCAGTCGATCTCCCGCTCCACCAGGCCGAAGTCCTCGGACTCGACGGCCTTGAGGGTCCGCTCCCACAGGTCCAGGGTGCGGGTGATCACCGGGGTCTCGATCTCGCGGCGGTCCACGAAGTCCCGGGCGCGGGTGAGGTACTCGTGCTGGATGTCCAGGGCGCTGGCCTCGCGCCCGTTGGCCAGCCGGACCTTGCGGCGTCCGGTCATGTCGTGGGAGATCTCCCGGATCGCGCGGATCGGGTTCTCCATGGTGAGGTCCCGCATCACCACGCCCTCCTCGATCATCCGGAGCACGAGGTCGCAGGTGGCCACCTTGAGCATCGTGGTGGTCTCGCTCATGTTCGAGTCGCCGACGATCACGTGCAGCCGCCGGTAGCGCTCGGCATCGGCGTGCGGCTCGTCGCGGGTGTTGATGATCGGGCGGGACCTGGTGGTCGCGCTGCTCACACCCTCCCAGATGTGCTCGGCGCGCTGCGAGACCGAGTACATCGCGCCGCGCGGGGTCTGGATGACCTTGCCGGCGCCGACGATGATCTGACGGGTCACCAGGAACGGGATCAGCACGTCGGCGAGCTTGGAGAACTCACCGTGCCGGCTGACCAGGTAGTTCTCGTGGCAGCCGTAGGAGTTGCCGGCCGAGTCGGTGTTGTTCTTGAACAGGTACACGTCGCCCGCGATGCCCTCGTCGTGCAGCCGCCGCTCGGCGTCCACGAGAAGGCCCTCGAGGACCCTCTCCCCTGCCTTGTCGTGAGCGACGAGGTCGAGGATGTCGTCGCACTCGGGCGTGGCGTACTCCGGGTGGCTCCCCACGTCCAGGTACAGCCGGGCCCCGTTGCGGAGGACCACGTTGCTGCTGCGGCCCCAGGACACCACCTTGCGGAACAGGTACCGCGCCACCTCGTCAGGGCTGAGCCGGCGCTGCCCACGGAACGTGCAGGTGACGCCGTACTCGTTCTCGATCCCGAAGATCCGGCGGTCCACGCCCTCAGACTAGGCGCCCTGTCCAACCGCCCGCAGCCGACTCGCTCGGGTGGTCGAGCCCGTCGCGACCCCGGCCGGCAGAGCCCCGCTGCTGTCGTCCAACCTGGACGGCAACGGTCGCGAGCTCGCGGGTCCGCGGACCGTTGTCGTCCACCTGGACGACGAGCGCGCAGCCGCTCGGCCGCCGACGTCGCGAAAGGTTCGACCGGCACCGGCGTTCAGGGCAGCGGCGGGGCGACGGGTGGGTCGTTGGGCTGGCCGGAGACCGGGTCCTCCAGGGGTGGGACGTCGCTGACGGTGTCCGTCGGGTCGCTCGGGTCGTCGACTCCGGAGGGGTCCGTCGAGCCGCCGCCGGAGCCACCGCCCTCACCGGTCCCGTCGTCGCCGCGCACCGACCGATCCGCGGGAGACCCTCCTGGTGCGCCGTCTCCGAGGATGCGGCTCAACACCCCGGCGGTCAGGCGCTTGAACTTGCGCTGCTGGCTGCGGGTCCGGTCCAGCACCGCGACCTCGAGGTTGCCCGAGGGCACGATCCGGGTCTCCGACCCGCCCTGGCCGAGCGCCTGGACGGCCAGCCTGATGGCGTCCTCGAGGCTGGCGCCGTCGGTGTAGTGCTCCTTGAGGTACACCGTGGCCTGCTCCGCCGAGCCGCCCATGGCTGCGAAGCCGTGCTCGTCGGCGACCTGGCCGTCATAGGTCAGCCGGTAGATGGAGTCACCCTCCACGGTGTCGCCCACCTCGGCGACGAACAGCTCGACCTCGTAGGGCTTCTCGCCGCCGCTGGAGAAGATGGTGCCCAGGGTCTGTGCGTAGGCGTTCGCCAGCCCCCGGCCCGTGACGTCGGCGCGGTCGTAGGCGTACCCGCGCATGTCCGCCAGCCGCACCCCGGCGATGCGGAGGTTCTCGAACTCGTTGTAGCGGCCCACCGCGGCGAAGGCGATCCGGTCGTAGATCTCGCTGACCTTGTGCAGCGCCTGGGAGAGGTTCTCCGACACGAAGACGATGCCGTCGGCGTACTGCACCACGACCAGGGACCGGCCGCGCGCGATCCCCTTGCGGGCGAAGTCGGCCCGGTCCTTCATCAGCTGCTCGGGTGAGACGTAGAACGGCATGCTCATCGGTAGGGGTCCCTCTCTGTCCGCTGGGGTCTCGCCAGGCTCGACCGGCCGATGGCCGTCACGTCAGGGGCGCGGCGGGCCCGTCCGGGCGCGCCATCCGTGCCGCGATGACGCGGTCCGCCACGGCCGCGACGTCGGCGTCCGCGAGCCGTCGGTAGCCGTCCGCGCTGATCGCCCCGACCACCGGGAAGATCCGGCGGGTGACGTCCGGTCCACCGGTGGCGGAGTCGTCGTCGGCGGCGTCGTACAGCGCCTGGACGACCGCCGTGACGCAGCCCTCCTCGTCCAGGTCCTCACGGTAGAGCTTCTTCAGCGACCCCCTCGCGAACAGCGACCCAGAGCCCACGGAGTGGAACGCCGTCTCCTCGTAGCGGCCCCCGGTCACGTCGTAGGAGAAGATCCGCCCCTGCTCGGTGACCAGGTCGAAGCCCGCGAAGAGGGGTACGACGGCCAGCCCCTGCATCGCCATGCCGAGGTTGGACCTGATCAGCGCGGCGAGACGGTTCGCCTTGCCGTCCATGGACAGCGTCGTGCCCTCGATCTTCTCGTAGTGCTCCAGCTCGGTCTGGAACAGCCGGACCATCTCCACCGCGATGCCGGCGGTCCCCGCGATGCCGACGCAGGAGAACTCGTCGGCCGGGAACACCTTCTCGATGTCGCGCTGGGCGATGATGTTGCCCATCGTGGCGCGCCGGTCCCCCGCCATGATCACGCCGCCGGGAAAGGTCGCTGCCACGATGGTGGTGCCGTGCGGCGCCAGGCCGGCGGCGCTGCCGTCGGGGAGGGACCGCCGGCTCGGCAGCAGCTCAGGGGCCTGCTCGGCAAGGAAGTCGGCGAACGAGGACGATCCCGAAGCCCGGAAGGCAGGGCCGAGCGAGCCGCTGCGGAGATCGCCCACGCTGCTACTCCCCACCCTTCTGGATGAACGACTTGACGAAGTCCTCGGCGTTGGTCTCGAGCACGTCGTCGATCTCGCCGAGGATGGCGTCGATGTCCTCGTCGAGCTGCTCCTTGCGCTCGGCCACGTCGCTCTGGGAGGACGCGGCTGCCTGGTCCTCGGTCTCCGAGGACTTCTTCGACTGCTTGTGCTCCTGTGCCATGAGGTCTCCTGTGGTGAGGTCTCGACAAGCTGGACCAGCCGTTGCTCCGACCGGCTCGACCAGCCGTGCTCCGACCCTACCGAGTCAGGGCGGCGAACAAGGCCTCTGCGGTGTCACAGCGCTCGAGAAGCTCGCCCACGTGAGCCTGGCTACCGCGCAGCGGGTCGACGGTGGGCACCCGTTGCAGCGACTCCCGGCCCGGCAGGTCGAAGATGACGGAGTCCCACGACGCGGCGGCGATCTGGTCGGCGTACTTCTCCAGGCACTTCCCGCGGAAGTAGGCCCGGGTGTCGGTCGGCGGGGAGTGCATGGCGGAGACCACCTCCTCGTCACGCAGCAGCCGGTCGATGCGGCCGAGCCGGAGCAGCCGGTGGTAGAGCCCCTTCTCCGGCCGGATGTCGGAGTACTGCAGGTCGATGGCGTGGAGCTTGGCGTCCGACCACTCCAGCCCGTCGCGCTCGCGGTACTGCTCGAGCAGCTGCAGCTTGGCGACCCAGTCCAGCTCTCGGGCGCAGGACATCGGGTCGACCTCGAGGCGGACCAGCACGGACTCCCAGCGGGCCAGCACGTCGAGGGTCTGCTGGTCGGCGTCGGCACCGAGCCGGTCCTCGACGTACTTCTTGGCGAGGTCGAGGTACTCCAGCTGCAGCTGCACCGCGGTCAGCTGCCTGCCGTCGGTCAGCGTCAGCCGGTGCCGCAGGGTCGGGTCGTGGGAGACCGCCCGCAGCCCCCGCACCGGCTGCTCCACGGCGAGGTCCACGCCGATGAAGCGGTCCTCGATCATGGCGAGCACCAGCGAGGTCGTGCCGACCTTGAGGTAGGTGGAGATCTCCGCGAGGTTCGCGTCGCCGATGATCACGTGCAGCCGGCGGTACTTCTCCGGGTCGGCGTGCGGCTCGTCGCGGGTGTTGATGATCGGCCGCTTGAGCGTCGTCTCGAGGCCCACCTCCACCTCGAAGTAGTCCGCACGCTGGCTGATCTGGAACCCGTCCTCGCGGCCGTCCTGGCCGATCCCGACCCTGCCGGCGCCGGTGACCACCTGCCGGCTGACGAAGAACGGCGTGAGGTGCCGCACGATGTCGGCGAACGGCGTCACCCGCCGCATCAGGTAGTTCTCGTGGGCGCCGTAGGAGGCCCCCTTGTTGTCGGTGTTGTTCTTGTAGCAGACGCTCGAGGGCCCGCCGGGCACTTGGCTGGCCAGTCGCG
>DASQDP010000064.1:0-1599 GCA_035634095.1 Nocardioidaceae bacterium | reverse complement strand
GCGGCGGAGACCGGCCTCGGCGAGCATCCGCATCGACAGCCTCATCACCGAGACTGGGGACCGCTCCCAGGACATGAACCGCATGCCGGTGGTGATCAGCGACAGTGGGGTGGTCGGGGTGACGGCCCGCATCCTGGAGATGCGTTCCCACGGGTTCTCGTTGTGCCATCGCACCCCGACAGAGAGATGGGTTGAGGAGGTGAAGTCGAGGGCCACGAAGCCGGCGGCTTCGAGGTGGGGGCCGAGTGCCTCGACCATTCCGGTGGTGAGTCCTGCGGCGCCCCACAGGCTCTGGTTGCCGTCGCGGGTGCTGGTGTCGACCAGCTTGACGGTGCGTCGCGCGTTCATGCCATCACCTCGGTGGTCGGTGCGCGGTCGGGTTCAATGCCGGTGACGGTCGGCGTTCCCGGGTCGATGTCGCCTGCTCGATCCTCGGGGGGCCAGACGTCGTCCAGCCATTCGGTGGTGACGCCGCCCTGCCGGAACGCAGCATGGTCGAGGACGAAGCGGTGTACGTCGGCGGTGGTGTGGACGCCCTCGATCACGGTGCCGTCGATGGCTGAGCGGATGCTCTCCACCGCGGCGGCGCGGTCGTGGGCTCGGACGATGACCTTTGCCATCAGGCTGTCGTAGTACGGCGGAAACAGGTACCCGGCGAAGAGTGCGGTGTCGATCCGGATGCCGGGGCCGTGCGGAAACTCGGCGCGTCGGATCCGCCCGGGGGACGGCCGGAAGTCGGCGTAGGGGTCCTCGGCTGTCAGCCGGCACTCGATGACGTGACCTGCGGGTCGGTCGAGACGCTCGGGGAGCCCGGTGGGCCGGCCGGCGGCGAGCAGCAGCTGGGCCGCGACCAGGTCCACGCCGAACAGCTCCTCGGTCACCGGGTGCTCGACCTGGATCCGGCCGTTCACCTCGAGGAAGACGACGGTGGCCGGGTCAGCGTCAGACTCGGTGTCGACCAGGAACTCCACAGTGCCAGCGCCGGTGTAGCGCAGGTGCTGGGCCAGCCTTGTGGCGCTGTCGTGCAGCAGCGTCCTGGTGGCCTCCGACAGATGCGGAGCGGGTGCCTCCTCGATCACCTTCTGGTGCCGGCGCTGCACCGAGCAGTCGCGGTCGCCGACGATCAGCACGCCGCCCTCGCCGTCGCCGAAGATTTGGACCTCGACGTGGCGTGCTCGGCCGTAGAACTTCTCGACGTACAACGCGGCATCGCCGAACCCGGCTCGCGCCTCGGCGGCCGCCTGGTCGAAGAGCCGCGTCAGGTCGCCCTCTGCGGTGACCAGGTGGATACCGCGGCCGCCGCCTCCGTGGACCGCCTTGAGCAGCACCGGGTAGCCGATGTCGTTCGCGGCCCGGACGGCGCTCGCGACGTCGTCGACGTCTGCGGCCGGGGACACGGGAACACCGGCCGCGATGGCCTCGTGCCGCGCGGTGCTCTTGTCTCCCACGGCCCGCAGCGTCTCGGGGCGCGGCCCGGCGAAAGCGATGCCCTCCTCGGCGAGCAGCTCACCTAGCTCGGGCTTCTCGCTGCAGAAGCCGTAGCCGGGATGCACCACATCGGCCCCGACGGACACCGCGGCCTGAGCGAGCAGCTCCGGA
>DASQDP010000063.1:0-18770 GCA_035634095.1 Nocardioidaceae bacterium | reverse complement strand
GGTGGCCGGCTCGAAGACCTCGACGCCGAAGCGGTGCGCACCGGCGTACGCCGCGGCGAGCGCGCGGTTCCGCACCACGGACCGGGTCCTGGTCGGTGGAGCCACGTTCATCGACACGGTGACACCCCCTCGGCGCGCCGTCGTGGCCCGCCAGCGCTGCAGGCGCTTGGCCAGGGCGTAGTTCGGGCCCTGCTGAGGAACCAGGCTGTCGTTGATGCCGGGGTCGGCGCCCGGAAGGTACGCGCGGCGGAGCAGACGTCCGGCGCTGACCGCTCGCAGTGGGCGCCCGAGCGTCTTCGCGGTGGCGGACCGCGCGGCGTAGGCGTCCGTGGAGTGGCGCACCGCCTCGGCGGGTACGGCGAAGACGTCGGTCGGTGTCGCCAAGAAGGCCAGGGCCACGTCGTCGCGGGTCTGGAGCAGCCGGGTGCTCAACGCGTCGACGGCCATGGCCACCCGCACGTTGTCCGCCCCGTCGGCGTAGACGTAGTTGCCGACCACCAGCGGGCCGTCGACGCCGAGCAGCCATTCGGCCACCGCGGGCATGTCGCTCACCAGGTCCGCCCCTGCGCGCAGGGGGTCCGGCGACGAGGTGCCGGCCGGCACCGGGAGCAGCGCCGTCCCGGCCGACGGTCGGGCGGTGGCCAGGACGCGCTGCCAGACCTGCGGCACGGGCAGGTCGACGGCGGCCGTGTGCGCGCCCCACCGCAGCAGCGCCGGCAGCGGTCCCATCTCGGCGCCCGCGCCCAGGACGGCGACCGTGCGGCCCTCGAGCCTCAGCCAGCCCGGTGTGCGGAGCACCGTGCGCACCGCCTCCGCGGCGGACGGCTCCAGCACGCCGGCGGCGACCCAGGCGTCGAGCCGGCGGTGCACGCCGTCGCCTCGCAGCCGCTCACCGCGGTAGGGCAGGGACAGCTCCGCTTCCGGCCGGGTGGAACCCCGCACCTCGACGGTGCGCAGCCCCGTCACGATCGGCGGCGCCGTCGCCAGGCCCGTCGCCAGGCCCGTCGTACCCGAGCGCGTCGTGTCCGGGACCGTCGTACCGCCGACCCAGTCGTCGAGCGTGGTCTCCGCACCGTCCCGCCCGACGACCCGCATCCGGTCGTGCAACGACGCCAGTCCGTGGGCGGCGATGCTCACCGCGGCCGCCGGAGAGCCGACGCCCGTCTCGATCGCCCGGCGGAAGTGCGGGAGGTAGCCGGTGCGCCAGCTCGTCTCCTGCTCGGCGGCTCGCGCACCTGCCGGGTCCACGGCGCGCAGGGCGTCGGCGATGACCGCGCGACCCAGCGCGGAGGTGCTGCGCCGTCCCTCCGGGGTTCTGGGGAAGGCGACGCCCGGCTCCGGCTCGGAGGTCATCGACGCATCCTGCCGGCGCCGGGTCAGCCCGCCGCGGTGGCGGAGGTCGGCGCGGAGCCTCCCTCGGGCGCTCCGGCCATCAGCGCGACGATGGTGTCGTGCTGCTCGGAGGACACCCTTCCCCAGCCGTCCTGGTAGTCGTAGACCTCCCGGAGAAGAGTGGCGCTGCGGTTCCCCCACAGCACCTCGACGTCGTCGGCGTCGATCAGCGCGGGGTGGGCGACCCCGCAGGTGCCGGCGAGCTTGAGGAGGTCGCGGCGCAGCGTCTTGATGTAGTTGGCGACCCGTACGGACTTCAGCTGCGGGTCCAGCCCGTGGGACAGCCACGGGTCCTGGGTGGCCACTCCGGTGGGGCACTTGTCGGTGTGGCACTTCTGCGCCTGGATGCAGCCGGCGGCAAGCATCGGCTCGCGGGCGATGCCGACCATGTCGCAGCCCAGCGCCATCGCGACCACGGCGTTGTCCGGGAGCCCGAGCTTGCCCCCGCCGATGAAGGTCACCTCGTTCTGCAGACCGGCCTTCGCGAAGACCCGGTAGACCCGGCTGAAGCCCATCCGGAAGGGCAGGGACACCGAGTCAGAGAAGACCAGCGGGGCGGCTCCCGTGCCCCCCTCTCCGCCGTCGATCGTCACGAAGTCGACGCCCCGGTCCCTCCGCGACATCAGGTCGACGAGATCCGTCCAGAAGGACAGGTCACCCACGGCGGACTTGATCCCCACCGGCAGCCCGGTCTCGCCGGCGAGCAGCTCGACCCAGTCCAGCAGGCTGTCCACGTCGCTGAACTCGGCGTGCCGGGACGGGCTGATGCAGTCCTTCCCGGGCTCGATCCCGCGGATCTCCGCGATCTGGGGCGTGACCTTGGCGCCGGGCAGCACGCCGCCCAGTCCAGGCTTCGCACCCTGGCTGAGCTTGATCTCCAGGGCTCGCACGGGCGCCGACTGGACCAGCGCCTTGAGCCGCTGCAGGTCGAAGCGACCCTGGGCGTCCCGGCACCCGAAGTAGGCGGTGCCGATCTGCAGCACCAGGTCGCCGCCGTGGCGGTGGTGTGGCGAGAGGCCGCCCTCGCCGGTGTTGTGCAGGCACCCGGCGAGCGCTGCGCCACGGTTGAACGCCTCGACGGCCGGTGCGGACAGGGAACCGAAGCTCATCGCCGAGATGTTCACGATGGACCCGGGCCGGAACGCCTGGGCTCGGCCGCGCGGCCCCCCGAGCACCTTGGCCGACGGCAGGGTCTCCTGCTCGCCGGCGTGGTGGTGGGTGGCCGGCGCGGTCTCCGAGAAGGTGCGGTGCTTGAGGATCGGGTAGCCCTCGGTGTGCTCCAGGTCGTTGTCGGTGCCGAAGCCGAAGTAGTTGTTCTCCAGCTTCGAGGACGCGTAGACCCAACGCCGCTGGTCCCGGCTGAAGGGCCGCTCCTCGTCGTTGCCGGTCACGATGTACTGACGCAGCTCCGGGCCCACCGACTCCAGCAGGTAGCGGCCGTGGCCGAGAACCGGGAAGTTGCGGAGCAGGGCGTGCTTCTTCTGGGTCAGGTCGTAGGCGGCCACGCCGGCGACCGCCGCCGCTGACGCCGCTCCGAGAGCGCGGGTCCAGGTCATGCGCCTGTTCTACCTCGGCTTCGAGCCCTCGCACCAGACACGGACCCGCGAGTCGCGGCGTGCTGGTCCACGGGTCGGATCTCTGCTGGCCCGAGCTTCGCGATGCCGGCCGCCATCTCGGGCACACAGAGCAGGCACGGGAGCCGGCTCCAGGAGCACTCCGGGAAGCTGGGCTCACCAGAAGGCAAGGGTGTCAGGGTGCGGCTACTGCTCCTGCTCGGTCGGACGGACCAGCAGCTCGTTGACCGCCATGCGCCGGGGCCGGGTGACCATGTAGGCGATGGCGTCCGCGATGTCCTCGGCCTGCAGGCGCTCCATGTCGCGGAACCGCCTCTCGAGGCCCTCGAGGACCTCCGGGCGGTTGTGACCGGACAGCTCGGTGGCCACGGCGCCCGGCTCGATGAGCCCGACTCGGACGTGCCGCCGGGTGACCTCCTGGCGCAGCGACTCGCTGAAGGCGCCGACCGCGTGCTTGGTGGCGTTGTAGACGCCGCTTCCCAGGCGCGCGGTGCGCCCCGCCACCGACGACACGTTGACCAGGTCGGCGGTGCCCCGCGGTGAGGTCTCGGCCGCCTCGAGCAGGTGCGGCAGCGCTGCCTTCGCGCAGTAGAGCAGCCCCAGGACGTTGACCTGGACCATCTGCTCCCACTCCTCCACCGGAGCATCCTGGACCGGTCCGAGCAGCATCACCCCGGCATTGTTGACCAGGACGTCGAGACGGCCGAGCCGATCGACGGTGTCCTGCACGGCGCCCTCTGCCTGCCCCCGCTCCGTCACGTCGGCCACCAGCACCGCAGTACGCCGGTCCGCCCCCTCGAGCTCGGAGGCGAGCTGCTGGATGCGGTCACGGCGGCGGGCCACCAGCGCGACGTCGGCACCGAGGGCCGCAAGGTGCCTGGCGGTGGCCTCACCGATGCCGCTCGAGGCGCCGGTCACCAGGGCTGTGCTTCCGGCCAGCGCAAGGTCGTCGGACATGCGCCCGACTCTACGCCGCCATCGAACCGAAGCTTCTCCGAATTGCCTTGACCAACACTCAACCCATCTGCTTGAGTAGCAGTCAAATGAAATCGACACGCAGCTATGACATGACCGCTCGGAGCGAGAGCTCCGCCTCGACACGCGACCGCATCGTCCGCGCCGGCGCCGAGCTGCTGATGCATCGCAGCTACGAGGACGTCACGCTCGCCACCATCGCCCACACCGCCGGGGTGTCGCACCAGACGGTGCTGAACCACTTCGGCAGCAAGGAGGGCGTGGCCGGCGCGGTGGCGGACGTGCTGAGGTCGGAGATGGACGGCCTGCGGGGTCGCGCAGTCCCCGGGGACGTGCGAGGCGCGGTGCGCATCGTCGTCGAGCAGTACGAACAGTTCGGTGACAGCAACGTGCGCTGGGCGATGTCCGCGGAGAGGCTCGGCAGCCTGGCTTCCCGTATCGACGAGGCGCGCGCCTACCACCAGGACTGGCTGGGGTGGGTTTTCGCCGACGACCTCCCGTCGGGGAAGGCGCAGCGTCGCCGCGCCGTCAACGCCCTGCACGCAGCCACCGATGTCTACACCTGGAAGCTGCTCCGCCGCGACCTCGGGCTCAGCCGTCGCGAGACCGAGAACACCATGGCCGGGCTCGTGTCCGGCGTACTGAGGGGAATGTCATGACTCGTCACCAGCAGGACCGGCACACCTTCTTGGCCACGCTCGTGGATGGCGGCGGCACCGTGCCACCCGAGCTGGGCGCCGTCCGCCGCCTCACCGCCCGCGGCCACCGGGTGGTGGTCCTGGCCGAGGACTCCATGGCGACCGAGGTGAAGGCCGCGGGAGGGACCTTCGTGCCATGGGCGGAGGCTCCCAACCGGGCCTCCCGGCGCCCGGAGGACGACCCCTACCGGGACTGGGAGTGCACGAACCCCAAGCAGCTCTTCGAGCGGCTCATGGAGACCCAGTTCGTGGGACCGGCGGCGGCGTACGCCGCGGACACCTCCCGTGCGGTCGCCCAGTTTCGTCCCTCGGCCGTGCTGTCCTCGTTCTTCGCTGTGGGCGCGATGGCAGCGGCCCAGGGCGAGCGGCTGCCGCTCGCGGTGCTGATGCCGAACCTGTACCCACTGCCGACTCCGGGGCTCCCCCCGTTCGGATCCGGCCTGCGTCCGGCTCGCACTCCGGTCGGCCGGGCCGTGCACGCAGGTCTGCGCGGCCTGACCGTCCGGCTGTTCGACCAGGGGCTGCCGCAGCTCAACGCGGTGCGCGCGTCGTACTCTCTGCCGACGCTTCGCCACTTCTGGGACCAGGTCCAGACCGCCGACCAGCAGCTGGTGCTCACCTCGCACGACTTCGACCTGACGCCCACCGTCCCGACTGGTGTCCGGTATGTCGGTCCTGTCCTCGACGACCCCGCCTGGGCCGAGCCGTGGAGTGCCCCCGCGGGAGACGATCCGCTGGTCCTGGTGGCGATGTCGTCGACCTACATGGAGCAGCAGCAGACGCTCCAGTCGGTGGTGGACGCACTGGGCACTCTCCCGGTCCGAGGCCTGGTCACGACCGGTCCGGCGCTCGACCCCGACGTGGTCTCCGCCCCGGCCAACGTCACCGTGGTCGCCTCGGCGCCGCACGCCCAGGTGCTCGAGCAGGCCCGGGCCGTGGTCACCCACGGTGGTCACGGCACCGTGATGAAGACGCTCGCCGCAGGACGTCCCATGGTGGTGATGCCGCAAGGCCGGGACCAGAAGGACAACGGCGTGCGCGTGGTCTCTCGTGGCGCCGGGGTCATGGTCGGGCGACGCGCGAGCAGCGCCAGGGTGGCCGCGGCGGTGCGGCGGGTCCTCGACGACGACGGCCTCCGGCGCTCCGCCGAGCAGCTGGGTGCCGTGGTCAGGCGGGACGCGAACAGCAGCGCACTGGTCGAGGCGCTCGAGGACCTGCCGCGGCAGGCCGGCGCCTCGGTGTCCTGACCCCGCTCGCCCTGGCACGGTGGCGGCCGCCGCGGGGCCACGCCGGCGCACCGATCCTCACCGCCGAGGGGTGACCGGCTCGCCACACATCGGACACTGCACCTGGTCGACGGGTCGCGGGTCGCGGCCCTCGTAGCCGCAGGAGTCACACACGTAGGCACCGCGCAGCACGGGTCCCCCTCTCGAGGCCTGGGGGCGCCGGGTGCATGCCCCGTCCTCCAGCGTAGGAGTGAGGACCGGCAGTCGCAGGAAATCCGGACCGCCGACGGCGAGGCGAGACGATGCACGAGGAAGCGTCGGTGGGGCCCACTACGGTCCTCGTGAACGCGAAGGAGGACTCAGATGGAACTGACCACCGTGCAGCGTGACCGTGCCGCCGGCGTGCTGCTGGGCCAAGCGGCCGGCGACGCGCTCGGGGTGCCCTACGAGTTCGGCGCTCCCCCGGGTCCCGGTGAGCAGGCCGAGATGCGAGGCGGTGGCCTCATCCACGGTGCGCCCGGTGAGTGGAGCGACGACACTGCGATGGCGGTCGCCGTGGCCCGGGTGGCGGTCGAGCACCGCGACCTCGCGAGCCCGGACGCGCTCTCCGCGGTCGCCCGCGGCTTCCTGGGCTGGTACGCCGGGCGCCCGGCCGACATCGGCGTCCAGACCCGGGCCGTGCTGGCGTCCGTCGCGGAGCACTCCGACGACCCCATGATCGGCCGGCTGATGCGGGAAGCAGCAGCCGCCTACGCAGCCCACCATCCGCACTCCGCTGGCAACGGCGCGCTGATGCGCACGTCACCGGTCGCTCTCGCCTCGCTCGACGACCGGGAACAGACGGCCCGGGCCGCGCGCGCCGTCGCTGAGCTGACCCACGCCGATCCCCTGGCGGGTGACTCCTGCGTGCTGTGGTCCGAGGCGGTCCGCGTCGCCGTCCTGGAGGGAGGGTTGGCCGTGGACGCGGGGCTCGACCTGCTGCCGAGGACGCGCCGCGGCCAGTGGAGGGCCTGGCTCGACGAGGCCCGCTCCCGTCCACCGTCGACGTTCCGTCCCAACGGCTTCACGGTCACCGCACTGCAGGCGGCGGTCGCCGCCATCACGCAGACCGGCGTGCCGGACCTCGAGCCGGCGCGACACCGGTTCCCGTGCCTGCACCTGCAGGAGGCTCTGCACGCCGCTGTCCGCATCGGTGACGACACGGACACCGTGGCCGCGATCGCGGGTGGGCTGCTCGGCGCGCGGTGGGGCGCCTCGGCGGTGCCCTGGCACTGGCGCAGGGTCGTGCACGGCTGGCCAGGCCTGCGCTCACGTGACCTGCAGGCGTTCGGGACCTCGATCGCGGACCACATGGTCCCGACCGGGTGGCCGCAGGTGGACGCGATGGACTACCCCCACCCCGCCAGCGAGGGCACGGTGCCACACCCCCACGACGAAGGAGTGCTGCTCGGCACGATGCGCTCCCTCGACCACGGCACCACGGCGATCGTCTCGCTGTGCCGGGTCGGCACCGATGAGCCGCTGTTCGGCCGCGCTGCGCCCGAGGACAGGATCGACTCCCGCCTGGTGGACAGCAGCAATGCCGCCGAGAACGCCAACCTGCACTTCCTGCTCCACGACGCCGCAAGCGCCGTGCGTGGCCTGCGGGCCGAAGGGCACACCGTGCTGCTGCACTGCGTCGCCGCCCAGCAGCGCACGCCGTCGGTGGCGCTGGCCTATGCGGTGCTGCTCGGCCACGACCCGGTCGAGGCCGCCGCCCGAGTCAGGGCCGAGCTGCCCAGCACCCGCGGCCACGGTCGGGTCTGGGACGCCGCCCAGGAGCTCGGGTCCGGCTGAGACCGGTCGTTGGAGAGGGCCGCGGAGACGGGCCCTCGCAGATGGGCCCTCGAGGACGGGTCCGCGACGGGCCCTCGGAGACGGGCCCGGGCCCGGGACCGATGCGCACACCGGTCCAGCACGAGCGTGCAGAGAGGGCCGGCGGCAGATACCCGTCTCGCTGCAAACGATGTGGGGCGCCGGTGGCGGATCCGACGCCGGCCGCGCCCGGGTCAGGACCGGTTGGCGGCCCGGAACGCCTCGACGACCTCTGCACGCACGCGGCCACGGTCGGAGACCTCGATGCCCTGGGAGAGCGCCCACGACCGCACCTGCGCCGCTGTCGGCTCGGGCGGAGCCAGCGGCGGCGCCGGTGCGAGCGCCCGGACGGCAGCCTCACCGCCGTCCTCCTCCTCGGCAGCCGCCCGCGCCGCCGCGAGGAAGCGGTAGGTCCACTCCTGCGCCAGTCCTCGGGTCTCCAAGAACATGATCGGGACACTGGGCCAACCGAGCTGGCACTCAGCGAGGCCGTCGGCAAGCACCGCAGGTCGCACGTGCTCGGAACGGAACAGCCGTGAGTAGCGGTCCTCCACCACCACTGCGGCGCGGGGCACCGCGACGAGGTCCGCCAGCTGGTACCGCAGCTTGCCGCTGGTCAGGGAGGAGACCAGGTCGGCGAGACTCTTGCGCTCGACAGCGGCGATCACCTCGCCGTCGCGCAGCACGCCGTAGTCCCCGGCTGTGAGGCTCGCCCGTCGGGTCGCGGCCTGCTGGTCCTTGAAGGTGAAGGGATACCGCTCATGGCTGTCCACCAGGATCTCGAGGTCCTCGAGGCCTGCGGCGCGCGCACTCGGGAGGGTGACGCCCGGCCGGGCCTGCTTGGCCGTGCGTGCGGTCTGCCAGAAGATGGCCTGTCGGCCGCCTCGGATCCGGGTGAAGACAAGCTGCGAGCGGTTCTCCCGGCCTCGGTCGAGCACCAGGTCGATGGCGGCGCCACGACGGACGCAGGCGCGCGTGGGCACCCGTTCGAGCACCTCCGCTTCGCTGGGCCACTGGTCGACCCGGTGGCAGTAGACCTTGCTGGTGCGCGGCCAGGTCTCTCGCGCCTTCAGGATGATCCCCTCGGGCCCGAGCGGGACGCGGAGAAGGTACGGCAGCGCGGACTCCGGCTCGGGGTTGCGGGCCACCACGAAGTCCTCGAGCACGGGGGCAGTCTGCCGCACCAGGCTCCGGCGCCTCCATCCCGGCGGGGCTCTGTCCCCGGCGCCGGCTCCATCGGTCGGGTTGACGGCGACGACTGGTGTCCGAACGTCGGCGCGGAAGGATTTCGCGGACCCCGCTGTTGCCTCCTCGTACCACCCCAGCAAACCCGTCGAGTCGGACGCAGCCACCCTCGAGCCGCCTCGACAGCACCGGCCCGTCCTCAGTCCCGCAGATGCAGGAGCACCACACCGTGTCCGACGCCATCCCCGCCGCTCACCGCAGCAGCCCCGCAGAGCAGGCAGCCACACCCGACCCGCGGCGCTGGTGGGCGCTAGCGGTGCTCGCCGCCGCCCAGCTGATGATCATCCTGGACGCATCGATCGTGAACATCGCGCTGCCGTCGGCACAGCGCGACCTCTCGATCAGCAACGCCGACCGGCAGTGGGTGGTCACGGCTTACACCCTGGCCTTCGGTGCCCTGCTGCTGCTTGGCGGCCGGATCGCGGACTACACCGGGCGCAAGCGGACCTTCCTCGTCGGTCTGGTCGGGTTCGCGGTCGCGTCCGCTGTGGGCGGCCTGGCGCCCAACCAGGAGCTGCTCTTCGCTGCCCGCGCCCTGCAGGGCGCCTTCGCGGCGCTGATGGCGCCGGCCGCACTGTCCCTGGTGACCGTCACCTTCACCGAACCGCGTGAGCGGGCCAAGGCGTTCGGGGTGTTCGGAGCCCTGTCCGGCGGGGGTGCCGCCATCGGTCTGATCGTGGGCGGGGTGCTCACCGAGTTCACGTCCTGGCGCTGGTGCCTCGGAGTGAACGTCCCGGTGGCCATCGTCGTGGCGGTGGCAGCCGTGGTGCTGGTGCGGGAGAGCAAGGCGGACGGCGACACGCGGTACGACGTACCCGGGGTCCTGCTGGCCACCACAGGTCTGTTCGCGCTCGTCTACGGCTTCACCGAGGCGGCCCGGGCGAAGAACCCGGACGTCCCCGGCGACACCTCGGTGCAGGGGTGGACCGACCCCTCCACGGTGACGTGGCTGGTCGCCGCGGTGGTGCTGCTGGTCGCGTTCGTGCTGTGGGAGCTGCGCAGCCGCAACCCGATGCTGCCGATGCGTGTGGTCCTGGACCGCAACCGCGGTGGCTCCTACCTGATCTTCCTGTTCGTCGGTGCCGGGCTGTTCGCGATGTTCCTGTTCCTGACCTACTACTTCCAGGTCAACCTCGGGTACAGCCCGCTGCGCTCGGGCTTCGCATTCCTGCCGTTCAGCCTCGGCATCATCTTCAGCGCCGGGGTCGTGGCGCAGCTGTTGCCGCGTCTCGGCCCGAGGCGGCTGATGATCCCGGGCCTGGTGGTGGCGGTGGTCGGCATGCTGCTGCTCACCCGCGTCGAGCAGGAGACGTCGTACTGGACCCACGTGCTCCCGTCGCTGCTGATGCTCAGCATCGGGCTGGCCGGCGTGTTCATCCCGGCTTCGAGCACCGCGCTGTCCGGGGTGGGCTCCTCGGACGCCGGCATCGCGAGCGCCGTGCTCAACACCTCCCAGCAGATCGGAGGGTCCCTCGGCACGGCGCTGCTGAACACGTTGTTCGCCGGCGCGGTCACGGGATACCTGGCGGACAACGTGCGCAACCCGGCGGACGCAGAACGCCTCCTGCCCCTCGCTTTTCTCGAGGGCTACCACGTGGCCTTCTTCTGGGGTGGCGTGCTGCTGGCCGCGGCACTCGTGGTGTCGGTGCTGCTGGTCAACGCCAGCAGGGAGGACGTGCCGGCCGAGGGAGTTCCCAGCGCCGCAGCGTGAGGCCCGTGCGGCTCACTTGATCCCCGAGCGGGACAGCCCCTCGACGAAGAACCGTTGCAGGGTCAGGAAGAGGACCACGAGCGGCAGGCTGGCCATCAGCGCCATCGCCATCAGCCCCCCGTAGTTCTGGTCGAACTGGCCCTGCAGGAAGCGCATGGCCACCGGCAGCGTGTAGAGCGCCGGGTCCTTGAGGGTGATCAGAGGCCACAGGAAGTCGTTCCACTGGCCCATGAAGGCGAGCAGGGTCATCACCGCGATCAGCGGCTTGGACAGCGGCAGCACGATGCGCACGAAGATCCTGAGATTGCCCGCTCCGTCCACCCGCGCGGCCTCGAGCAGCTCGTCGGGCACCGACAGCATGAACTGACGGGCCAGGAAGATGCCGAGGGCGGTGGACGCCGACGGCAGGATGACCGCCCAGAAGGTGCCGTAGAGCCCCAGTCCGGACACCATCCGGAACTGCGGGATCATGATCGCCTGCGTGGGGATCATCATCGTGCTCAGCACCAGCAGGAACACCGCCGAGCGGCCGACGAACCTGACCTTCGCCAGCGCGTAGCCTGCCAGCAGGTTCACCGTCACCGACAGCACCGTGGTGATCGCGGCGACGAGCACCGAGTTCGTGAACCAGACGCCCAGCGGGAAGCGCGAGAAGAGGTCGCTGAAGTTGGCGAACGTCAGCTCGGTGGGCCACAGGTGCGACCCGGAGGAGAAGAGCTCGGCCTTGGGGGTGAGCGCCACGACGACCATGCAGTAGACCGGGAATATCATCACCAGCGCGACCACGGCGCACACCAAGACGCGCACCCACGTCCTCACAGCCCCTCCTCACCGGAGCGCCGCACCCGCAGCTGTACGACGGTCAACAGCAACGTGAGCACGAAGAGCACCACGCCGATCGTTGATCCGTAGCCGTAGAGGTTCGACCGACCGAAGCCGCGGTCGTAGGCGTAGGTCACCAGCATGGAGGTGTCATAGCCGGGGCCCCCGTTCGTCATCACGTAGACGACGTCGAAGATCTGGAACGACCAGATCACGTTGACCACCAGCAGGAAGAGCGTGGTCGCGCTGAGCGACGGCACGGTCACGTTGGTGAACTGCCGCCACGCCCCAGCACCGTCCAGCTGCGCGGCCTCGTAGAGCTCCCGCGGTACGTCCTGCAGGGCGGCGAGGTAGACCACCATCGCGAAGCCGACCCGGGTCCACAGCGTCATCACGACCAACGAGGTCATCGCCAGCGCCCCGTTGGTCTGCCAGGACAGCGGCGCGAGGTCGAGCGAGCGCAGCACGCCGTTGGCGATCCCCACCCCCTCCCCGAACATCAGCAGGCCGATCAGCGAGGTGACCAGCCCGCTGATGACGATGGGCAGCACGATCACGGTGCGAAAGAGCCCGCGGGCCGGCATCGCCTTGTCCAGCAGCACCGCCAGCCCGAGCCCGATCGCCACGCTGGAGGGGACCGTGGCGGCGGTGAAGACCGCGGTGTTGGCCAGCGTGCGCCAGAACACCCCGTCGGCCACCAGTTGCCGGTAGTTGTCCAGCCCGACCCACTCCGCGGGGCCGAAGGAGCCGACCTCCTGGAAGGACAGCAGGAACGCCCACCCGAGAGGCACGAACAGGAACAGCGCCAGCAGCAGAAGGTTGGGGGTGAGGAACGAGTACCCGATGACCAGCTCCGCCCATCGCCGCCGCGGCCGTCCGGCCGGCGGTGTTCGCCGTCGGGTGCCGCGCCGAGCCGGTGAGGTGGCGAGAGCCATCAGCTCGCAGCCGCGGTGATGCCGTCGGCAATGTTCTGCAGCGTCTCGTCGACGCCCTGCCTCCCCCGAAAGGCGAGCTCGAGCTGGTCCTGCAGCAGGGTGTTGACCTGCCCGAAGTAGGGCACGGTCACCTGGGCGACGTCGTCGGCGGTCAGGGACGTGGACTGGTCGACGTACACCGGCATCAGGTCCGGGCGGACCGCGAAGTCGAGCTTCTCGGACACGAGCGACTGGCGGGTGGGCAGCTCCAGCGACTTCTCGCAGAACAGCCGCATGTTCTCCGGCGCCACCATGAAGGTGAGGAACTCAGCGGCCAGGTCGGCGCTCTTCGAGTCCTTGGTGGCGACCAGGGCGTTGCCACCGAGGTCGGAGGAGGCGCGCACGTCGCGCGGCTGGTAGGTGACCTGCCAGTCGAACTTGTTCTTGATGCCGTCCGCGATGCCCGGCAGCAGGAAGTTGCCGGCGAACGCCATCGCCACCTGCCCGGAGATGAACGCGGCGTCGGGGTAGGTCGCGCCCTTGACCGAGGTGTTCTTGGGCACCCAGCCCTTCTCGAAGAAGCTGGTGGTGAACTCGAGCGCCTTGCGTCCCTGCGGGCTGACCAGAGCCGGCGTGGTGAGGTCCTCCTCGAGCAACCGGCCGCCGGCCTCGAACAGCCAGGTCAGCCAGCGGAACGCGCCGAGCTCCTGCCAGTCGTACACGAACGGCGAGATCTTCGGGTCGAGGGACGCCTTCAGCCTGTCGGCGACGGCGCCGAACTCCTCCCAGGTCCACGCGGCGTCCAGTTCGCCAGGGAGGTCGGTGACGCCGGCCGCCTCGAGCAGCTCGGGGCGGTACAGCACCGCGGTGGTGTCGGTCTGCTGCGGCACCCCGAAGACCTTGTCCTCGAAGCTGACCGCCTGCAGCAGCGCCGGGATCAGGTCGTCCTTGAGCGACGAATCCAGGCTGGAGGTGAGGTCCAGCAGCACGCCCTTGCTGCTGTAGACACCCATCGTCGTGTAGTCGACCCGGAAGACGTCCGGCGCGGTGCCGGACTGCAGCTGGGCATCGATCCCGGTGAACATCTCGCCGTACGGCACGATCTTGAGATCCACGGTCGCGCCCTTGTTCGCGGCCTCGAACTTCGTCGCCAGCTGCTTGAACGCGGCAGCCTCCGCGTCACTCCCCCAGGTGGTGAACCGCACGGTGCCCGCCTTGCTGGCGGAGGGCTGCGAGCTCTCCGACTTCGTGAATCCGGCACAGCCGGACAGGACTGCGGCGGTCGCCAGCGACCCCGCCCCGGAGAGGAACTGACGACGCGAGACGGGCATGCTCTGTGAGCCTCCTGCGAGAGAGTGGCGATGGGTGCGCCCAGTATGCAGCGCACCTGGTCACCGGCCCGACACCCGCGACGGCACCTTGTCGGTGCGTCGCGTCACCGGGTCGTAGGTGGCGGGCCCCGTTCCGCGTCGCGAAGCAGGCGATCAAGCGGGCGGGTGCCGCCACCTGGCGATGAACTCGTGGTGGGAGACCCGCTCCGCCACAGGCGGCAGCCGTCGGTAACCGTCGCCGTACAGCACTGACAACACCGCATCCGGGTCGGCCGGCGCGAGGAACCGCCCCCCCTCGAAGACCAGCTCGATCGGGCTGTCGAGGGCGGCGGCGGGCACCGACCAGTCGTACGAACCCACCCGGACGCCGACCCGGCGCGAGGGACGCCCCCGGCCGCGCATGGCGCTGCGGGTGAGGGCCCGAACCAGCCAGGCCACGGGCACCAGTCGCAGCACCGGCTTGGCCACCGCGATCGCCAGCGGGTGGTGCCAGTCGCGGCCGCGCTCGGGGGCGATGTAGCGCAGCTCCAGCGCCCAGCGCAGGAACCGCAGCTCGAGCGACTGCACCCGCCTCAGAAGAGCGTGCGCGGGGAGCGCGTCGACCGGGAAGACGTCGATGTTCACGCCGAGCACCACCGGAACCTCCAACGGCTCGGTGAGGTCGGTCCGGCCGTCGCTGATCTTGGCGTACGGCAGCGGCCACCCGGGCTGGGTCAGGGAGCAGCCCAGCTCCAGGTGAGCAGGTGCTGCCGCTGGGAAGGCGTCGAGGAGGCGCTCGTAGTCCTTCCGGGGCAGCATCACGTCGACGTCGTCGTCCCAGGGGATGAAGCCGCCATGGCGAACCGCGCCGAGCAGGGTGCCGTAGGCGAGGTAGTACGTCAGCCCCTCCGCCCGGCAGAGTCGGTCCATCTCGAGCAGGATGCTGCGCTGCAGCGAGCGGAGCTCGCGGAAGGTGACGGGCCTCGACCCTGACGGCGACTCGTCCCCCCGCGCCCCCATCCGCCGCACTCTAGAGCCGGCGCAACGTGCCCTGGTCGCGCACCCCGCCGAAGTACTTCTCGAGCACCCGGCCGAAGACCGGCTCGTCGGATGCGGCCGCCTCGAACAGGGTCATGCAGGACTGCAGCTTCTGGGCATCGACCGTCCCGAGCACCTCGGCCGGGTCGTCCGTGGGCAGCTCGGTGAGCAGCCGCGCCGACCTCAGGAGCCGCGGACCCAGGACCGGGTGCGCGAGGTACGCGGCCGCCTCGGCGACACCGTCGATGGCGTAGCGCTGCGACATGGCGCTGCGGCCGAGCCCGGCGACCTGAGGGAACACGTACCACATCCAGTGGCTCTTCTTCAGTCCGCCGCGAAGCTCTTCCATCGCGGTGTCGTAGCTGCCGCTCGAGTCCTGCGCGGACACGAAACGCTCCAGGTCGTCGTTCACGGTCACATCCTCCCAGTCGCCACCCTCCCGAGGCGGCAGCGGTCCTGCGAGCCGGTTGGTAACGTTCGTTGCTGCCAGCCCGAAGCCAGTGAGGGTCGACGTGAGCGACAGCTCAGGGCGGAGCGCGATGATTCGGACGACGCCGTTCCACCCACGGCTCAGTGAGCTCAACACCCAGGGCCTGTACACGCACTGGCAGGGCTACCTGTCCGCGCTGAGGTACACCCACGCGCCGAAGCACGAGTACTTCGCGGTGCGGAACGCGGTGGGCGTCTTCGACACCTCCCCCCTGTTCAAGTACCGCATCTCCGGGCCCGACGCCGAGCGCTTCCTGGCCGGAGTGCTCACCCGCGACGTGCGGACGTGCCGGCCCGGACGGGCGCAGTACACGCTGTGGTGCGACGACCGGGGCTACGTGATGGAGGACGGGGTGCTAGTGCGGCACTCCGCGACCGACTTCACCCTCACCGCGGCGCGCCCCACCCTGGGCTGGTTCTCCGACCTCACCGGACGGTTGCGGGTCGGCATCCAGGACGTCTCCGACGAGTTCGCGATGCTCGCCATGCAGGGTCCCCGGTCCGGGATGGTGCTGGCCGGCCTCGCGCCGGAGACCGCGTCGCTGGCCTACTTCGAGCACGTCCCCGCCAAGATCGGCTCCCACGGGGTCACGGTCTCGCGCACCGGGTTCACCGGTGACCTCGGCTACGAGGTGTCCATCGACGCGGACCACGCCCTCGACGTCCTGGACGAGATTCTCGACGCAGGACGCCCGCACGGCCTGCGACCTTTCGGCGAGGAGGCCTTGATGATGCTGCGCATCGAGGCGGGCCTGCCCCTTGTCGACGTGGAGTGGCACAACAGCCGGCTGGCCTTCACGGACGCGCAGCGGGTCACCCCCACGGAGCTGGGCATGGGGTGGATGCTGCGCGGGCTGCACACCGACGATCGGCCCTTCCTCGGCCGCGACGCCCTCCGCCGCGAGCTCACGGCCGGCACCACTCGCTGGGCCTCCGTCGGCATCGTCGTGGACTGGGAGGACTGGGACCGGCTGCACCGGGACGCGGGGGTGCTGCCCGCCAAGGACGAGCACCCGTTGCCGTACGAGTCGCTGCTGTACGACGCTCCAGCCGGCGGGACGTCCATCGGGTACGTGACGAGCTTCCTGTACTCACCCGTGCTGCAACGCCATGTCGGCCTGGCCCGGGTCCGGCCCGACCACGCGGCCCCCGGCTCCACGGTGAACCTGGAGCTCGCGCTCCACCACCAGAACACGACCGTGACTGCTCGCACCGCGAGACTGCCCCTGTTCGACCCAGCGAGGAGGACGGCCCGCCCATGAGCGACCTCGACCCTGACCCGCCGTCGTCGTCGCGGCGGTCCACGACCGGTGGCTACGACGCCATCGTGGTCGGCGGCGGCCACAACGGCCTGGTGCATGCCGGCTACCTGGCCAAGGCCGGACTTCGAACGCTGGTCCTCGAGCAACGGCATCTCGTCGGCGGCGCCGCGATCACCGAGGAGCTCGTCCCGGGCTTCTCCTTCACCACGTTCTCGTATGCGCTCAGCCTGCTGCGTCCGGAGATCATCCACGAGCTCGACCTGGTCCGGCACGGCTTCCTGCCGCTGATGATGCCCTCGTCGTTCCACCCCACAGGTGATGGTGACTACCTGCTGCTCGGCGACGACCACGCCCAGAACGTCGCCGAGATCCGCCGGCACTCCCGTCACGACGCGGACGCCTACGCCCGCTACCACCACGACCTGGACCGGGTCGTGCAGGCCGTCCAGCCGCTCTTCGACAACCCGCCGCCCGACGTCTTCGGCCACGACCCCGACGACCAGGCGGACGTGAGGTGGCTGCTGGGCCACCTGGGCGGCGTGGACCGGAGGGTGATGCACGACGTCGTCCGTCTGCTGACCGGCAGCGCCGCGGACTGGCTGGAGGACTATTTCGAGCACGAGGCGGTCAAGGGGTTCCACGCTTCCTCGAGCATCATCGGCTCCCAGGTCGGTCCCATGTCCCCCGGCTCCGGGCTGGTTCTGCTGTTCCACAAGATGGGGCAGCATGACGGACACCTGGGGTCGTGGGCGTTCCACAAGGGCGGCAACGGTGGCTTCACGCAGGTCCTGGCCCGCGCCGCAGAGGCGCACGGAGCGGAGATCCGCCTCGGCGCGCGGGTGAGCACGGTGCTCACCGACGGGGGTCGTGCCGTAGGCGTGGCCCTGGAGGACGGCACCGAGCTGCGGGCCCCTGTGGTGGTCTCCGCCCTGGACGCGCGGCGCACCTTCCTCGACCTCGTGGACCCGCGCGAGCTGCCGGGCGATCTGGTCGACAGCGTGCGGCGCACGAAGTACCGCGGCGTCTCCGCCAAGGTGAACTTCGCCCTGGACGGGCTGCCGCTCTTCCCCGCGCTCCCGCCCCGGGCTGACGGTGGTGGCGTCGACCACTTCGGGGGCTTCCTGAACATCGGACCCACCATCGAGTACGTCGAACGTGCCTTCGACGCGGCGAAGTACGGCTGGTACTCCGAGCGGCCCTTCATCGACGCCGCGATCCAGTCGGTCGTGGATCCGGACATGGCCCCGCCCGGCAAGCACGTCATGTCGTGCTTCGTGCAGTACGCGCCGTACCACCTGCGCGGCAGCGACTGGGAGACCGAGCGCGAACCACTCGGCGACACCACGCAGGCGGTGCTGGAGTCCCACTTCCCCGGCTTCAGCAACCTCGTGCTGCACCGCGAGGTGGTCACGCCCGTCGACATCGAACGCACCACCGGTCTCACCGAGGGCAACATCTTCGCCGGTGAGCTCCTGGCGCCGCAGATGTACTTCTTCCGGCCGGCGCCCGGCTGGAGCCAGTACCGCACCCCGATCCACGGCTACTACCAATGTGGCTCGGGGACACACCCCGGCGGCTGCGTGATCGGCTCCCCCGGCAAGCTGGCCAGCCAGCGGGTGCTCAAGGACCTTCGGCACTCCTAGCTCACACCGGCGTGCCTCGACGGCGGGCGAGCCCCCTGGATGCAGGCGCGCCACGGCAGCTCGCCCCTCACCCTCGGCGCGCAAAGCGCACCTGCCCGTCGTCGAGCACCGTCATGACCCACTGCTGCGGCTGGTCGGCCAAGTGGTGGTGCCTCGAGCAGAGGGGCAGTCCCCGGCCCAGGTCGGTTCGGCCCCCCGCCCGCCACGGATCGAGGTGATGGACCTCGGTCATCGAGGGCGGCCGGTCGCAGCCGGCGGTTGCGCAGCCGCCGTATCGGTGAGCGAGGGCGATCCGCTGGTGTTTGGAGTAGAACCGCCTCTCGCGCCCGAGGTCGAGCGGCACCGACTCGCCACTGAGCACCATCGGAATGATGCCCGCCGAGCAGGCGAGCCTGCGCGCCTCCCCGGCACTGATGCGATGTCCCGTCTCGAGCGTAGCGACGCCGAGGCCGGTCCGCAGCGCCTGCAGCCCCACCGTCACCACGACGGTGAACGGGGAGCCCGACGAGCCTGGCAGCGTCTCGAGGTCCAGGTGGTTCTCCAGCAGCTCCAGGAAGCCGACGCCCAGGACACTGGAGAAGGGCCTTCGCGAGTCGTCTGCCGACGGCCCGTCGGGC
>DASQDP010000062.1:0-8420 GCA_035634095.1 Nocardioidaceae bacterium | reverse complement strand
GTCGCCGGCCCGTCGAACCTCGCCACCACGATCCGGCTGATGGCCGGGCTCGAGCTCGTCACCGAGGGCTTCAAGGAGGGCCAGGTCGGGTCCTCGGCGATGCCGCACAAGATGAACACCCGCTCCTGCGAGCGCGTGAACGGCCTCGCCGTGGTGCTCCGCGGGCACCTGTCCATGGTCGGCGAGCTGGCCGGCGACCAGTGGAACGAGGGCGACGTCTCCGACTCCGTGGTACGCCGCGTCGCGCTGCCGGACGCGTTCTTCGCCTGCGACGGGCTCTTCCAGACCTTCCTCACCGTGCTCGACGAGTTCGGGGTGTTCCCCGCGGTGGTGCAGCGCGAGCTCGACCGCTACCTGCCGTTCCTGGCCACGACCAAGGTGCTGATGGCCGCTGTCCGCAACGGGGTCGGCCGCGAGGTCGCCCACGAGGCGATCAGGGACAGTGCCGTCGCTGCGGCCCTCACCATGCGGCAGGGGCAGACCGGGAACGACGTGTTCGCCCGGCTCGCCGCGGACGACCGGCTCGGGCTGTCGCAGGAGCAGCTCGCGTCGCTGGTCGCCGACCCGATCACGTTCACCGGCTCGGCGGTCGGTCAGGTGCAGGCCGTGGTGCGCCGGATCGACGAGGTGGTCGCGCGGCATCCGGCGGCGGCGGCGTACACCCCCGGCGCCATCCTCTGATCCGCCGGCCGCTGGGTGGGCCCCCTCCCATCGTCGACCGGGCCGCCGCGGGTCGGACGTCTCGACGGGACTAACCGGGGGCCCTGACGCGTTGGCACGCTCGACCCGTCAACGAGGTGAGGAGCACCAGCAGATGGCCACCATCGTCGTCATCGGAGGCACCGGCTACACCGGGGGGAACGTCGTGCGCGAGGCCGCCTCCCGCGGTCACCAGGTCATCTCGGTGAGCCGGTCCGAGCCCAGCCAGCGGGTCGACGGCGTGCAGTACGAGATCGGCCCGGTCGAGGAGGTGGCCCCGCGGGTCGTCCCCGGCGCCGACGTGGTGCTGGCGGCGCTGTCACCGCGCGGCGACATGGCCGGTCGCCTGGTGGACCTGTACGGCGAGCTGGCGCGTCTGTCGGCCCGGGCCGGCGCGAGGTACCTGCAGGTCGGCGGGTTCAGCTCGCTGCGGCCGGCAGCGGGGCAGCCGCGCTTCGTCGAGGGCGAGGTCGCAGAGCCGCACCGCGCCGAGGCCCTGGAGGGCGAGGCGACCCGCACCATGCTCGTCGACAGCGCGCCCGAGGAGCTCGACTGGGTGTTCGTCAGCCCGGCCGGCTCCTACGGCGCGTGGGCGCCGGGCGAGCGCAGGGGCACCTACCGGGTGGGTGGCGAGGTGGCGCTGTTCGACGCGGAGGGTGGTTCCCACGTGTCCGGGGCCGACTTCGCGGCCGCGCTCGTCGACGAGATCGACAGGCCGACCCGTCACCGCGAGCACATCGGCGTCGCGTACTAGGGCTACTGGCGCTCCACCCGGCGCAGGCCCTGCGCGGGCGTCCACCACTCGACGACGAGCATCGTCGCCTTCTCGTCGAGGTGGGTGTGCACGACCGCGCTGACGTCGGCGTGGAAGAACTCTCCGTCCGGCCCTCCGGTGCTGCGTCCGCCGGGGACGGCGCGGCCCGAGACCTTGGCCTCGCCGGGCCACTGCGCCTCCGCGCCCTCGACCGGATCCACCGTTGCGCTGTGGAGCGCGAAGCGCGGGTCACGGCGCAGGTCGGCCAGCTTGACCGCCCCGGGCATCGACCCGAAGGTGAGCTCGCCGTCCACGAAGAGCGCCTCGATCCCGGAGATCCGCGGGCCGCCGTCGGCCCGCACGGTGGCGATCGTCTTGTGCTTGTGGGCGTCGAAGAGTGCTCTGACCCGCTGCGCGAACTCGGGCTGCGCTCGCTCGACCTCGCGCCACGCCGTCATGGTCCCACTATGGCAGCGGACGACCGTGCCGTCCGCGGGACCGCCACTAGCATCAGGTGCCATGAGCGACGCCACGCACCGGGCAGGGCACGGCATCCCGCCACCGCCGGCCATCGACGGCGCCGAGCACGTGCACTCGGGGAAGGTGCGCGACCTCTACGCGTACGGCGACGGCCGCCTGCTGATGGTGGCCAGCGACCGCATCTCCGCGTTCGACCACGTCCTCGAGACCACGATCCCCGACAAGGGCGCCGTGCTCACCGCGATGTCGCTGTGGTGGTTCGAGCAGCTGGAGCCGCTGGTGCCCAACCACGTCGTCTCCCTCGACGTGCCCCCCGGAGTCCGCGGGCGCGCCGTGGTCTGCGAGCGGCTGGACATGTACCCCGTCGAGTGCGTCGCCCGCGGCTACCTCACCGGGTCGGGACTGGTGGACTACCGGGCCACCGGGGAGGTGTGCGGTCTCCCGCTGCCCGACGGCCTCGAGGACGGCAGCATGCTGCCGGAGCCGCTGTTCACCCCGGCGACCAAGGCGGCCCTCGGTCACCACGACGAGAACGTGACGTACGACGAGGTGGCCCGCCGCGTCGGCGACGACGACGCCGCGAGGCTCCGGCAGCTCACCCTCCAGGTCTACGCACTCGCCGAGGAGATCGCCCGGCGGCGAGGCATCCTGGTGGCCGACACGAAGCTCGAGTTCGGCGCTCGCCCCGACCGGACCATGGTGCTCGCCGACGAGGCGCTCACCCCGGACTCGTCGCGGTTCTGGCCGGCCGACGACTGGCACCCCGGACAGCCGCAGCCCTCCTTCGACAAGCAGATCGTCCGCAACTGGCTGCTGTCGGAGGACAGCGGTTGGGACCGCGGTTCGGGCGAGCCACCGCCGGCGCTGCCGGACGCGGTCGTCGAGCGCACCCGCGCGCGCTACGTGGAGGCGTACGAGAGACTCACCCAGAGGACGTTCTGAGCCCGGATCGTGCCGACGGCAGGGAGAGGGTGGTCGCCATGGAGAAGCGCAGGCTCGGACGTCTCGGGCACGACAGCTCGGTGCTCATCTACGGCGCGGCGGCACTGGGAGAGGTGTCGCAGGACGTCGCTGACCGCTCCGTCCAGGAGGCTCTGGACGGGGGGATCAACCACTTCGACGTGGCAGCGGACTACGGGGACGCCGAGGTGCGGCTCGGGCCGTGGATGTCCGAGGTCCGCGACCGCATCCTGCTGGCGACCAAGACGGGCCTCCGGGACCGGGAGCCGGCGTGGCGGCAGATCAACGAGTCGTTGGGCCGGCTGCAGACCGACCGCGTCGACCTGCTGCAGCTCCACGCGGTCGGCGACCTCGACGAGCTCGACGCGGCGACCCGTGCCGACGGCGCGCTGTCGGCGGCGCTCAGGGCGCAGGAGGAGGGCCTGGTGGGAGCCATCGGCATCACCGGGCACGGCAGCCAGGCCGCTGCGACCCACCTCGAGGCGTTGCGCCGGCACCCGTTCGCCACGGTGCTCACGCCGCTGAACCCGGTGCTGTGGCGCGACGAGTCCTACCGGGCCGCCTACGAGGCGCTCGTGGCCGAGGTGCAGCGCCAGGACGTCGGCCTGATGACCATCAAGACCGTCTCCCGCCGCAACTGGCCGGACGGCGCGGAGCACTCGCACGCCACGTGGTACGAGCCGTACGCCGACCAGGCCCGCATCACCGCCGCCGTGTCCTGGGTCCTGTCCCACCAGGAGGTGACCGGCATCGCCACCGCCGGGGACGTCGGGCTGCTGGGCATGCTGCTGCACGCCGAGCGGAACCGGACCTCGGCCGCCGAGGCGGAGGAGCAGCTGAGCGACGACGCCGAGTACTCCTCACCGTTCGTCGCCATGCCCTTCTGAGGGGCCCTTCTGCGGGGCCCTTCTGAGGGGCCGTTCCGACGTGCCGATCGAGCCGCCGCAGTGGCGGCCCTAGACTGGGCACGCCTTCGCCCAGCCAAGGAGCCCGCGTGCCCCGAGTCGTCGTCGACGTCATGCTCAAGCCCGAGATCCTCGACCCGCAGGGCAAGGCCGTGCACGGCGCACTCCCGCGGCTCGGCGTCGAGGGGGTCAGCGGCGTGCGCCAGGGCAAGAGGTTCGAGCTGGAGGTGGAGGGCGAGCTGACCGAGGAGCGCCTCGCCCAGCTGCACGACATCGCCGAGAGGCTGCTGTCGAACCCGGTGATCGAGGACTTCGAGGTGCGCGTCCCGTGACCACTCCTCACGAACCCGGGCGAGGCGGTCTGCGGGTGGGCGTGGTGACCTTCCCCGGCTCACTCGACGACGGGGACGCCCAGCGGGCCGTCCGCCTCGCCGGGCACCAGCCGGTCCCTCTGTGGCACCGCGACCACGACCTGCAGGACGTGGACGCCGTCATCCTGCCGGGCGGGTTCTCCTACGGCGACTACCTCCGCGCGGGGGCGATCTCACGGTTCTCCCCGCTGATGACCGAGATCATCGGCGCCGCCGACGACGGCCTGCCCGTGCTCGGGATCTGCAACGGCTTCCAGGTGCTCTGCGAGGCCCACCTGCTGCCCGGAGCGCTGGTGCGCAACGCGGCGCAGAAGTTCGTCTGCAAGGACCAGCGGCTCCGGGTGGAGAGCACCAGCACGGCGTGGACAGGCGCGTTCCGGGACGCCCAGGAGATCGTCGTCCCCCTCAAGAACGGCGAGGGCTGCTACGTCGCCGACGAGGCCACCCTCGACGAGCTCGAGGCCGAGGGTCGCGTGGTGGCGCGCTACGTCGGCCCCAACCCGAACGGCTCGATGCGCGACATCGCCGGGGTCAGCAACGCCCGCGGCAACGTGGTGGGGCTGATGCCGCACCCCGAGCACGCGGTCGAGGACGGCTTCGGCCCCGGCACCGACGGGCTGGGGTTCTTCACGCAGATCCGGGCGCTGCTCGAGGCTCAGAGCGCGTAGGCCTTGGCCAGCAGCTCGTAGGACAGCACCCGCTCGGCGAGGTCGTGCACCTGCGTGGTGACCACGAGCTCGTCGGCTCCGGCGTAGGTGCGCCTCCGCTCCAGGTCCTCCCGGACCTGGTCCGGGGTGCCCACGGACACGAAGCGCCGGCGCTGCGCAGCGAGCTGCTCCTCCTGCTCGGTCCACCGGTGCGCCGCCGCCTCCTCCGGTGTGGGAACGGGGCCGGGCCGGTTCTGCATCAGCCGCACCATCGCCAGGTCGTTGGCCCGGGCCAGCGCCTCGGCACGCTCCTCGCTGTCCGAGGCGATCGCCGCCACCCCGAGGACCACCCGCGGCTCCGACAGCCTCGTGGAGGGCTCGAACCGCTCCTGGTAGCCAGCGACCGCCTCGGCCGGGTCGGCGGACCCGAAGTGCCCCGCGAAAGCGAAGCCGGTCCCGAACGCAGCGGCCGCCCGGCCGCCGTACAGGGAGGAGCCCAGGATCCACAGCGGCGGCAGCGGCACGTCGTCGGGGATCGCGCGCAGCGGCGCGAACGGGTGGCCCTCGGGGAAGCCGTCGACGTAGGCGAGCAGCTCGGCCAGCTGCTGCGGGAACTCGTCGGCCTCGACGCGGCTGCGCCGCAGGGCGTACGCCGTGAGCTGGTCCGTCCCCGGCGCCCGGCCCAGGCCGACGTCGATGCGCCCCGGGTGCAGTCCCTCGAGCACCCGGAACGACTCGGCGACAGCCAGCGGTGCGTGGTTCGGCAGCATGATCCCGCCGCTGCCCACCCGGATCGTGGAGGTGGCGGCCGCGACCGTCGCGATCATCACCATCGGGGCGCTGCTGGCCACGCTGCCGATGTTGTGGTGCTCGGCCAGCCAGAAGCGCCGGTAGCCGAAGCCCTCGACGGCTCGGGCCAGCGCCACCGTCTCGTGCAGCGCCGAGGACGCCGGCCGCCCGGACGGGATGGGGGACAGGTCGAGCACGGACAGGGGAACAGCAGAGGGGGTGCTCACGTGTGGTCCCAACACCGCCCGCGCGGGGCGGATTCCCTCAGGTCACAGTGACGCGGATGATCCGGTCCCGCCCCACGCCGTTGCTGGTGCCGACCCACAGCGAGTCGTCGGGGGCTCGTCGCACCATCCGGATCCGGCCGAACCTGCCCTCGAAGTGCCGGACCCGGCGGCGCCGGTTGACTCCCGCGATGTCCACCGACCACAGGCTCTCCCCGCGCAGGGCGCCGATCCAGGCACGGCCCTTGAGGACCGCGACGCCGCTGGGCGAGCAGTTCGCCGGGTGCCACTGGGTGAACGGGTCGGTGTAGCCGCCGCGCCCGTCGGCGCCCTCGACCCGCGCCCACCCGTAGTCGCGTCCGGACCGGATCCGGTTCAGCTCGTCCCAGGTGTTCTCCCCGAGCTCGCTGGCCCACAGCCGCCCGTCGTCCCCGAACGTGATCCCCTCGGGGTTGCGGTGACCGTAGCTGAAGATGCGGCTGCCGAACGGGTTGCCGTCCTGTGCGGACCCGTCCGGCTTGAGGCGGAGGATCTTGCCGGCGAGCGACCGGCGGTTCTGCGCCAGCTGCGGCCGACGGGTGTCGCCGGTGGTGACGTACAGGCTCGGGCGCCTGCCCCCGGTGAACAGCAGGCCTCCGCCGTTGTGGTTGAGGGCACGCGGGATGCCGGACAGCACCACGTCCCGCCGCCCGAGCCGACCGCCCCGGTAGCGCACCCGGATGATCCGGTTGTCGACGCGGGTGGTGAGGAACAGGTAGACCCAGCGGTCCGAGGGGAACCGCGGCGACAGCGCCAGCCCGAGCAGCCCGCCCTCGCCGCCGGCGTTGTAGGCGCCCGGGACGGTCCCCACCACCGAGTAGCCGCCGGTTCGGCGCACCCGCAGCACCCGCCCGCTGTTGCGCTCGGTGACCAGCCCGTCCCCGTTGGGCAGGAAGTCGATGCCCCACGGGAAGCTCAGCCCCCGGGCGAGCGTGGAGCGGGCGACCGGCCGGGCGTCGGCCGGGGACCCCAGCAGCAGGCCGGTGGCCGCCGCGGCGGGGGCGGCGACGCCCGCCGTGAGGAGGGTACGACGGTGCACGGGTCCTCCTGGGACGAGTGTCAGGGCAGACAGCTGGCGGTGAGCTTCGTGGAGCGCTGCGCCACCACGGTCCACCGACCGTCGGCCTTGCGCAGCGTCCCTCGCACGGCGAGGTAGGGCGCCGGCTTGGTCACGGCCTCAGCCTCCCGGTCCACGGTGAAGGTGAAGTTCTCCACGCAGTCCCGCACCGCGGCCCGGGACCCGGTCACCCGCACGGAGATGACGTTGTCGCGGGACCAGCCCACCACCCGCTGCTGCTTCGACTCCACCTCGGCCAGGTAGTCGAGGATGTCGCTGCGGGCCTGGCCGCGTGCGACGCGGGCGAACTGGGGGGTCTCCCGGCGGAGGTACTGCGTGTCCGCCGCGCCCTGCCAGAACGCCATCCACGCCTCGACGACGGCGCGCTCCTCCGGTGTCCGAGCGGTGCTGCTGTCCAGCACCGCGACGTGCATGCTCGCTGCCTGCACGCGGGAGCGCGGCATCGGTGGGGCGGTCGGACCGGTGGTCGCGCTCGGGTCCGCTGGGTCGGCCGGAGAGCTGGTCGTGGGGGACGGGCCCGCGGTGGGGGAGGCCGACCGCTCCGACGCGCTGCCGCCGCCGGGAGCCGGCTCGTCCCCGCAGCCGGAGAGCCCGGCGAGCAGCAGCAGCACCATGGGAAGGGTGTGGGCGGCGCGCATGGGACCCCCTCGTGTGCGGGTGCTGCCCACTGTAGCCGCTGGGCGGACCGGTAGGTTGGGCTTCGTACCCGCCCCCCGCAGCCCCGACCTGCGTAGCGCACCCAGGGAGCGCCCGCGTGACCGAGCAGCGTGTCCTTGCCGGAAGCCTCGACTCCGTGGAGAGGGCGGCCCGGACGCCCGACCGCGAGCAGCCGTGGTCCGACCTCGGCCTCAAGCCCGACGAGTACGCCGAGATCCGGCAGATCCTGGGACGCCGACCGACCAGCTCGGAGCTGGCGATGTACTCGGTGATGTGGAGCGAGCACTGCTCCTACAAGTCGTCCAAGGTGCACCTGCGGCAGTTCGGCGAGAAGGTCACCGACGCGATGCGCGAGCACCTGATGGTGGGCATCGGGGAGAACGCCGGCGTCGTGGACATCGGTGACGGCTACGCGGTGACGTTCAAGATCGAGTCCCACAACCACCCGTCGTTCGTGGAGCCCTACCAGGGCGCGGCCACCGGCGTGGGCGGCATCGTGCGCGACATCCTGGCGATGGGGGCCCGGCCGGTGGCGGTGATGGACCCGCTGCGGTTCGGCCCGCTCGACCTGCCGGACACCGCCCGGGTGCTGCCCGGGATCGTCGCGGGGGTCGGCGGCTACGGCAACTGCCTCGGGTTGCCCAACATCGGCGGCGAGGCGGTCTTCGACGCGTCCTACGCCGGCAACCCGCTCGTCAACGCGCTCTGCGTCGGCGTGATGCGGCACGAGCAGCTGCACGTGGCCAAGGCGTCGGGAGCCGGCAACGCCGTGGTGCTGTACGGCGCCCGCACCGGCGGCGACGGCATCGGCGGGGTG
>DASQDP010000061.1:0-48619 GCA_035634095.1 Nocardioidaceae bacterium | reverse complement strand
GTCGGGCGGGCCGTCGGCCCGGGGCGCCTTCGCCGAGGGCGTTCTCGTCCAGATCGCCAATCCCAAGGCTGCGGTGTTCATGTTCGCCTTCTACCCCCAGTTCGTCCCGGGCGAGGGACCGGTCCTGCTGTGGACCGCTGGGCTGGCACTGCTTCAGGTCAGCCTGGAGATCGCGCTGTATCTGGGACTGGCCGCCCTGGTCGGGCGCGCCTCGAGCTGGTTCCGGCGTCCCCAGGTCCGTCGCAGGCTGGAGGCGCTCAGTGGCACCGTGCTGGTGGGCCTCGGCATCCGCGTCGCCGTGACTCCTCGGTGACGCATCGACCCGCCGCCGTGCCTTGCGGCCCGGCGGCGGGTCGGGAGAGGAGAAGCAGCCACACAGCAGGCCCGGGTCGGGTGGTCAGGCAGCGAGGCGGCCACGCTGCACGAGCCTCCAGCCGGTGAGGAACGCGGGAGCGGCGCACGCGGTGCCGACCAGGACTCCGGCGACGCCGCCGATCAGACCGAACGCCACCATGGGGAACAGCGACAGCGGCACCAGCCACCAGCTGATCACCCCGGCGCGCGCCAGGCCCGCGTACAGCACCGGGAAGCCGAGGGACGGCAGCACAGCCTCCCGCGAACCTCATCTCCACAACGGGGAGCCCACGGACTAGCAGGATCCGGAGCATCGCCGAGCCGCTGGTTCGGGGGGCGCAGACCGAGCCGCGGCGCTCGACGGCACCACTAGTCTTGCTGCCGCGCGACGTGCGGGTGGTGACGGCAGGAGGTGTGTGGTGGCGGACATGGGGACGCCCGCGGGAGCGGGCGTCGGTGTCGCCGGCAGGCGGTCGCCGCGTCTGCACCGCGCCTGGCTCGTGGCGGCGGTCACCTTCCTCGTGCTTCTCGCCTCGGCCGCCTTCCGGTCGAGCCTCGGCGTCCTCCTGGTGCCGATCGAGGATGAGCTCGGGTGGTCGCGCACCGAGACGTCGATCGCCGTCTCGCTGAACCTGGTCGTGTACGGGCTCGCCGCGCCGTTCGCCGCGGCGCTGCTCGAACGTGTCGGCGTGCGTCGTACGGCGGTCGCGGCGCTCCTCCTCATCGCCGCTGGCTGCCTGGGCACCACCGTCATGACGGCGCCCTGGCAGCTCTCGGCGCTGTGGGGTGTGGTGATCGGCACCGCCACCGGCTCCGTCGCCCTCGTGTTCGGCGCGATCGTGGCCAACCGCTGGTTCGTCACGCGGCGCGGGCTGGTCCTCGGCATCCTCGGTGCGGCCTGGGCCACCGGTCAGCTGGTGTTCCTGCCCCTGCTCGCCGCAGTCGTCGACGCGTTCGGGTGGCGGGCTGCCTCGCTCACCATCGCTCTCGTGTGCGCCGGGCTGCTGCCGCTCGTGGCGTCGGTGCTGCGCGACCGCCCCGCGGACGTGGGCCTGCTGCCCTATGGAGGGGTGGCGGAGGAGGCGGCATCCGGCGAGGCACCTCCGAGCGCGCGAGCCGCGGTGGCGCACGCGGTCACGGTGCTGCGAGAGGCGTTCTGGACCCGGTCGTTCCTGTTGCTCGCCGGGACGTTCTTCGTGTGCGGCTGGACCACGAACGGCATCATCAGCAGCCACTTCGTGCCCGCCGCGCACGACCACGGCATGCAGGCGACGACGGCGGCCGGCCTGCTCGCCGTCGTCGGTGTCTTCGACATCGCTGGGACGATCGGCTCCGGCTGGCTCACCGACCGGCTCGACCCTCGCGCGTTGCTGGCCGCGTACTACGGCCTGCGTGGGCTCGCCCTTCTCGCGGTGCCGGCGCTGCTCGGTCCCACCGTCGACCCGCCGATCCTGGTGGTCGTCGCCTTGTTCGGCCTCGACTGGGTCGCCACCGTCCCGCCCACGGTCGTGTTGTGCCGTACGGCGTTCGGCCCCGACCGGGGCGGCATCGTCTTCGGCTGGGTCTTCGCCGCGCACATGCTCGGTGCCGGCGTGGCTGCGGCGGCCAGCGGCGTGCTGCGCTCGGCGTCCGGTGACTACACCACGGCCTGGCTGCTCGCCGGCGCATTGGCGGTGACGGCTGCGGGGGCCAGCCTGGGGCTGCCACGACCCGATGCCGGCGCGGCGGCACGTTCCTGAGAGGTCCCGCCGGGGGACCGGTGCCGCCCAGGGGCAGCGTCAGGGCCCGGTCAGCAGACCGAGGTCCAGTGCGCGCAGCACAGCACGTGTCCGGTCGCGCACCCCCAGCTTGGCCAGGACGTTCGACATGTGGTTCTTGACCGTCCCCTCGGCGAGGTGCAGCGCCTGGGCGATCTCCCGGTTCGACCAGCCTGCTGCCGCCAGCCGGAGAACGTCGCGCTCTCGCCCGGTCAGCGGCTCCACCGTGGTGCTGCCCGGCACGGCCGCGGGAGCCGCCGACACGGCGCGCAGCAGCCGGTCCGTGAGCGCCGGCTGCAGCATCGTCCCCCCGCCCGCCAGGGTCCGGATGGCCTCGACCAGCAGCTCCAGCGTGACGTCCTTGAGGAGGAACCCGCGCGCTCCTGCGCGGAAGGCGCGCAGCATCAGCTCGTCGTCGTCGAAGGTGGTGAGCACGAGCACCGGCACGTCGTCACCACGCACGGCCATGGCCTCCAACGTGGCGATGCCGTCGCGTCCCGGCATCCGGAGGTCCAGCAGCAGCACGTCGATGTCAGAGCGGTCCAGGACTGCGAGCGCCTCGTCGCCGTCCGCGGCCTCGGCCACCACGTCGACCTCGTCGGTGAGCGCGAGCAGGCTGCGGATCCCCTGCCGCACGAGCGTCTGGTCGTCGACGACCGCCGTCCGCACCGGTGTCCTCACGCCGGCACCGTCGCGCTCAGACGGAAGCCGGCGCCGGGCGAGGAGGTGAACTCGACACGTCCGCCGAGGTCGTCGAAGCGCTCGCGCATGCCTGTCAGACCGTTGCCCGGCCGCAGGTCGGGCGTTCCCCGGCCGTCGTCCTGGGCGATCACCCGCAGGCCGTCCCGGTCGCTGGTCACCGCTATCTCGAGCCGACGGGCGTCACCGTGCCGCAGCGCGTTCGTCGCCACCTCCTGGATGCAGCGGACCACGGCGAGGGAGCGCTCGGCAGTGAGCGGAACCGACTCCTCGACCGTCAGCTGCACATCGAGGTGGGGGATGCCCGCGACCAGGTCGCGCAGGGCCGGCTCCAGCGATGTGGTGGTCCCTCGCAGGGTGCTCACAGTGGTCCGCACGTCCGTGAGCAGGTCCTTGGCGATGGCCCGGGCGTGACGGATCTGGTCCTGGGCGGGCCCGTTGGCGTGGTGGTGCTGCGCGACCTCCAGCGCGAGAGCGAGCGCGGTGAGCTTGTGGCCCAGGGCGTCGTGCAGGTCGCGGGAGATGCGCAGCCGCTCCTCGTTGCGGGTGGACAGCTCCAGCAGCCGTGTCGCGGCGCGCAGCTCGGCGTGCGCGAAGGCGAGAGCGGTGCGCGCCTCGGTCTCCCGTCGGGCGATGACGACCATTGCCGCGGCGAACGCCTGCAGGACGCCGTAGGCCAGCGTCGCGACGGCCACCTCGAGACTCGGGGCCCCGGAGGTGGCTGCGGACAGAGCGACCGCCAGGGTCTGCACCACGATGACGGCGGCGACCACGGCCTGGTCGAACCCGAACGCCGCCACGACGGCGGTGGACACGAGCAGGATCGAGGTCCAGCCCATGGCCGGGTCGAGCAGCACCAGCGCGACCCCGGTCACCAGCAGCGCAGCCAGGGAGGTCGCAGGCGTGACGCGCGCCCACACCCCGGGTCGTGGGTCGGAGAGCCAGAACGCGAGCGCGTACGCCGCGTAGACCAGCCACCACACCGCCGTACTCGTCGACGGCTCGGCGTTCCCGCTCACCGCCGTCGCGACAGCCGTGACGCCCACGGCGCCCACGGCCAGCCACCCGGTCGAGGAGCTCATCGCGACCGGCGCGGCAGTCCCCATGCCACCGAATCCTAGTCGCGCGCGCGGCCCCCGGACCCGTGCCAGAGGTCACGGTGCGAAGAGGTGACCGCCGGCACGTCCGTCCGGGGACGGCCCGCCCTAGCGTCGAGACCATCGACGGCACATGCCCGGCACGACCGGACGAAGGAGGGGTCATGGCGACGGGAGAGGTGGTCCGCGTCCGTGGACTCGTGAAGACCTACGGCAGCGTCCGCGCCCTGGACGGCGTGGAACTGGCCGTGCGGGCAGGGGAGGTGGTCGCCGTCCTCGGCCCCAACGGCGCGGGCAAGTCCACGCTGTTCGAGACGCTGCTCGGGCTGCTCGATCCGACTGCGGGGGAGGTGCGGGTGCTCGGCGAGACCCCGTCCACCCGCACCCGCCGACGCATCGGCGTGATGATGCAGTCGGCAGGGCTGCCGGAGTCCGTCACGGTCGCCGAGCTCGTCCGGCTGATCGCTCGCGCCCACCCGCGCGCGCTCCCGACCGACGGCGTGCTGGACCGGGTGGCTCTGGGCCCGCACGCAGGGCGGCGCGTCACCGACCTGTCCGGCGGAGAACGCCAGCGCCTGCAGCTGGCGATGGCGCTGGTGGGAGCCCCTGAGCTGCTGCTCCTCGACGAGCCGACCGCCGCCATGGACGTCCGGGCGCGGCGCTCGTTCTGGAAGCACACCAGGGAAGCCGCCGATGCCGGCGTGACCGTCGTGTTCAGCACGCACAACCTGACCGAGGCAGGCACCGCCGACCGCGTCGTCGTGATCGACGCGGGCAGGGTGCTGGCAGACGCCACGGCAGAGGACCTGACCGAGCACGGTGACCAGGCGCTCGAGGACGTGTTCCTCGCGCTCACCGAAGAGACCAGCGACGCCCAGTAGGAGGATCCCATGACCACCACCACGACCTGGCCGGAGGCGCGGCCCACCGGCGGCCGACTCGGACTGGTGCTCCTCGACGCCAGGACCGAGGCGCGGGCGAGCCTGCGCACGCCGGAGTTCCTGGCGCTCGCCATCACCGTCCCGGTCCTGCTCTACGCCATGTTCGGGCTGCCCAACGCGACGGAGACACTGGCCGGCGGCTCCACCGTCGGTGTCGCCATGATGGTGTCGCTCGCGATGTACGGCGTGGTCACGCTTGCAATCACCGTCTTCGGTGAGGAGGTGGCCAAGGAGCGCGGCCGCGGCTGGGTCCGGACCCTCTACGCGACCGGGTTCCCGCCCGCGGTCCACCTCGCCGGCAAGGCCGGAGCCGCACTGGTGCACGCGGCGCTGGTCGTGACCGCCGTGGGTGCGCTCGCCGCGTTCGCGGGCGGCGTCGAGCTCTCCGCCGGGAGGTGGCTCGGCTTTGGGGTCCTGCTGGTCTCCGGGGTCCTCGTCTTCTCCAGCCTGGGCTTCGCGATCGCCTACCTGGCGCGACCCCGCACGGCCACCACGCTGATCAACGTGGTCTTCCTGCCGCTCTCCTTCGCCTCCGGGTTCTTCGTGCCCCTCTCCCAGCTCCCGGACTGGGTCGCCGCAGTCGCCCACTACCTGCCCACCTACCACTTCGCCCAGCTCGCCTACCGCACGGTGATGCCCGAGGCGTCGGTGGAGGCGTTCACCGGGTCGGCGACGTCCGAGCTGTGGGTGCACGTCTTGTGGGTGCTCGGCAGTGCGGCGGCCCTGGCCGCCCTGGCGCTGGTGGGTGCGCGACGCGAGGCGGTCACCCGTCGGGGCTGACCGGCTCCGGGCGCGGACCGATTCGACCGACTGACGCCCCGTCAGTCCTCAGGCAGGTCGGCGAAGGCGCGCTGGGCGTCCCGGTACCACCCCAGGGACCGCTTGGGGTGCCGCCAGCGGCTCCTCATGGCGTCGCGGGCCTCCTGGTGGGTCGCGTCGCCGGCCGCCTCGGCCTCCTTGAGGTGGCGGTCCTGGGCGATGATGACGTCATCGGCGGTGTCGCCCCAGTGCTCGAGGTCGGACGCCCCGCCGAGGGCCCGGCACGTCATGGTCTTCATCGAAGGCTCCTCCTGGTGTGTGGGTGTGTTGATGGGTTGACGTACGGAAGGCGCCGAGTGTGACCGGGTCACCCGCGGGGACGACTGCCGTCGCGGCGTACGACGCGGGCCAGCACGTCGGGCGAGGCGCGGAAGGTGATCGCTCGCACGAGACCCTCGCTGACGGTGAAGTCGAAGACGACCCTCGCCGCCCCGAGGTGGAACCAGGCAGAGGCGGGCCGGTCCCCGACGAAGACCGGCAGGGCGGAGTGAGCGCTGCCGTTGAAGAACGTCGCCACCTCGTCGCGGCCGTCGATCTGCCTCGGTGTGCCGACCAGGACCGCGGCCTCGTCGGCGGACACGACGGCATCAGGTGCGAGCAGTCGCAGGAGCCGGTCGAAGTCGCCGTTGCGGGCCGCGGACATGAACGCGTCGACGACCTCCCAGTCGGCCAGGCGGTCCTCCGACGAGGGCTGGGTGACCTTGGCCCGGGCCCGGGAGGCCAGCTTGCGGGCGGCCACCGGGGTGGTGTCGAGGACCGCCGCGATCGTGGGGAACTCGAATCCGAAGCTGTCGTGGAGCACGAAGGCCACCCGCTCGCGGGGAGAGAGCCGGTCGAGCACGACGTGCAGGGCTACCCCGACGGTGTCGGCGAGGGCGACGTCGTCGCTGGGGTCGCCGGTGATCGCCTCGTGCTCGACGTCCTCCGTGGGCACGGGGGTCCGCGAGCGGAGCCGGTCGAGGCACAGCCGGGTGGTGACGGTCGTCAGCCAAGCCGGTAGGCAGTCGATCTCGGCGTCCGTCCCGTGCAGTCTGAGCCAGGCCTGCTGCACGACGTCCTCGGCCTCGGCGTGGTCGCCGAGCACCCGGTCCGCGAGCGCCACGAGGCGTGGTCGCTCAGCCTGGAACATGGTCGTCTGGTCCACGGGCTCCACCTTTCCACCTTGTTGCGGGTCACCTGGGTGACGCACCAGGCGCGCCGGGTGTGACATCGCCTGCTGCTTGCGCCGCCGCCCGCGAGAAGTGACGTCGTGAGGCCGCGAGGCGGGAGGCCGGGCGTGGCGTGCGCAACCGGGGCGTGTCCGAGATGCGCGGTGACTCGGTTCGGGGTGTCGTCGCTCAGGCGGCTGAGCAGCTCGGCCATCGCCCGTCCGGACGGCCGCTCGCCGGACCTGACGAGCGGGGCTGGACAGCCGGTGCCACCGCCCTACAGTGGGCTCATGCCGGTCCGCGTCGTCTTCGCCGACGACAACTACCTGGTCCGCGAAGGCGTGGCGGGCCTGCTCCAGGAGACACCAGAGGTCGAGCTGCTCCAGACGGTCGCCGACCAGGAGGCGCTGCACGACGCTGTCGCCGAGCACCAGCCCAACGCCGTGCTCACCGACATCCGCATGCCTCCCACCTTCACCACCGAGGGCATCGACGCCGCCAAACGCATCCGGGCGGAGCACCCGCAGATCGGAGTGGTCGTCCTCTCCCAGTACGTCGAGGAGGACTACGCCTACGAGCTGCTCGCCGACGGGGTGGCCGGGCTCGGCTACCTGCTCAAGGAGCGGGTCAGCCAGGTCGACGACCTGGTGCGCGCCCTGTACGACGTCTCGCGGGGTGGCTCGGCGCTCGACCCGAAGGTCGTCGAGGGCCTCCTCGCTCACCGGTCGAAGGAAGCGAGCTCTCCCCTTCGCGGCGTCACCGGACGGGAGCTCGAGGTGCTCCAGGCGATGGCGACCGGCCTGTCCAACGGAGCCATCGCCGCGTCGCTGTTCATGAGCGAGCGCGCTGTCGAGAAGCACATCGGATCGGTCTTCCAGAAGCTCGGAGTCGTCAACGAGTCCGACGTCAACCGGCGCGTGATGGCGGTGCTCACCTTCCTCGACGCCACGCGCGGCTCGCGCCTCACCTGAGGCCAGCCGCACGCGACCGGGCGGCCAGCACCCTCCCGTCGGTTCTCTGCCCGGAGCACAGTGGTGCCAGGAGGTGCCCACATGGGGGAGGATCGCGAGGCGGAGGTCCAGGTCCTGATCGTCGACGACCAGGAGCTGTTCCGCAGTGCCATGAGCGCCGTGGTGGACGAGACCGAGGGGTTCGTCGTCGTCGGGTCGGCCGCCAGCGGCGAGGAGTCGCTCGAGGCCGTTGCTCGGCTGCGGCCGCAGCTGGTGCTGATGGACGTCAACCTGCCGGGCATCGACGGCATCGAGGCGACCCGCCGCCTGACCACCGGGGCCGGCGGACCCGTGGTCGTGCTGCTCTCCACCTACGACGAGGACCAGTTCGACATCACCGGCAGCGGCGCCGCGGCCTACATCGCCAAGGCCGCACTGGGACCCGACCGGCTAGCGGACGCCTGGACCACGGCCCGAGCGGCCGTCGACGACTGACCCGTCCGGGACGCGCAGCACGATCAGCTCGTCGCCGGTCTCCAGGGTTCCGCCCGCCGCGTCGACGCGGTCAAGGATGCCCTGCAGCTCGATCGTGTCGTGCTGGACGCCGGTGATCCTCAGCTCGAGCCCCTCACCCGTCATCGACAGCCTCACCTCGGAGCTGGGGCGCAGAGCGGGCGCCGCCTCGGCGCAGCAGAAGTACACCGCGGTCTCGACCCGCTCGGAGAAGCGTGCGCCGACGGCCGCCTCGTCGACCGAGAGCGCCGACGACAACCCGATCCTCGACAGGTGCGAGCGCAGGGCAGGCTCGAGCCCGGAGCGCGCAAGCTGCGTCGGGAAGACGCCGCGGGTCAGCTCGCGCAGCGCCTCGAGGGCGGCGTTGGTGCTCTGGACCAGGTGGTCGAGACCGTTGTCGCCGGCACCGGCCGCCACCGCGCGGCGAGACCGACGCAGCTGGCCCGGGAGGGCGAGCAGGAGCGGGTGCACCTCGCGCGAGATCGCTGCCGCGAGCGTTCGGCGGGCAGCGTTGTCGGCGTCGATGATGCGCGTCCTGGACTCCGTCAGCGCTCGAGTGGTCCGGTCGAGCGCGGCCACGTGCTCGGCGAGCTGGGTCTCCGTCGCGGTGTTGCGGAAGGCCACCGCCGCCTGGTCCGCGAGCGCCTGGAGGAGCCGCGCATCGGCTGCCCGCAGCGGCCGCCCTCGGGGCACGAAGACGGTGACCCTGCCGAGGGTCGCTCCGCCGCTGCGGACAGGCACGTCGTACGGCGTCGCCGCCTCGCTCCCGACGTCCCCGCACACCGACGAGATCACCCCGACGCCAGGGAGGTCCAGAGCGGCCGTCGCTCCCCGTGCGGAGACGGCGCGGGCGGCGGCGTCGGCGACCGCCGGCAGCAGGGTGTCGGCCGACGGGGTCTCGGCGAGCCGTCGGCTGAAGTCCGAGAGGGCGACGTAGGGCCGCGCGCGGGGGCCGTAGGCGAGCCGGTTCGCGAGGTGCACCACCCACCGACGCAGGGGCTGGAAGGCCAGCGCGACGATCGTCGTACCCAACAGCGAGACCAGCCAGCCGTCACCCCTGCTTCCCACCTGGCTGTCCACGAACACCACGAGCGAGATGTAGCCGACCGCCGCGAACACCGTCGCCGCGGCCAGCACCACGGCGCGATTGATGATCACGTCGATGTCGTACAAGCGGTAGCGCAGCACGGCGACCGCGAACAGGACCGGCAGGCACAGGTAGGAGATGAACAAGGGCAGCGACCCCGTCCAGGTCTGCCTACCGCCGTTCAGGGCCTGCACGACGACGACACTGGCCACACCGACGACGAGGAGCGACGCGGCCAGGGCGATCAGCCGAACCGCCTGACGGTCCTCCCCCCTGCTTCGTCTGAGTCGGATCAGCATGGACACAAGGGAAGCGACCAGCCCCGCCCCGATCAGCAGGAAACCCACGGAGAAGAGCACTCCGCGAACGGCTCCGATGTCTCCGGCCTGGAAGTCGTACTGCGTGGGGTCTCCCGCCGCCAGGGCCACCAGGCAGCACAGCTCCCCGGCCACCACCGCGGCACCGGCGTACCTCCACCGTCGTGACAGCAGCCGGCCGTCCGGAGCCAGCAGGAACATGAGCGCGAGCTCGCCGATCGCGAACTGCCCACCGAACGACGCGGCGAGCCAGCCGGAGACACCGGCGGCACCTCGAGGCCCCGGCCCGCCGTGATGCAGCACCCAGATGTTGAGCGCCTCGGCGAGCTGCGAGAAGGCGCCGATCACGCCGATCAGGTTGAGCAGCCACCCGATGGCGTGTCGGTCGAACCGGGAGACGATGACGGCGCCGAGGAGGGCCGAGCCGACCACCGCAAGGTTGACGAAGGGGAAGCCGTGCTGAGCCATGGCCTCCTCGGAGAGCAACGGCCGGTACGCCGCGGTGACCAGCACGTCGGCGACAGCGAGCACGAACGTCGCGCCGGCGAGCAGCCAGGCGAGGCGCGCACGCACGTCAGGCCCCCGCTGCGAGGGGCAGGCTGGCGCGGACCCGGGTGCCGGCCGGTGACGAGTCGACGGTCAGGGTCCCGTCGAGGGACTCGACGCGGTCGCGCATGTTGGTCAGGCCGGACCCGGGCTGCGTGGCCCGCGGATCGAACCCTGCGCCGTCGTCCTCGACCTCGAGGACCAGGGCGTCACCCTGCTGACGAAGGGCGACGGCGATGCCCGAGGCCTTGGCGTGCTTCGCCACGTTCTGCATCGCCTCGAGGCAGCAGAAGTACGTCGCCAGCTCCAGCTGCGGGGAGTAGCGGCCCAGTCCAGAGGTCGTGACCTCGACCGGCACCGGCGACGTGGTCGCCGCGGCCTCGACGGCGGCCGCCAGCCCGCCCTCGGCCAACGACGTCGGGAAGATGCCGCGAGACAGCTCGGCCAGCGTCTCGATCGCCGCGGCCGCGGCGAGCTCCTGGCTCGCCAGCAGCCGGTCGGCCCGGTCGGGTGACCGGCCGGCGAGGGTCTGCGCGAGCCGCAGGTTCACCGCCAGTGCGACCAGGTGTTGCTGCGCGCCGTCGTGGATGTCGCGCTCGAGGAGCCGTCGCTGGTTGTCCTGGACGTCGACCAGACGCTGCCGGGACCGGGTCAGCTCCCCGGCACGCGCGGACAGCTGCTCGGCACGACTCCCGAGCTCGGCCCGCAGCCGGGCGCCGCGCAGCACCAGCTGTGCCTGGCTCGCCAGGCCGGTGAACAGGCGTTCCTCCACGGACGTCATCGCGACCTGCGAGCGCTCCTGGACCGCCAGCACCCCGAGCAGCTCGTTCCCATGGCGAACGGGCAGCACCCGACGACCCGGAACCGCCCCGTCGCGCGGTTCCACCTCCCCGCGCTGGGCTTCGGGTGGCGCCTCCGGCGGCCAGGTCGCCGCCAGTGTCGGACGGCCGCCCACGACGAGCCACACCTGCGCCCATTCCGCGCCGGTCCCCTCCGTGAGCACCTTGGCCATCCTCGCCGGCAGCTCCTCGGCGGCGTACGTGCCGGCCACCGTCCCCGAGAACCCGCGCAGCACGTCGTACGGCGAGGCGAGGCCACCATGGACGATGCGCGAAGCGGCTCCCTCCAACCAGGACTGGACCCGGTCGAAGGCGAGCGCGACCACGGCAGTGGCGAGCACCGAGAGACCGACCTCGGGCGACGAACCCCGGCCGAGCAGGGCGGTTCCGCCCACGACGAGGACGCCGTACACGGCGACCACGAAGCCCAGCACGCCTGCAGCTACCAGCAGGGTCGCCGCCCACTCACGACGCGATCGTCCGCGCAGATGAGTCAGCCAGGTCATGACTGCAGTCTGGGCCCCAGACGCCCCTGACGGGAGGGATGTTTCCGCACCCCCATGGTGGTGCTGGCCGCACGACGTCCCCCTGACCACCGCGCGGCCACCGCCCCGAGGCCGTGCGCCCAGCCCGATGGGCGGGAGCAGGCGGATCGAGTGTGCTGGTGCGAGGCCGTTCGACGGGAGCGGCACCCGATCCGAACCAGGAGACGCGATGACCACCAGCACTCTCATGAGCCCGCACCAGACCACCACAGCCGCCATGGCCGTGGACGTGAGCAAGTCCTACGGCATCGGCGACGCCGCCGTCACCGCAGTCGACGACGTGAGCGTGGGGCTCGCCCAGGGCGAGTTCACCGCCATCATGGGCCCCTCGGGCTCCGGCAAGTCGACGCTCCTGCACATGCTCGCCGGCCTGGACCGGCCCACCTCGGGCCAGATCTACCTCGGCGACACCGAGATCACCTCGCTCAAGGACAAGACGCTGACGCTTCTGCGTCGCGACCGGATCGGCTTCATCTTCCAGTCGTTCAACCTGCTGCCGACGATGACGGCTGCGGAGAACATCGTCCTGCCGTTGAGGATCGCGGGCCGCAAACCCGACGAGCAGTGGGTGGCGTCGATCATCGAGACCGTCGGCCTCGCCGAACGGGTCGGCCACCGGCCCTCTGAGCTCTCCGGTGGGCAGCAGCAGCGGGTCGCCGCAGCCCGAGCCCTGGCCTCTCGCCCGCAGATCGTCTTCGCCGACGAGCCGACCGGCGCCCTGGACTCGGCGTCCGGCGCCGAGCTGCTCGCGTTCCTCCGGACGGCGGTGAACGAGCTTGGCCAGACCGTCGTCATGGTCACCCACGACGCCACCGCGGCCGCCTACGCCGACCGGGTGATCTTCCTGGCCGACGGCCGGATCGTCGACGAGATGCGCTCACCGACCGCCGACTCAGTGTTCGACTACATGAAGCACCTAGGAGCCTGACCGCCATGTTGACGTCAACCTTCCGCGGCATGGTCGCGAACAAGCTGCGGCTTGCCCTCACCACCGCGTCGATCGCGCTCGGCATCGCGTTCCTCGCCGGCACCCTCGTGCTGACCGACACCATGGGCCTGGCATTCGACCAGCTCTTCGGCAAGGTCTCCTCCGGCACCGATGCGGTCGTCCGCACCCAGTCCTCGTACACCCAGTCCGCAGGCATCGGCACCACCCGTGCCCCGATCGACGCACGCGTCCTCGACGACGTCGCGGACGTCGACGGCGTCCGGGTCGCCGAGGGCTCCGTCAGCGGCTATGCCCTGCTCACCGACAACGACGGGAAGGCCATCCTCACCAGCGGTGGCGCCCCCACCTCCGGCTACAGCATGGCCGCCGACGAGTCGCTGCGTGGGGACGTCACCATCCTCTCCGGCACCGCCCCCTCGGGCGACGCCGAGGTGGCCATCGACGCCACGAGCGCCGAGGAGCACGACATCGAGCTGGGTTCCACCATCAACGTCTTGTTCCACGGCCCGACCCGGCAGTTCACCGTCGTCGGCACCGTCGGCTTCGGAGGGGAGAAGGACCTCGGCGGATCCACGTCGGCGTACTTCGACGCACCGACGGCTCAGCGGGTGCTGGGGGAGCCCGGCTCGTTCGACTCGATCGGGGTCGCTGCCGACGACGGGGTCACGCAGAAGCAGCTGGCCGAGAGCCTCGACGCCGTCGTCCCCGACGGCACGGAGGCGGTGACGGGCGCCGCGGTGTCGAAGGAGAACGCGGACGCCGTCGACAAGGAGCTCGAGGTGGTGAGGATCATGTTCGCGATCTTCGCCGGCATCGCCCTCTTCGTCGGTGCCTTCATCATCTGGAACACGTTCACCATGACCATCACCCAGCGCTCCCGCGAGATCGCGCTGCTGCGGGCGATCGGCGCGACCCGCCGCCAGGTCCTGCGCGGGCTGCTCACCGAGGCGCTCGTGCTGGGAGCAGCCGCGTCGGCTATCGGCATCGCACTCGGGCTGGCCGTCGCCAAGGGCCTGAACGCGCTCATGGACGTGCTCGGGTTCAGCCTGCCCAGCACGTCGCTCCAGCTCGAGCCCCGCACGGTCGTCGTCTCGATGCTGGTCGGCACCCTGGTGACGGTCGCCGCCGCGCTGGTGCCCGCCCGGCGCGCCACGAAGGTCCTGCCCATCGAGGCGCTCCGAGAGGCGACCCCCGGAGAGGCGAAGGTCTCGAGGCGGCGCGCCGTCATCGGTCTCACCCTGCTCGGTGCCGGCACCGCGGGAGTCCTCGCGGGTCTGTACGCCGACGCTTCGATGAAGGTGTTCGGCCTCGGCCTGGTCGCCGTCATGGTCGGCGTGATCGTGTCGCTCCCGTTGGCGGTCCGTCCGCTGACGTCTCTGATCGCCGCGCCGATGCGCCTGCGGGGCCTTCCGGGCGAGCTGGCGCAGCAGAACGCTCGGCGCAACACCCGTCGCACTGCATCGACGGCTGCTGCACTGATGATCGGACTCACCCTGGTCGTGAGCATGAGCGTCTTCGCCTCCTCGCTCAAGGACTCGTTCAGCGAGGTGATCGGCGACAAGACGAGCGCGGACCTCTTCGTCAAGCCCTCGAGCGCCCAGGGGCTGGGCTTCAGCCCCTCGGTCGTGCAGGAGGTCGCGGAGGTCCCCGGGGTCGACACGATCTCTCCGAGCGGGTGGGGGCAGGCCCGCTTCGGCGGAGCCGACTCCAGCTACTCGGCGGTCGACCCGGCGACGGCGGCCGGCCTGATGAGGCTCGACCTGTCGCAGGGTTCGTTGGGGGACCTCGGCACGGACGGGGTCGTCGTCTCCCGGCCCACGGCGACGAGCAACGGGTGGACGGTCGGTGACAGGGTGGAGGCGGACTTCGCCGCCTCAGGGCAGCACGAGCTCCACGTGGTGGGGATCTACGAGTCCAAGGGGTGGATCGCGGACAACTTCATCGTGAGCCTGGAGGCGCAGAACGCCTTCGCCGGCCCGCAGCTGGTGACCTCGGGCCTGGTGAGCATCGACGACGGTGCGGACAAGGCCGCGGTGCAGGACGCCATCACGGCGGTCCTGGCCGACCACCCCGACGCCAAGGTTCTCGACCAGGCGGGCTTCGAGGCGGAAGCTGGCGGCTTCATCGACACCCTGCTCACGTTCGTCACGGTGATGCTCCTGCTCGCCGTCGTGATCGCTCTGCTCGGCATCGTCAACACGCTGGCGCTGTCGGTGTTCGAACGCACCCGTGAGCTGGGGCTGCTGAGGGCGGTCGGCATGACGCGCAACCAGGTTCGTGCCATGGTCCGCTGGGAGTCGGTGGTGATCTCGCTGATCGGTGCGCTGAGCGGTGCCGGTCTCGGGATCGGGATCGGGCTGGCGCTGTCGCGAGCGCTGGAGGACCAGGGGATCACCGGCATCTCGATCCCCGCTCCGCAGATCGTCGTGTACGTCGCCCTGGCGGCGGTGGCCGGCGTGCTCGCGGCGGTCGGTCCCGCCAGGTCCGCCGCCAAGGTGGACGTCCTCAAGGCGGTGGTGACTGACTGAGCTGCACCCTGAGCGGCCGGGTCGGTGTCTGGTGACGCCGCCCGGCCGTTGGTGCGTGGAGGCACGACCGCCCTTGCCCGTCACCAGCACAGCGACCGGATGCGAGCGGACCGCGGCAAGCGCACGACGGCCCTCAGCACCGCTGCGAGGAAGGGCCGCGTCCCGTCCCGGCCGAGTACGGCTAACTCCTGCTGAGAACGGTGTCTGTCCCTCTGGTGCCCGCCGCGACCGGATCGGCGCGGGCGGCGTACGCTGCCGGCAGGATGTGCTCGAGCAAGCCGACCTCCTCGATGTTGTGAATCACCCACGCCGCAGTCATCGCCGTCGGGAAAGCACGTCGAGTCAGATACCAGTTCACGAGCCTGACGAGCCTGTGTCCGGATCCGACCTCCAGCACGCTCACGTAGTGGGTGCGCCCGTCACACGCAGACCAGGTGTGACTCAGCTGCAGGACCCGCACACCCGCCAGGCGACGAACCAGGCGAATGCCCGTCTCATCGAGCTTCTCGACGGTCTCGGTGGTGTCGATGTAGAACTCGGGCCGGCCTTGGAAGGCCTCGACGATGCGGAACCGAGCGCCCTCTCGAGCTCCGCCGGCGGGTGCCGGGCGCGCGAGCTCCCACCGAATGTGATCCACGGGGTGCCACGCGAGATAGTTCGGCACCACCTCGTCGCCGTACGCCATGGTGCCGCCGATGTTCTGGAACCACCAGAGCAGCATGGGCGGCGTGATTCCTGGCAGCGGCCGATGGTCGATGGTCACCCGTCGACGGTGCAGTGAGAGGTCCTGCACGGTCGTGCGCGCGGTGTCGGGCGAGCGGAGCGGGAACAGGACCGGACGGGGACGTGGCAGAGCCAGTCGCTTCATCGATCACTCCTTGGGCACGGCTGCGTATCTCAGCGACTATAGGAATCGCGGCGTAGAAACGCAATCGTTTCTTGTAGGCTCGCATCATGAGCTCCTCGGCACGAGGTCCTGAGGCACCGCCTGCCGTGGCGACGCGTCGACGCGGCACTGTGCTCGAGCACGCGATTCACGCCGCGGTGCTCGACCTCGTCATCGAGCAGGGAGCCGCCGGGGTGACGATGGAGGCGGTGGCGGCACGCGCTGCCACCAGCAAGCCCGTCCTCTACAGGCGCTGGGCGGACCGTGCCGCACTGCTGCGCGAGACCCTTGTGCCGCTTGTCATGGACGCCATTCCGCACACCGACACCGGCAGCTACCGGGGCGACATGCTCGCCATCCTGCGCGGATGGGCTGACTTCTTCGCCAGTCCCCGGGGTGCTGTCGCGACAGCCATCGTCGGGGCCATGCCGCAGGACCCGGAGCTCGCGGCAGCCTTCCGCGGCGGGGTCATCGCCTGGCGCAAGGAGGCGATGGCGGAGACCCTGACCCGGGCGATCGAGCGTGGCGAGGTTCGGTCCGATGTGCCGTTCGAGGTCGCCCGAGAGCTCGGCCAGGCGATGCTCTGGCATCGCTTCCTCGTCACCGGCGACCCCATCACCGACGAGCTGATAATCCACGTCGTTGACGAGATCCTGATCCCCTACAGCAGGCCGTGAGAGCAGGCACCCCACGCGTGGTGGGCCCGGCGTTCTCAGCCGGTCGTCCCGGCGTGCCCGTCGAGGTACGCCGCGACCAGTCCCCCCAGGCTCGGCAGGTGGTAGCCGCCCTCCTGGACCACCACCGCCGGCAGTCCGAGCGTGCCCAGGATGGACCCTGCTTCCCTGAAGCCATGGAGAGTGACCAGCAGCGGGCTCTCGGGATCGTCGACGGCGGCGTCCACCCCCAGCGACACGACCAGGGCCGAGCATGTTCCGGCGCTGACCCACTCGGCCAGGTCTGCGACCGACTCGAGCCAGGCGCCGTCGGTGGTCCCCTCCGGCAACGGCCTGTTGCGGGTGCACCCCGCGCCGTCGCCGGTGCCGGTCTCCTCCGCGTACCCCATGAAGTGCGGGAACCACCCGGCGGCGGGGTCGACGTGGACCGACCCGTAGAGCACGTCCCCGCGGTCGTAGAAGATCGCGGCCGTGCCGTTGCCGTGGTGCGCGTCGACGTCGACGACTCCCACCCGCTGGTGCCCGCCGCGCCGTAGCGCCTCGGCTGCTGCGGCGGCGTTGTTGAGGTAGCAGGAGCCACCGAAGCCCGCCGGCGTCGCGTGATGGCCGGGTGGACGGCACAGGGCGTAGGCGACCCGCTCGCCGCCGAGCACCATCTCGGCCGCGGTCACGGCGCAGTCCACCGCGGCCCGGGCCGCCTCCCAGGTGCCCGGGCCGACGAGCGTCATCGTGTCGTAGGCGTAGGAGCCGGCCTCCGCGTGGACGGCGACGGCAGGCCGGGTCGGAATGCCGGCGGTCATGGCCGGCGTCGGGAAGAGGTACGGCACCACCCGTGACTGGCCGACCAGCCCGGCGTACGAGCCGTGTCGCCAGCGTTCCTCGGCCCCGGCCAGGAAGCCGAGCAGGGACGGGTCGTGCACCTTGGCGAGCACGTCGTCGGGCTGCGGCCTTGCCTCCACCAACCGGTGTCCGGCTTCGCTGAGCGCCGTGAGGATCACGTCCACCCGGGCCGCCACCTCGGTGCCGGGCGTCGCGACTCCTACCCACACCTCGTGCAGGGGGTCATGCGCGCGGGTGGCAGGCGACCACACGACGGGCGTCCGGTACTGATCCATGAGTCAGCATCGAAGCACAGCGCCCTGGCGCCAGGCCATCGGATCCGGTGAGGATGAGCCCATGCCACGAGCACGTGAGATCGGGATCGAGATCGGGGTCCTGCCGACCGGCCAGACCAACTCCGTGCTGGACGTCGACGGCGTCGGTCTCGGCCACACGACGCTCCACCGTGACGAGGCGCCGCCGCCCGAGGGACGGGGGATCGCTCGCACCGGGGTGACCACGCTGGTGGTGGCTGAGGACGCCTACGAGCGACCGCTCGCGGCCGGCGCTGCCGTCCTCAACGGCGCCGGCGAGCTGACCGGGCTCCTGACCGCTGCCGAGTGGGGCGTCCTGGAGACCCCGGTGTACCTCACGTCGACGACGCAGCTGGGCCGGGTCTACGACGCGGCGGTGCGGATCGCCCTGGAGCAGGACCCCAGGGTCGCCGACGACGTGGTGATCCCCGTCGTCGGCGAGTGCGACGACTCCTTCCTCAACGACTGCAGGCGCATGCAGGTCGAGTACGACGACGTGGTGTCGGCACACCTCGCGGCGCTGGACTCCCGCGGCAGCGCCACCCCGCCCCCGCAGGGAGCCGTCGGGGCCGGGACCGGCATGTCGTGCCTGGGGTTCAAGGGCGGCATCGGCACGTCGTCGCGGGTCACGCCGTCCGGGCACACGGTGGCGGTCCTGCTCCTCACCAACTTCGGCGAGCGCAAGCGCCTGACCGTCGACGGGGTGCCGGTGGGGCGCCTGCTCCCCCCGGTCGAGGAGGCGGCTCGACCGGCCGGGTCGGCCATCGGCGTGGTCGTCACCGACGCGCCCGTCGCCGGGTCCGACTGCAGCCGCCTCGCGCGCCGCATCGGGCTGGGTCTGGCGCGCACGGGCTCGACGGCCCACCACGGCAGCGGGGAGATCTTCCTCGGCGTCACCACGACCGGCCGCACGGACCGCGAGGGCGCCCGCAGCGGGGCGGCCCCCGTCGGTGGCCGTGCCCTCGACGACCTGTTCGAGGCGGTGGTCGATGCCGCTGAGGAGGCGGTGCTCGACTCGATGCTGAACGCAGCGACGACCACGGGCCGCGACGGCAACACGAGCGAGGGCCTGGACGCGGCGACAGTGGCCCGGCTGCTCGAGGGAGGCCGCCGTGGGCACTGAGCACGACGTCAACATCGCGATGAGCGACGGGGTGTGGCTGGCGGCGACGGTCTACCTGCCCGAGGACGACCGCGGGCCGCAGCCGTGCCTGCTGGAGGCCTTGCCCTACCGCAAGGACGACCTCACCTCGTCGTACGCCGAGGGGTACCGACGGCTGCTCGACGAGTTCGGGTACGCCGTGTGCCGGGTCGACGTCCGCGGCACCGGATCGTCGTCAGGCGACCCCACGGACGAGTACCCGGAGGCCGAGCAGTCCGACCTGGTCGCGGTGATCGCGTGGCTGGCCGACCAGGGCTGGTGCGACGGCAACGTCGGCATGTGGGGCACGTCGTACTCCGGCTTCAACTCGCTCCAGATCGCAGCCGAGAGGCCGCCGGCCCTCAAGGCCGTCTGCGCGATCTACTCCAGCGACGACCGGTGGACCGACGACGTGCACTGGCGTGGTGGGGCGCTGCGGCTGATCGACCTGGTCGACTACCCGCACTACATGACGCCGATGGTGGTGCTGCCGCCGGTGCCGGCCGTGTGGGGCGACGGCTGGCGCGAGGAGTGGCGTCGCCGGCTCGAGACGGTGGAGCCGTGGCTGCTCACCTGGCTGCGCGAGAACCGCGACGGCGCCTACTGGCGGCACGGCTCGTTGCGCTCCGACGGCGAGGGGAACGGCTATGACCGGATCCAGTGCCCGGTGATGCTGGTCGCCGGCTGGGCCGACGGCTACCGCAACAACACGCTCCGCACCGTGGCGGCGCTGCGCGAGGCGGGGGTCCCGCACCGGCTGCTCGCCGGACCGTGGGTGCACGCCGACCCGACGACCGGCTATCCCGGGCCGCGCCTGGACCTCGACGTGGAGATGGTCGCCTGGTTCGACCACTGGCTGCGGGGAGCGGACGCGCCGCAGGACGACCGGATCGAGGTGTTCGTGCGGACGGCGACCCGACCGGCCGCCTTCCTCGACAGTCATGAGGGGTACTGGATCCGCGACACCTGGCCGTCGACAGCCAGCTCGACCGACACGCGAGCGCTCGACGGTCAGCGCTCGCTCGTGGTGAGGCCGGACGTCGGCACCTCGGCGTGGATCGACTGCGCGGGCCACCTCCCGTGGGGGCTGTCCGGCGACCAGCGCGAGGACGACGCCCACTCCCTCACCTTCGAGTGGCCCGCCACCGGGGAGGTGCTGCTCGGACATCCCGTGGCACGGTTGCAGGTCAGCGCCGACGCTCCGCTCGCGTCGCTGTCGGTGAAGCTCTGCGACGTGTTCGCCGACGGCGCCTCGGCGCTCGTGACCCGGGGCAGCCTCGACCTGACGTTCCGCGACGGCGTGCACGCCCCGGCCGAGCCGAGCGCGCTGGTGCCCGGTCAGGTGTACGACGTCGTCGTCGACCTCGACGCCTGTGCCTACGCCTTCGCGCCGGGCCAGACCATCCGGCTCTCGGTCGCTGGCGCCGACTGGCCGAACACGATCGCCCCGCCGGCCCCGGTGACCCTGACCGTCCACGGTGGCTCGCTCGACCTGCCGCGGTATACCGGTGTCGCCGGGGACCCGGGCTTCCCGCCTGGGACGGAGACCTCGTCGGAGGACCCGACCGACGTCACCTGGACCACCACCCGCGACGTCCTGCGGCGCACCACGACGTGCTCAGTGCGCCACGGAACGACCTACGACGTCCCGCACGCCGGCACCGCCGTCGAGGAGTACGCCGGCGACGTCGTGGTCGACACGGTGACCTTCGCCCAGCACGCCACGGCAGCCTGCACCTACAGGCTGACCTGGCCCGGAATCGACGTCCGCGTCACCTCGACGATGCGGCTCGAGGTGGGAGTCGACGGCTACGACCTGGCGATCGACGTGACGGCGTACGAGGGGGAGCAGGTGGTGTCCCAGCGGGAGTGGTCCGAGCACGTCCCTCGGTGAGTGCCTTACGGCGGCGTCGGCACCAGCCGACCGGAGCGGTAGGCCCGGCCGAGCATCGCCACCAGCTGCGCGACGGCGTCCTCGTTCGGAGCGAACGGCCCGGGAGCGAAGTGCGGGCTGGACAGCCCCCGCTGCACCGACTCGCACGCCGCCCAGTCCTGCTTGTTGGTGAGGTCCCAGAACTCCACGGCACCTGCCGCGTCAGGAGCCGACCCGTCGGCGTCAGGGGCCGCCAGCCAGGAGCACTCCACCCAGGTCCGCTCGGGCGACAGCGGCACCAGACGATGGGTCATCACGTAGTCCGGGTGCGCCGAGACCATCAGGTTCGGCAGCAGGTGCAGGTACTCCACCCGCGCCGCAGTGACCCCGGGAAGGGGGGTCGCGGCCAGCTCGCCGGTCATCGACATGGTGCGCATGCCGTCCCGAAGCTCCATCGAGCCACCGACCCATCCCCCGGGGAGCTGGTAGTTGTCCCCCGACGTCGGCGGGCTCAGCCGGCACAGCTCGGGGTGGATCAGCGGGCAGTGGTAGCACTCGTGGTAGTTCTCGGCGACCGCCTTCCAGTTCGCGGCGACCTCGTAGGTGTGGCGAGCAGCGACGGCCAGCCCACCCGGCGCGTACGGCGCCACGATGGCGTCGAAGGCCCCGAGGTGCTCCTCGAACGACGGCACCTCGGGTGACCCGAGCGGGTGCAGCGCGTGCCCGAACACCCACCCCTGCCAGACCCGCACCGGCAGCTCGACCAGCCCGTGCTCGGCGACCTCGAACGTCTCGTCGTCGCGGAAGCCCTTCGCTCCGATCAGCGTTCCCCGCAGGTCGTAGGTCCACGCGTGGTAGGGACACACGACGCTGCGACGCTCGGACGTCGCCCCCTCGGGCAGCAGCTCGTGGCCGCGGTGCCGGCAGGTGTTGGCGTACATCCGGAGCGTCTCCTGGTCGCGGACCACCAGGCACGCGACGTCCCCGACGGTCAGCGCCCGCTGGATGAGCGGGCGCGCGGACTCCGGTGGAAGCAGGTCGTCGACCCGACCCAGGCACGTCCAGCCGCCCGCGAACAGGTGCCGCCGCTCCCAGGCCAGGACCTCGGGTGTGGTGTAGGCCAGGGCGGGCATCATCCTCACCGGCTCTCCGTGCGACGGCGCGGCCGCGCGCACCACCTCCATGGGGTCCACGGTCACGGTCCCTCCGTCGTCGTGCGTCCTATGCTGCGGTCCATGGGTGAGGGAGGGTGACCCGGAGCCGGCGGAGCGTCGAGCTGAGGCGCGACGAGATCCTCGCGTCGACGACCGAGACGCTGGACCGGATCGGCCTCGCGGCGACCCGGGTCACCGACGTCGCCAAGGCGCTGAACGTCAGCACGGCGCTGATCTTCTACCACTTCGGCACCAAGGACGCGCTGGTCGCCGAGGCGTTCGCGTACGCCGTCGAGCGAGATTTGGCCCGCCTGGACAGGGCCACGAGCGCCGGCGGCGACCCGGTCGACAAGCTGCGACGGGCGCTGCGCTCCTACGGGCCGACCGGGCCGGCGACCGGGTGGCGGATCTGGATCGATGCCTGGGCGCTGGCGCAGCGGGAACCCGTGATCCGCAAGGCGCTGCGTCGGATGGACGCGCGCTGGTGCGTCGTGCTGCAGGCGATCATCGACGAGGGGGTGGCCGCCGGCACGTTCACGTGCCCCGACCCGGACGCTTCCGTGGCGCGGATCTCCGCGCTCATCGACGGACTGTCCGTGGCGACCCTGGTCTACCGCACCGTCACGCGGGCCGAGCTGCGCGCCTGGGTGGCCGAGACGGTCGCCCGCGAGCTCGACCTGGAGCCGGCTGAGCTGACCTGAGAGCGACACCTCACACCAGCCAGTGGGCGGCATAGGCCGGATCGGTGAGCGCCGGGCGGTCCAGACGGAAGTCGGTGAGGTCGGTGGCGGTGCCTCCGTCCACGACGAGGTCGGCCAGCAACCTGCCGAACGTGGGCGCGAACTTGAACCCGTGCGCGGCGCCGAGGCCGACGACGACGGACTCGTGCCCGGGCACCGGCGCGATCACGAAGTCACGGTCGGGAGTGAGGGTGTACTGGCAGCGCGAGGACCGCACGGGCGCACCACTGCCCGGCAACAGCTCGCCGACGAACGCGGCGAGGCGCTCCTCCATCCCCGCGTCACGCTCCGAGGTACGTCGCTCCGGGTCGACGACCGGCCCGCCACAGTCCTGGGCGGCCTTGATCGTCGGCTCTCCGTAGCTGGGGAAGCCGTAGTAGGACGGGTCGTCCATCCAGATCCAGAGCGGCATCCGCTCGGCGGCGAACCGCCCGGGCTGCTCGGGCTGGAAGTAGGTGACCTGCTCGAGCGTGACCTCGATCGGCACCCTCACGCCCAGGTGCCCGAGGACGTCGTTGACCCAGGCGTCCGCGCAGACGACCAGGCCCCGGCAGCGGATCGCGCCCGTGGCGGTCCTGATGTGAAGCCCCCGCCCGCCGAGGTCCACCACGTCGATGACCGGGCTGTGCGGCCACAGGTCGGCACCACGCCTGGTGGCCTCCTCCTGCATCGTCCTGGTGCCGAGCCCGGCCGGCACGATGGAGGCGTCGCGCTGGTAGAGCGCCAGTACGTCTCCGTCCAGCCGGAACTGTGGCCACCGAGTCGCAACCCCTCCTGCGTCGAGCACCTCGTGCTCGATCCCGACCTCGTCGAGCGAGCCGAGGTAGTCCACGGCAGGGATCGCCGCCTGCTGGGGGAACAGGTCGAGGCCACCCACCACCGTGACCAGGGTGCGCCCGCTCGCGCGCTCGAGGCGCGACCAGTCGCTGAAGGCGTCCTTGGTGAGCCGCACGTACGCCTCGGTGTGGTAGCTGTGCCGCAGGATCCTGCTCGTGTCGTGGCTGGCGCCGCGGGAGTGGCCGAGCTGGAAGCGCTCCAGCCCCACGACGCTGTGGCCGCGGCTCGCCAGCTCGTAGGCGGCAGCGGAGCCGAGGGCGCCGAGGCCGGCGACGACGTAGTCGACCTGTGTGGTCACGTCGCGCCACCCAGCCTGGGCAGCAGCCAGCGCCGGATGTCGAGGCTGTCGTCCTCCATGGGCGCGAACCACCCGTGTCGGTAGCTGCGCGACGTCATGCCACGCTGCACCGACTCACAGACCGCCCAGTCCTGCTTGTTGACGAGGTCCCACAGGTCGCCCGCGTCGCTCGGGTCGAAGTCGGCCGCCTGCACGGCGTCGGTGGCGAAGAGAAGCGAGCAGTCGACCGTCGTACGGTCGGGAGCATGCGGCCGCAGCACGAACGCGGCGACGTGGTCGGCCGACGCAGACAGCATCAGGTTGGGGTAGGCGAGGTCGCCCTTGTGACGGGTGCGCTCGTCGGCGTCCAGTCCCGGCAGCGGAGCGCGCGAGGTCGTCCCCGTGGCGGTGAACGTCCAGGCTCCGTCGCGGTGCGGGATGCCCGCGCCCCAGTCGAGCTCGTCGCCACCACCTGCGAACGCCGGCACCAGCCGGCACAGCTCGGGATGCACCGGGCCGCAGTGGTAGCACTCGTTGTAGTTCTCGAGGATGACCTTGTAGTTGGCCGCCACCTCGTAGCTGAAGCTCGCTCCGACCTTCAGCTCCGCGAGGCCGTAGTGGGCGAGCGTGTCGGCCACGCCGGCGACCGAGTCTGCGAGCGGCTCCGCCCGCTCCGGCGACAGGTGCACGAAGACGAAGCCGCCCCAGGCCCCGACGCCGACCGGGTTGAGCGCGAAGGCCGAGGGGTCCCCGAGCTCGGCGTGCGGCGCCTTGAGCAGGCGGCCGTCGAGGCCGTAGGTCCAGGAGTGGTACGGGCACCGCAGAGCCGAGGCCTGGCACGCGGACCGCGGGCCGGACGCGGGCATGATCTGGCTGCCCCGATGGCGGCAGACGTTGTAGGCAGCGTGCAGCGCCCTGTCCTCGTCGCTGGTGATCAGCACGGACTCGGCGGCCACGTCGACCACCACCACCCGGGACGGGTCCGTCAGCCCGAGAGCGTCGAGGCGGCCCACGCAGAACCACTCGCCGTAGAGCACGGCGTCGCGCTCGACGCGCCAGGAGGCTTCGTCGACGTACATCTCCCGGGGCAGTGCCTCCTCCACAGGGCACTCCTTACTGATTCGTAAGTCAGTAGGGACAGCGTCTCAGAAGTCGGGCGCGGCCGCCAGGTGGCAGGCCACGCGGTGGTTCCCGGTCGCCGCCAGGACTGGCAGGGCGGTCCGCCGGCAGTGGTCAGCCACCCGGGCGCCGGCCGCTGTGCCGTCGGCGTACGACGGACAGCGCGGGTGGAACCGGCAGCCGCTCGGGATGCGGGTCGGGTCGGGCACCTCCCCGTGCAGAACGAGAGGCGTGAGCCGCTCCGCCCCGGGGACGACCGAGAGCAGGGCTCGGGTGTAGGGATGCTGAGGGGACTCCAGGACCTCCTCGGTGGTGCCGCACTCGATGACCCGTCCGAGGTACATCACCGCGACCCGGTCGGCGATGTTCCAGGCGAGGCCCAGGTCGTGGGTGACCACGACGAGCCCCAGCCCGAGCGAGTCGCGCAGGCCCAGCAGCAGACCCAGGATCTCCCCACGGATCGAGGCGTCCAGCGAGGACACCGGCTCGTCGGCGACCAGCAGCCGCGGCCGCAGCGCCAGCGCGCCGGCGATCAGCACGCGTTGTTGCTGGCCGCCGGACAGCTCGTGCGGGTAGCGCAGGAAGATCCGCTCCGGTGGGCGGAGCCCCGCCTCGGCCAGCGCGGCGGCGACCAGCTCCGCCTCGGTGCGGCCTGCGGGATCACCGGCCACCCGGCGGTGCAACCGGATGCCCTCGGCGACCGACTCGTACACGGTCTGCCGCGGGCTGAGCGAGCCGGCGGCGTCCTGGAGGACCATCTGGACCTCGCCGCAGAGCCGACGCTGCGCGCGGCCCGTGTAGGACAAGGGCTCGCCCTCGAACCGCACCTCGCCCGTGGTGGGGCGTTGCAGCCCGACCAGTGTCCGGGCCAGTGTTGTCTTGCCGGAGCCGGACTCGCCGACCAGGGCGAGGATCTCGCCCGACCGAACCGCGACGTCGACCCCGTCGAGCGCCGTCGCGACGGTCCCGGCGCGCGTGGTGAAGTCGACTCCGACGCCCGCGGCCTCGAGCAGTGGGGGGACGGTCATGCCTGACCGACCCTGATGCACGCCGACTGCCGGCCACCGACCTGCAGCAGCGGCGGCTCCTCCTCGACGCACGCCTCGACCACCCGTGCGCACCGCGGGGCGAACGCGCACCCCTGCGGCAGGTCGAGGGGGTCGGGTGGGTCGCCGGCGAGGCCCGCCGGTGCGTACCTCGCCGTGGCGTCGCCCACGCGCGGGAAGGCGCGCGCGAGGGCCTGCGCGTAGGGGTGGGTCGGGGACGTGAACACCTGCTCCGCGGAGCCGCACTCGACCACGCGGCCGGCGTACATCACGGCCACCCGGTCGCAGACGTCGGAGAGCACCGAGAGGTCGTGGCTGATGATCAGCAGTCCGACGCCGAGGTCCCTCACCAGGCCGGAGAGCAGGTCCAGGATCTGCGCCTGCACCATCACGTCGAGGGCGGTGGTCGGCTCGTCGGCGACGATGAGCTGCGGGCGGCAGGCCAGCGCCATCGCGATCATCACCCGCTGCCGCTGGCCGCCCGAGAGCTGGTGCGGGTAGACCCGCGACCGGGTCGCTGGAAGTCCTACCTGCTCGAGGAGCTCCGCCACCCGCGCGGAGACCGCCGCCGCGGACAGGTCGGGCTCGTGCAGGCGGAGGGGCTCGGCGATCTGGGTCTCGATCCGGCGCACAGGGTTGAGCGAGTGGAGCGCGCCCTGGAACACGATCGCCGCCTGGGCCCAGCGCAGCGCCCGCAGGTCACCCCATCCCATCGTCTGCACGTCCCGGCCTGCGACCAGCACCTCGCCCTCGACCAGGGCGTCCTTGGGCTGGAGACGCAGCAGGGTGCTGGCGAGCGTCGACTTGCCGCACCCCGACTCGCCCGCGATTCCCACCACCTCGCCCGCGCGGACGACCAGGTCGACCCCGCGGACGGCAGGCAGCCGACCCTCGCCGGTCTGGTAGGCCACGCTCAGGCCGCGGAGCGCCAGGAGGGGGGTCATCGCCGGTCCCGCAGCCGTGGGTCGAGGACATCCTCCAGCGCGCGTCCGATCAGCGTGAACGACAGAACCACGAGAACCACACAGATCCCGGGTGGCGCGATGAACCACCACATCCCCGTGGTCATCGCGCCCACCCCGAACGCCGCCTCGAGCATCGAGCCCCACGAGACGCGGGTCGGGTCGCCCAGCCCCAGGAAGCTCAGGGTCGTCTCCGAGAGGATCGCCACCGCGACGGTGAGCGTCGTGTTGGCGAACACCATGGGCATCACGTTCGGCAGCACGTGCCGGGTCATCTGGTGCCAGCGCCCGGCGCCCAGCACACGTGCCCGCTCGAGGTAGGGCCGCTCCTTGATGCTCAAGGTCTGGCTGCGGATCAGGAGCGCGGTGGCCGGCCAGCTGGTGACGCCGATGACGATGGCGATGTTGAGCAACGAGCGGCCCAGCACCACCGCCAGGATGATCGCGAGCGGCAGGAACGGGATGACCAGGAACCACTCGGTGAGCCGGTAGAGCACCCGGGACGTCCAGCCCTCGAAGAACCCCGAGACCAGGCCGACGACGGTGCCGATGAGCATCGAGATGGCGGTGGCGAGCAGGCCCACCAGCAGCGAGATCCGGGAGCCCCAGATCAGCATGGTCAGCAGCGAGCGTCCGTTGTCGTCGGTGCCGAGCCAGAACTCGCTCGAGGGACCCTCGAGCACGCCGCCGGTCGCCTGGGTCACCCGGAGCCCGTCCGCGTCGGCCAGCAACGGCGCCGCCAGCGCGATCACCACGAAGACGCCGAGAACGCCCAGACCGGCAAGGCCCGTGCGGTGCCCACGGAACAGGGCCCAGTTGCGGCGCCAGGCCGCGGCGCGCCGCCGGCGGGTGATCTGCCGGGCGGAGACCGGCGCCGGGGAGCTCATGTCCGCACCCGCGGGTCGAGGAGGCCGTAGACCAGGTTGGCCACGAGGTTGGCCGCGATCACCGCGCCGGACGCCAGCAGGAACGTGCCCTGCAGCACGTCGAAGTCCGGGATCGACAGCGCTTCGTAGGACAGCAGTCCGAGGCCCGGGATCGAGAAGATCGTCTCGATGGTGATCGCTCCTGAGACCACGAAGCCGATGTTGAGCGCGGCCAGGGTGGTGGTCGGCAGCAGCGCGTTCGGCACGGCGTGCCGGCGGCGCACCTCGACGTCGCGCAGGCCCTTGGCGCGGGCGGTGACGAGGTAGTCCTCGCCGAGCTCGTCGAGGAGCGACGACCTCATGATCAAGAAGTACTCCGCGAGGTAGGCCAGGGTGAGCGTGAGCACGGGCAGGGTGAGGTGCCAGGCAGCGTCGAGCAGCCCACTGAGGCTCCCGGGGTCGGCGTCGATGGAGTTCAGCCCTCCGGTCGGGAAGATGCCGGGCAACGGTCCGATGCCGACCGACACCCCGGCGATGAGCAGCAGGCCGAGCCACCACTCCGGCATGGAGTAGAGGGCGAGGGTGGCGCCGGTCGACAACCGGTCGACGCGCCCGCCGCGGCGCCACGCGCTCACCATGCCGAGGTAGACGCCGATCACCGTCGCCAGGATCGTCGAGAGGCCGACGAGTGCGACGGTGGGCCACAGGCGGTCGACGATGAGCTCCGAGACGGGGACGCTGTAGCGGATGGAGACGCCCAGGTCACCCTGGAGGGTGTTGGTGAGGAAGGTGAGGAACTGCTGCGGCAGGGGCTGGTCGAGACCGTACTGTGCGCGGAGCTCGTCGAGCTGCTCCTCGGTGCGGACGCGTCCTCGGGTCAGGCTCCGCGCCGGGTCGCCGGGGAGCACCCGGAACAGGAAGAAGTTGACGACCATCACGAACAGCAGGCTCCCGAGCGCTCCCAGCACCTTGCCGACGACGTAGCGCCCGTAGCTCGGCCGACGTCCCCGGGGCCGGCTGGCGGGCTCGGTGCCGGACGTCGCTGCCAGCGTCGTCAACCGGTCACTCCCGAGCGCCCACCGTGGACCGCCGGCGCATCGCGACGACCCCGCCGCCGAGCAGCAGCAGCAGGAACGCCGCCCCGCCGCCGATCAGCAGGGCGTTCCCACCGCCCTCGTCCTCGCCGCCACCCGATGCGGGCGACAAGGACGTCGACGCCCCGATCGCGGACGTGATGCCGTCGCAGTCACCGGCCTCGTCAGCCGGGCGCAGCAGCGTGTAGTTGAACGCGCCGTACTGGATCAGGAGGGTCCCGTCGGGATCCGGCTGCGGCTGGAAGCACGCGAACCGGTCGGTGCGCACCGCCTGACCGTCCTTGGTGTACGCGGTCACGAGATAGGGCGAGTCCCGGAAGACGATCTGCTGCATCCTCTTGATCGTCGCGATCCGCTTCGCGTCGTCGACCTCGGCGTTCTGGGACTTGTAGAGCGCGTCGTACTCCTCGTTGCAGTACCACGAGTCGGACGAGGCGCCGCGCTGGTCGCAGAGGAAGACGGACAGGATGGCGTCCGGGTCGGGCTCGACGTACCAGCCCCAGTGGAAGGCGTCGTACTCGCCCTCGAGGATGCGGTCGGTGAGCTGGTTGCTCTCCATCACGCTGACCTCGGACTTGATCCCGATCTCGCCGAGCCACTCCTGGAAGAACTTCATCAGGGTCGCGGACCGCTGCTCCTCGGTGCGCGCGAACAGCCGGAGGCTGCCGATCGGGCTGCCGTCGGGCATGGTGCGCAGCCCGCCGGCGCCGAGCCGGTAGCCCGCCTCGTCCAACAGCTCACCGGCGCGTTCGAGGTCGAAGGTGAACGCCTCGTCCTCGGACGGCTCCCACCGGTAGCTCTCATAGGCGGAGGGGACGAACGTGTCCCCGGGGACCGCAGCCCCCTGGTAGGCGCTCTCCACCAGCCGGTCGTTGTCCAGCGCGTACCCCAGGGCGTGCCGGAAGGCCGGGTCCTTCAGTGCCGGGTTGCCGTCCCCGAGCGGTTTCTTGGTCTCGGTGTCGATCGCTCCGGTGTTGAAGCCGATCTCCTCGAAGTACGGCGAGACGCCGTTCTGGGCGTGGATGCCCTCGCGCCCCTGCAGCGCCTTGACCTGGATCGGGCTGATGTCGTGGACGAAGTCGACCTCTCCCTTGATGAGCGCCTGGACCATGGGGTCCTCGCTCTTGAAGACGCGGAACGCCACCCGGTCGACGTGCGGGGCGCCGCCCCAGTAGTCCGGGTTGGCCTCCAGCAGGTACGTCGAGCCGCCCGCGGTTCCGCGCACGAGCCGGAAGGGGCCGGACCCCACCACGGGCTCGCCGTCGGCGGGCTCGGCCCGGTAGGACTTGATCTCCTTCTCGCTGACGTCGGACCAGACGTGCTCGGGCAGGATCGGGATCGGCAGCAGCGGCAGCACGGCGTTCGGCCGGGCGAGCTCGAGCACCACGGTCGTGTCGTCGGGAGCGGTGACCGTCTTCACCGACGTCAGGTACGTGCTCCAGTTCCCCGACTCCGGCCCGCCGTCGATGATCCGGTTGTAGGTGAACGCGATGTCGCCCGCGGTCAGCGGCTCCCCGTCGGACCAGGTGACACCCTCACGGACGTCGAAGGTCCACGTCAGGCCGTCCTCGGACGTCTTCCACGACTCCGCGAGAGCCGGCACCGGCGACATGTCCTTCATCGAGTAGCCGACCAGGAAGTCGTAGGTCATCGCCCACAGCTCGTACGACGGCGCCTCGAAGCCGTTGAACGGGTTGAACGAGTCGACCTCGTTCTTCAGGCCGACGGTGAAGGTCACCTGCTCGTCGTCGGCTGCTCCCGCCGGCTGCATCCAGAGCGGCCCGGCGACGAGTCCGGCGACCAGCAGCAGGGCTGACGTCCCTGTCGTCAGGAGGCGGGCGGGTCTACGGTGCGGTTCGTGACCGCCCCGCCTCAGCCGCCGCGTGAGCCGCACGAGCACGTCGAGCACGGCGTGGTGCGCACGGATCCGTACCACTGGATGCGCCGCACCGACGACCCGGTGCTCCGCGCCCATCTCGAGGCCGAGCGACTCTGGTACACGACTGCCACCGAACATCTGAACCCCCTCGTCGAGACGCTGCGTTCCGAGATGCTGGGCAGGGTGCCGGCTACTGATCGAACAGTCAGTTGGCGGCTCCAGGGCTGTTCCTACTACACGGCACTCCCTGCGGGAAGGGAGCACCACCAGTTGTTGCGGGAACGGAACGACGGGAAACCGCCGGACGTGCTCCTCGACGTCAACGACCTGGCCGACGACTCGGGGTACGTCGAGCTCGGGCTGTCCCTGGTCAGCCCCGACCAGAAGTGGCTGGCCTACTCGGTGGACCGGTCCGGCGACGAGGTGTACGAGCTGCGGTTCCGCGACCTCGAGACCGGTGAGGACCTGCCCGACGTTGCCGCGCGCACCTACTACGGGGGCGCGTGGAGCAGCGGGTCGGACCACTTCTTCTACACGGTGCACGACGACGCCTACCGCCCGTTCCAGGTGTGGCGGCACGCTCTCGGCACGCCCGCCGCCGACGACGTGCTCGTGCTGGAGGAGCCGGACCAGCGTTTCGAGCTGAACGTGCGATCACCCCGCACCGGGGCCCTGGTCGTGATCTGGGCGGAGAGCCGTGACACCCGGGAGGTGTGGGTCGTCGACGCCGCGTCCCCGACGTCGGCACCCCTGTCGGTCGGCGGCCGGCGCCCGGGCATCGAGTACCACGCGGAGCACGTGGTGCTCTTCGACGGCGCGGACGCCCTGCTGCTGGTGACCAACGACGGCGCCACCGAGTTCCGGCTCGCCCGCTGCCCGGTTCCTCGCGAGTCGCACCAGGACCACACGTCCTGGGTGCCGGCCCGCGGGGAGCGCGCCCACGAGCGGGTCGAGCGGGTGGACGGGTTCGCCGGGCACGCCGTGATCAGCTTCCGCTCGCAGACCCAGCACCGGTTGCGCGTCCTGCCGCTCGACGCGCTGGACTCCGACGGCTTCGTGATCGAGCCGGCCTTCGACTGCGGGACGGTCGTGCTCGGCCCCAACACGTCGTACGAGGCGACGACGGTGACCGTCGAGGACCAGTCCTACGTCGACCCGCCCGTGTGGTCGGAGGTCGACCTCCGCACCGGCGAGCGCACCGAGCGGCTCCGCAGGGAGGCTCCGGGACACGACGCCTCGTCGTACGTCTGCGAGAGCCTCCACCTGCCGGCGCCTGACGGAACCCCCGTGCCCGTGACGCTGGTGCGGCACCGCGACACCCCTCTGGACGGCACCGCGCCCGCCTTGCTGTACGGGTACGGCGCCTACGAGTACACCTTCGAGCCCGAGTGGGACCCCGCCCTGCCCAGCCTCCTCGACCGGGGCGTCGTCTTCGCACACGCGCACGTCCGTGGCGGCGGCGAGGGTGGGCGGCGGTGGTGGCTGCAGGGACGGCTGGAGAACAAGCAGCACACGTTCACCGACTACGTCGCCGTGGCCGACGGCTTGGCCGGCCTCGTCGACGGTGACCGCCTCGCGAGCCGCGGGCTGAGCGCGGGCGGGCTGCTGCAGGGCGCGGTGTTCAGCCAGCGGCCCGACCGCTGGCGAGCAGTGGTCGCCGAGGTCCCGTTCGTCGACGTCGTCACCACGATGCTCGACGACTCGATCCCGTTGACCGCCACGGAGCGGGACGAGTGGGGCGACCCGCGACGCCGCGCCGACTTCGACCGGATGGTCGCCTACTCGCCGTACGACAACCCACCGACCGGTCCCCGGCCCGACCTCCTCGTGACCGGGGCGCTCCACGACCCTCGGGTCCTGGTGTCCGAGCCGGCCAAGTGGGTCGCCGTCCTCCGGGCGACGGACCCCGAGTGGTCGCCGCGCTGCCTCTTCCGCGTGGAGACGGGCGCCGGCGCCCACGCCGGCCCCGCGGGCCGGTTCGCTCACCTCGGCTACGAGGCCGAGGTCCTCGCCTGGCTGCTGGATCGCCTCGAGCACGGCGGGTCCTGAGAACGAGGTGGTCGAGCGCCCAGCACACGATCGAAAGGCTTCTGTCACCAACGTATAGCGGCTCCGGGGGCTTGCGGCAAGCCCCCCGCCGGCCGCCACACTCTCGGCCGTGACGGAGAGCAGCGCTGGGTCGGACGTGGTGGTCGTCGGGAGCGGGCCGACCGGCCTGATGGTGGCCGGAGAGCTGGCGCTGGCGGGAGTCGCCGTCGCGGTCGTGGAGAGGCGCGCGACGCCCGAGCTGGTCGGCTCTCGTGCCGGCGGGTTCCACTCGCGCACGCTGGAGATCCTCGACCAGCGAGGTGTCGCGGATCGATTCGTCGCCGAGGGTCAGGTCGCGCAGGCGGCCCGGTTCGGCACCACGAACCTGGACCTCAGCGACTTCCCCACCCGCTTCCCGCACTCGCTGGGGCTGTGGCAGAACCACATCGAGCGGATCCTGCTGGGATGGGTCGAGGAGCTGGCGATCCCGATCACCCGCGGCCTCGAGGTGACCGGCTTCGCGCAGGACGACGCCGGTGTCGACCTCCACCTCGCCGGGCGGCGGCCGCTCCGGACGTCGTACCTGGTGGGGGCGGACGGAGGGCGCAGCGTCATCCGCCGGGCGGCGGGCATCGACTTCGTGGGCGAGGACGCCACCCGCAGCAGCCTGATCGCCGAGGTGGAGGTGACCCAGGAGACGCCGGCAGGGATCCGCCTGGACTCCACCGGCATCCATGCCCTGCAGCCGATGGCGGACGGTCGAACCGTGCGGGTGGTCGTGACCGAGCGGCAGCTGGGACCCACCACCGAGCCGACCCTGACCGACCTCGGCGAGGCACTGCGCTTCGTGTTCGGGACGGACTTCGGCATCCACAGCCCGACCTGGATCTCGAGGTTCACCGACGCCACGCGGCAGGCGACCGCGTACCGCAACGGACGGGTGCTGCTTGCCGGGGATGCCGCGCACGTCCACCACCCGGCGGGCGGGCAGGGGATCGGGCTCGGTATCCAGGACGCCGTCAACCTGGGCTGGAAGCTGGCCCAGGTGGTCAAGGGCGTCTCGCCGGACCGCCTCCTGGACACCTACCACTCCGAACGGCACCCCGCCACCGCCCGGGTGCTGCGGCACACGATGGCGCAGTCCGTCCTCCAGCGCGGCGACGTGCGCACCGGGGCGCTGCTCGATGCGATCGACGAGCTGCTGAGCATCGACGCAGCGCGTCGGTCGGTGGCCGGCCTCATCTCCGGTCTCGACGTCGCGTACGACGTCGGCGGGGGGCACCCTCTGCTCGGACGCCGCGTGCCCGACCTGGACCTCGTGACGTCCGACGGGCCGACCCGGGTCTTCGCGCTGCTGCACAGCGCGCGACCGCTGCTGCTCGACCTGGGGCCCGGCGACCTCCACGCAGAGCCGTGGGAGAGCCGGGTCCAGCGGGTCGCGGCTGCCTGCGCCTCGCCGTGGGAGCTGCCCGTGCTCGGAGCCGTCCCTGCCCCGACAGCCGTCCTGGTGCGGCCCGACGGCCATGTCGCATGGGTGGGGGAGGGGACGCAGACAGGTCTCGCCTCGGCGTTGGAGACGTGGTTCGGGCCGCCTCCGACCGGTGCGTCGGGGGCCGTCGGGCCCCTATGATCGGCAGGTGGCGCCCGGCACGACGGACACGGTCCAGGACATCCGGTTCGCGCGATCGGCCGACGGCGTCGGCATCGCGTACGCGGTCCACGGCTCCGGCCCGCCGCTGCTGATCGACACGTGCTGGCTGAGCCACCTGCAGTTCGACTGGCAGAGCCCGGTCTGGCGGCACTACCTGGTCGAGCTGGGTCGGTTCGCCACCGTCATCCGCTACGACGAGCGGGGCCACGGCCTGTCGGACCGGGGGGTGACCGACCACAGTCTCGAGGCCCGGGTCGCCGACCTGGAAGCGGTCGCGGACGACGCGGGGCTGGAGCGCTTCGCCCTGCTCGCGATGGCCCAGGGAGGGCCCGTCGCCATCGAGTACGCCGCGCGGCACCCCGAGCGCCTGACCCGGCTCGCGTTCTACGGCAGCTACGCCGGGGCGGAGGTGACCGCCACGCCGGAGCAGCTCGAGCTCTACGCCGCCTTCGAAGTGCTCATCAGGGTCGGCTGGGCTCGACCGACCTCCGAGTTCCGCCGGGTGTTCAGCAGCATGATGATCCCCGGCGGCACCGAGGAGCAGATGCGCTGGCTCGACGACCTCCAGCGGATGGCGGTCGATGCGGACACGGCCGTCCTGGCCCGGTCGCAACGGCGGGTGACCGACTCCAGCCACCGGCTCGCCGAGCTCGACCTCCCGACCCTGGTGCTGCACAGCCGGGGCGACCAGATGAACGACTTCGAGGACAGCCGCTACCTCGCGGCCAACATCCGCGGGGCCAGGCTGGTGGCGCTGGAGAGCGACAACCACATCGTGCTGGCCGACGAGCCGGCGTGGCCGGTGCTCCTGCACGAGCTGACCGAGTTCCTCGCGGCCGACCGGCCGTCCGTCACGCTCGCAGTCGACGACGTGGCGGGGGTGCTGTCCCCCCGGGAGCTCCACATCCTCAGCCTGGCCGCGGAGGGACGGGACAACGACGCGATCGCCGCCGAGCTGGTGCTGTCGGTGCGCACGGTGGAGCGGCACCTGCAGAACGCGTACGCGAAGCTGGGCCTCCAGGGGCGCACCGCGCGCACGGCGGCGGTGGCGAAGCTGCTCTCCCGCGCCTGAGGACCTACGCGTCAGCCGACACCACCGGGTGCTCACCCGCGGCGCGAGCTGCGCGTCGGCGCTGATGCGAGGCGGGGTCGATCGTTCCTAGTGTCGTGGACGACAAAGACCCCGATGGAGGGACAACGCATGAACACCACTTCCACCACCGCAACCGAGGTGCCGATCACCGCTACGCCCGAGGACCGGGCGCTCAAGGCCAAGCACGCCGCCATGTGGGCCAGTGGCAGCTACCCGACGGTGGTCGACGAGATCGTCAAGCCGCTGGGCGGCGTCCTCGTTGACAGCGTCGACGTACGGTCCGGGCAGCGCGTCCTCGACGTCGCCGCCGGCACCGGTAGCTCAGCCCTGCCGGCCGCCCGCCGCGGCGCCGAGGTGACGGCCACCGACCTGACGCCCGAGCTGCTGGACGTCGGCCGGGCCGCAGCGGCACGCGAGGGCCTGCAGCTGACCTGGGAGACAGCCGACGCCGAGGCGCTGCCGTACGCCGACGAGGCTTTCGACGCCGTGATCTCCTGCATCGGCGTCATGTTCGCCCCGCACCACCAGCAGGCCGCCGACCAGCTCGTGCGGGTCTGTCGGCCCGGCGGGACGATCGGGGTGCTGAGCTGGACGCCCGAGGGGTTCATCGGGCAGGTCTTCGCGGTCATGAAGCCGTACGCGCCGCCGCCCCCGCCCGGAGCCTCACCGGCGCCGCGGTGGGGACACGCCGACCACGTGCGTGAGCTGTTCGGGTCCAGGGTGACCGACCTGGTGGCCCGCCAGCAGTCGCTTCGGGTCGACCGCTTCTCCGACGGCGCGGAGTTCCGGGAGTTCATGAAGGCGAACTACGGGCCCACGATCGCGGTCTACCGCTTCATCGCCGACGACCAGGCGAAGGTCGATTCGCTCGACGCCGAGCTGGCCGCACTCGGGGAGCGGTTCCTCGAGGACGGCGTCATGGCCTGGGAGTACCTGCTGGTGACCGGTCGTCGCGTCTGACCCGCGAGCCGACGGATCGACGTGAGGACCCGGCGCCTACCCGGAGCCGACCCGCCCTGGTGGGCCGGCTCCGGGGGGTCGCGGGGCGTCCACCCCGAAGTACAGCGCGAGCACCCGGATGAGGAAGCAGGCGCCGGCTGCCCCGAGCGCCGTCGGCGCTCCGAGCACCTGGTCCACGCCCGTGCCGGTGGCGGCCACCGTGAGGGCGGCGCCCACCATGGCGGGGACGGCATAGAGTCCGCTGGTCAGCACGCTGGGGATCTCCCGGACCAGCACGTCGCGGAGCGTGCCCCCACCGACGGCGGTGACCGTCCCGAGGATGACCGCCTGCGCCGGCCCGAGGCCGAGCTCGAGGGCCGTGCCGGCCCCCGTCACGGCGAAGAGGCTGAGCCCGGCCGCGTCCAGCACGTCGATCGTGGTGGTGAAGCGGCTCAACGCCCGGCTGAACAGGAACGCCAGCAGCCCACCGCTCGCCGCGACCGCCAGGAAGCGCCAGTCGGCGAAGGTGGCGGGCGGCACTGCGCCGAGCAGGATGTCGCGGAGGATGCCCCCGCCCAGAGCGGTGATCACGCCGAGAGCCACGACACCGACGATGTCCACGTGCGCCATGCGTACGGCGGTCAACGCGCCGTTCAACGCGAACGCGAAGGCCCCCAGAAGGTCGAGCACCAGGAGCAGCGGCGAGTCGGCGGCCATCCCCTGGGTCTACCCCACCGCTGCAGGGCCGCCACCCAGGGCCCCCGGGCATCCGCGCCCGGTGACCGCGGAGACGGTCCGCGAGGGATCGCCGCTTGCTAACCTCGCCCGGTGAGCACCGGTCTGCGCCCGCTCGTCGACGAGCTGAGGGCGCGGCTGGCGGCGGTGCGGCACGACGGCGCCGGGGGCGGGGCCGCCTCTCGCGAACGGCACCTCGCCCGAGGCAAGCTGCTGGTGCGCGACCGGGTCGACCGGCTCCTGGACCCGGGCAGCCCGTTCCTGGAGCTGAGCCCGCTGGCCGCCACGGGGCTGTACGGCCCGGCGGGCGCCGGCAGCACCGACCGGGACGCCGTACCGTCCGCGGGGATCGTGACCGGTGTCGGTCGGGTCAGCGGCCGCGAGTGCGTCGTGGTGGCGAACGACGCCACGGTCAAGGGCGGCACCTACTACCCGATGACGGTGAAGAAGCACCTGCGGGCGCAGGAGGTCGCTCGGGCGAACCGGCTGCCCTGCGTCTACCTCGTCGACTCGGGCGGGGCCTTCTTGCCCCTGCAGGACGAGGTGTTCCCGGACAAGGAGCACTTCGGCCGGATCTTCTTCAACCAGGCGAACCTGTCCGCGCGGGGCATCCCGCAGGTGGCGGCGGTGATGGGGTCATGCACCGCGGGGGGCGCCTACGTGCCGGCGATGTCGGACGAGTCGGTGATCGTGAAGGGGGAGGGCACGATCTTCCTGGGCGGGCCGCCGCTGGTGAAGGCCGCGACGGGCGAGGTGGTCAGCGCCGAGGACCTCGGCGGCGGCGACGTGCATGCCCGTCGCTCCGGCGTCGTCGACCACCTCGCGAACGACGACGTGGAGGCGCTGGCGATCGTGCGCTCGATCGTGGCCACCTTCGAGCGTCGGACCGAGCCGTCGATCAGGCAGCATCCCGCGGAGGAGCCGGCGGAGGACCCGCAGGGCCTCTACGACGTGGTCCCGGTCGACCCGCGCACGCCGTACGACGTCCGGGAGGTGGTCCGGCGGATCGTGGACGGATCCCGGTTCCACGAGTTCAAGGCGCTCTACGGCGAGACGCTGGTGTGCGGGTTCGCGAGGGTGTGGGGCTACCCGGTGGGCATCGTCGCGAACAACGGCATCCTGTTCTCGTCCTCGTCGTTGAAGGGCGCGCACTTCATCGAGCTGTGCAACCAGCGCGGGATCCCGCTGGTGTTCCTGCAGAACATCACCGGCTTCATGGTCGGCAGGGACGCGGAGAACGGCGGGATTGCCCGCGACGGCGCCAAGCTGGTCACCGCGGTCGCGTGCTCGGTGGTGCCCAAGCTGACGGTGGTGATCGGCGGATCGTTCGGGGCCGGCAACTACGGCATGTGCGGGCGGGCCTACGACCCGCGGTTCCTGTGGATGTGGCCGAACGCGCGGATCTCGGTGATGGGTGGGGAGCAGGCTGCGGCGGTGCTGGCGACGGTGCGCCGCGACGGGCTCGAGGCCCGCGGCGAGTCCTGGTCGGATGAGGACGAGGAGGCGTTCAAGACGCCGGTCCGCGAGCAGTACGAGCAGCAGGGGTCGCCGTACTACTCCACCGCCCGGCTGTGGGACGACGGCGTGATCGACCCGGTGGACACCCGCCGGGTGCTGGGCCTGGGCCTCGCCGCCGCCGCGAACGCCCCCATCCCCGAGCCCGCCTACGGCGTCTTCCGGATGTGACCGTGGCCGCCGATGACAGATTCCCTGGGCCCCCAGGGGAACGTGCACGCCCCCAGCGTTACAACACTGGGGCTGTGCCAGATTCCCTGGGGCCCCAGGGAATCATGCAGCCGAAGGTGACCACGGTCCTGGTCGCCAACCGGGGCGAGATCGCCCTGCGGGTGATGCGCAGCGCCCGGGCGGCCGGCCTGGGCACGGTGGCGGTCTACTCCGACGCCGACAAGGACGCCCCGCACGTCCGGGCCGCCGACGTCGCGGTCCGGATCGGTCCGACTCCCGCGGCCGAGTCCTACCTCGACATCGACGCGATCATCGGGGCGGCCCGTCGCAGCGGGGCGGACGCGGTGCATCCGGGCTACGGCTTCCTGTCCGAGCGTGCGGCCTTCGCCCGGGCGGTGACCGAGGCCGGGCTGGTCTTCGTCGGCCCGCCCGCCGACGTCATCGACCGGATGGGCCGCAAGGACGTGGCCCTCGCGGTTGCCCGGGCGGCCGGCTTGCCCGTCCTGCCCCAGGTCGTCCTCGGGTCCGGCGCTGACGGCGGCTCGGCGGCGCCCGCGGCGGAGCTCCCGCTGCTGGTCAAGGCAGCGGCCGGCGGTGGCGGCAAGGGCATGCGCATCGTCCGGGAGCCCATCGACCTGGAGGGGGCCGTTGCCTCCGCCCGGCGCGAGGCGAAGGCGGCCTTCGGCGACGACACCGTGCTCCTGGAGCGGTACGTCGAGCACGGCCGGCACATCGAGGTGCAGGTGCTCGCCGACGCCCACGGCAACGTCGTGCACCTGTTCGAGCGGGACTGCTCGGCGCAGCGGCGCCACCAGAAGGTGCTCGAGGAGTCGCCGGCGCCGACGATCCCCGAGGGGGTACGGGAGCAGGTGACCCGGTGGGCGGTCGCGCTGGCCCGGGAGGTGGGCTACCAGAGCGCCGGCACGGTGGAGTTCCTCCTCGACGCCGACTCCGGCGACGCCGAGTCGGGCGGGCTCCCGGACGTCTACTTCCTAGAGATGAACACCCGCCTCCAGGTGGAGCATCCGGTCACCGAGTCGGTGGTCCGCGTCGACGACCACCCGCTGGACCTGGTGGCGCTGCAGCTCCACGTGGCCGCCGGAGAGCCGTTGCCCTTCACCCAGGACCGGGTCACCGTCGTCGGCCACGCGATCGAGGCGCGGGTCTACGCCGAGGACCCCTTCCGGGGCTTCCTCCCGCAGGCGGGCGTCGCGGAGCTGGTCCGCTGGCCGACCGGCGTACGCGTCGACCACGCGCTCGAGGGCGGGCAGGCGGTGTCCACGGCGTACGACCCGATGCTCGGCAAGGTGATCGCGCACGGCCCGGACCGGGAGGCGGCTCGGCTCGCCCTGGTGGCCGCCCTGGACCGGACGGCGGTGCTGGGGCTGACCACCAACACCGGCTTTCTGCGGGCCCTCGTCGCCGGCGACGCGTTCCGGGACGCCGCCATCGACACCGCCTGGCTGGATCGCACCCCGCTCGAGGAGCCGCCCCCGGACGTCGCGCGGCTGTTCGCCGCCTGGGTGCAGGCGATGCTGGCCGGGTACGCCGAGCAGGGCCGTCCGTTCCAGGCGGACGGGTGGCGGCTCGCAGGCCCGCCGGCGCCCTTCCTGCTCGAGCTCGACCGGCTGGTGAGGGTGGAACGCTCGGGCGACGGGACCGGCCGCGTGGACGGCGTCGAGGTGCGGCACGTGTCCGCGGAGCAACACGTCGCCGTGTTGGACATCGAGGGCCGTCGCGAGCAGGCGGTGGTCAACGCGCAGCCTCACTCGGTGGAGGTCTCCCACCGCGGGCAGCGGCACGTGTTCCGCCGACCCGACGTGTTCGCGGAGCCGACGGCCGCGAGCGGCGACGGGTCGGTCACCGCTCCCATGCCCGGCACCCTGTTGTCGGTGGCGGTCGGCACCGGTCAGGCCGTGCAGGCAGGCGACGTGCTCGGCGTCCTGGAGGCCATGAAGATGGAGCTGTCGCTGACCGCGCCGATGGCCGGCACGGTCTCGCAGGTCCGCGCCGCGGGGGACCGGGTGGCGCTGGACGACACCGTGTTCGTGGTGACGCCCGACCTCGCCCCGGCCGATCCCGCGCCGTCAGGGTCGAAGCCCGCCGAGGCGCCCGAGGCGGACGGCTCACGAGGAGGGGTCGGATGAGGCCCCTGCCCCAGGTGGTCCGCGACCCGGCGCTGCCGGAGCGGGTCCGGATCTACGAGGTGGGGCCGCGCGACGGACTGCAGAACGAGAAGACCGTCGTCCCGACGGCCACCAAGGCGCGCTTCGTGCGCCGACTGGTCGACGCCGGGCTGCCGGTCATCGAGTCCACCAGCTTCGTGCACCCGGCGTGGGTGCCCCAGCTCGCGGACGCGGGCGACCTCGTGGACGCCCTGCTGGCCGACCTCGGCGACGCGGCGCTGGACATGCCGGTGCTCGTGCCCAACCAGCGGGGCCTGGACCGGGCCCTGGAGAAGGGTGTCCGGCACATCGCGATCTTCGGCAGCGCGACCGAGACCTTCGCGCGGCGCAACCTCAACCGCGGCCTCGACGAGCAGTTCGGCATGTTCGAGCCGACCGTGGCCCGGGCCCGCGGCGCGGGTCTCGACGTCCGCGCCTACGTGTCGATGTGCTTCGGCGACCCGGACGAGGGCCCCGTGCCGATCGAGCAGGTGGTGGCCGTCGGGCGTCGGCTGTTCGACCTGGGCGCCTCGCAGCTGTCGCTGGGGGACACGATCGGCGTGGGCACGGCGGGCCACGTCACCGCCCTGCTGAACGCGTTCGCCGCGGCCGGCCTGACCAGCGAGTCCCTGGCCCTGCACTTCCACGACACCTACGGCCAGGCCCTGTCCAACGCGGTGGCCGGCCTGCGCTGCGGGGTCACCACCTTCGACGCCTCCGCGGGCGGGCTCGGTGGGTGCCCCTACGCGACGAGCGCCACCGGCAACCTGGCCACCGAGGACCTGGTGTGGCTGCTCGACGGCCTCGGCATCGAGCACGGCGTCGATCTCGACGGGCTCGTCGCCACGTCGGCGTGGATGGCCTCCGAGCTGGGCCGGCCCAGCCCGTCCTCGGTGGTCACGGCCCTGGCCGGCGAGGCGGGCTCGTAGGACCGCCAGCGGTGCCTACCTCCGCCGCTCGGATGCAAGCAGGACCCAAGCGAGAGTCAAGCCGCTCTGCAGAGGCGGCGTGCACGCTGTGAGCGTCCACCACCTCACCTGCAGGAGCACAGCGATGAACACCTTCCTCTACCGGCTCGGACGCGGCTCGGCCCGGCACCCCTGGCGGGTGCTGCTCGCCTGGGCCGCCGTGGTCGCCCTGATGAGCGGCCTGGCCGCCTCGTTCGGCGGCGCCTACCAGGACGACTGGGACGTGGACGGGGCGCGCGCCCAGCGCGGGGTCGAGCTTCTGCGCGAGCACACCCCCGGGGCGGGCAACGCGGGCGCCCGCGTCGTGGTCCACGACCGCGCCGACCGCCCCCTGGACCCGGCCGTCCTGGAGGATCTCCGGGACCGGCTCACCGGCATGGACCACGTCGCGGTCGTCAGCCCGCCCCGTCTGGACGCCGGCGGGGACACCGCCCTGATCGGCGTGCAGTACGACGTCGCCACCACCCACCCCGACCTGATGGGTCACATCGAGCCGCTGGACGACGCCGTCGCGCAGGCCCGCGCCGCTGGACTGCAGGTGGAGCTCGGCGGCGACGTGCCCGAGACCGCGCAGGGCGAGATGGAGGGCACCGGCGAGGTCATCGGCATCCTGGCCGCCCTCCTCATCCTGGTCCTCGTGTTCGGGTCCGTGGTCGCGGCCGGGCTGCCGGTGGCGGTGGCGGTCGTGGGCCTGGGAGCGGGCACCGGCGGATTGGCCCTGCTGGCGGCGGTGATGGACGTGAGCCCCACGGCCCCGACCGTCGCCACCATGGTCGGCCTCGGGGTCGGCATCGACTACGCCCTGCTGCTGGTCACCCGGCACGTGGAGTACCTCCGCGCCGGCCACGAGGCCACCGAGGCCGCCGGCCGGGCGGCCGCCACGGCCGGTCGTTCCGTGGTGTTCGCGTCCTCCACGGTGCTGGTCTCCCTGCTGGGGCTGAGGCTGTCCGGGCTGCCGACGTTCTCGGCCTTCGGCTTCGCCACCGCCGTCACCGTGGTGTTCGTCGCCGCCTCGGCGCTCACCCTGGTGCCGGCGCTGTGCCGGCTGGCCGGACGACGGCTGCTGGCCCGCAAGGTCCGCCGTGGCCGCGCGCCGAGCACCCGCACCCCGCTGACGGCCCGGTGGGCCCAGCGCGTCGGCCGGCGTCCCCTGCCCTGGGCGCTGGCGGCCACGCTTCTGCTCGTCGCGCTGGCCGCGCCGATGCTGTCCATGCGGACCTGGCCGCAGGACGCGAGCAGCGGCTCCACGGACATGACTCCGCGCCGCGCCTACGACCTGGTCAGCGCGCAGCTCGGGCCGGGCGCCAACGGGCCGATGACCGTGGTGGTCGACCGCACGGCCGCCGGGGACGAAGCGGACCGGGTCCTCGGTCGCGCCGTCGCCGTCCTCGAGGGCGACTCCCGGGTCGCCACCGTCGCCCCGCCGTTCACCTCACCGGACGGAGCGCTCTCGGTGATCACCGCCGAGCCCACCTTCGGGCCCACCGACGACCGCATCCCCGACCTCGTCAGGGACCTGCGGCAGGACCTCCCGGGAGGGGTGGAGCTGACCGGCACCACGCCGTACTTCCAGGACATCTCGGCGATGCTCGCGGACCGGCTGTGGCTGGTGATCGGCTTCGTGGTCGCGGTCTCCGTGGTGCTGCTCGGGATGATGTTCCGCTCGGTGCTGGTGCCGCTGAAGGCGGCGGCGATGAACCTGCTGTCCATCGGAGCGGCGTACGGCGTGCTGACCGCCGTCTTCCAGTGGGGCTGGGGGGTGGAGCTGCTCGGGGTGGACCACGCCATGCCTATCTCGAGCTGGCTGCCGATGCTGATGTTCGCGATCTTGTTCGGGCTGTCCATGGACTACGAGGTGTTCCTGCTCTCGCGGATCCGGGAGGACTGGCTGGCCGGGGGCGATGCTCGCGGCAGCGTGATCACCGGTCTGGCCTCCACCGGGAGGGTGATCTCCTCTGCGGCGGCCATCATGGTCGCGGTGTTCCTCGGCTTCGCCACCGAGGCCGACCCCGTGGTCAAGCAGCTCGGGCTGGGGATGGCGGTGGCCGTGCTGATCGACGCCACGGTGGTCCGGATGGTGCTGGTGCCGGCAACGATGGCGATGCTGGGCCGGCTGAACTGGTGGATGCCGGCCTGGCTCGACCGGATGCTGCCGACGCTCAGCGTCGAGCGTGACGACCTCGCCGAGGCGGTCGACGCCGTCGTAGCGCCCGCCGGCGCGTACCGGGCCGAGACCACCCCGGCGCGCGAGTCGCAGCCGGTGTGAGCGCCTGTCAGTAGCCGCAGAAGGTCCCGCTGGTCGCGCACGAGCCGTGCGACCGGCGGGACCTTGTAGTGCCTGCGCACGAGCAGCACCACGGACCGAAGCGGGTCACGGCGACCTTCACCAACGGCCCGTGGGTCACCTACATTGCTCGGCATGCAGGTGCTCGTGCTGGGACCCCTCGAGGTCACGGTGGGCCCGTCCCCGGTGACCATCAGAGGCGGCCGGCCACGCTCCCTGGTGCACTCCCTGCTGCTGAACCGTCGCATCGTGCAGCCGGTCGACGTCCTGGTGGACCGGCTCTGGGAGCGGGACCCCCCTCTGGATGCGGGCAACGCGGTTCACCAGCTGGTGTCGTACCTGCGCAGGGCGCTCGGTCCCGAGGGCAAGGACCTGCTCCAGACCACGGCGACGGGGTACCGGCTGGACGTCCCGGACGACGCCGTCGACGCCTGGCGGATGGAGCGGCTGGTCGAGCGCGCCCTGGGCGCGGTCGTGTCGAGGCTGGGCGCGGACGTCGAGAGGGCCCTGGCCGACGCCACGGCAGCTGTGCGCCTCTGGCGGGGTGAGCCCTTCACCGAATCGGCGCACCTGGAGTGGACCGCGGGAGACAGGGCTCGCCTGCAGCACGTGTACCTGCAGGCGCAGGAGACGCGGATCGACGCGATGCTGGCACTCGGACAGCATCGCGAGGCGGTGCTGGAGACGCAGTCCCTGTCGGCGGCGTATCCCCTGCGGGAGAGGTTCCACGCACAGCTGTCCTTGGCGCTGTACCGCGCCGGCCGCCAGAGCGAGGCGCTCGAGGCGCACCGGGCCGTTCGTGAGCTGCTGGCCGACGAGCTGGGACTCGACCCGGGCCACGAGCTCAGGGACCTGGAGCAGGCGATCCTCACCCAGGACCCCGCCCTGGACTGGCATCCCGTGGTCGGCGTCGTGGACGTGGTCGATCCCGGTGGCGAGCGTCGCGCCGAGGCCGGACCGCCCCCCGGGACCCTGCAGCCGCCGCAGCCGCACCGGGTCCAGGTGCCGCCGCTCGCCATGGTGGGTCGTGACGACGAGCTGGCACTGGCCTCCCGCCGCATCGCCCCGGGGACCGTCTACACCATCACGGGGCCCGCCGGAGTCGGGAAGACCCGACTCGCCGTCGCTGTCGTCCAGCAGCTCGAGCTCCCCACCTGGTACGTCGACCTGGACGGCGTACGCCACGAGGCCGAGGTGGCCAGCACCGTCGCGGCGACGCTGGCCCTCCCGAACCAGTCGGGCCGGGAGCCCAGCGAGACAGTCGCGGAGGCGCTCGCGACCGCCCGCGGGCTGCTCGTGCTGGACAACTGCGAGTCCGTCGTCGCCGGTGTCTCCGAGCTCGCCGACCGGCTGCGGGGACGCGCACCGGACGTGGCCCTCCTGGTGACCAGCCGACGGCCGCTGGGCCTGCTCGGAGAGGTCGTCCACCGGCTCAAGCCGCTGCAGGTGCCGCCGGAGGACGCCAGGCGGCAGGACGAGATCGAGTCCAGCGCCGCCGTGCGGCTCTGGATGGACAGGGCCACCGCCGTCGGCGCCACCGCGGGGGAGACCGCGCGGCAGTGGCGGGACGTCGCGGTGATCGTGCGGCTGCTGGACGGCCTGCCGATGGCCATCGAGATCGCCGCGGGTCATGCCGACGTGTCCACGACGCGCATGATCCGGGAACGCCTGGAGGAGCGGATCGACTCGCTCGCACCGTCCTCGTCGGCGGTCCGGGGCGGTTCGCTGACCGCGGCCATCGAGGCGAGCGTCGTGCTGCTGACCGGTGAGGAACGAGACCTGCTCTGTGCGCTCAGCGTCTTTCCCGGGCAGTTCGACCCCCACGGCGCCGCCCAGGTGGCGGGCAGGTCGGACGACGAGACCTACCGGCTGCTGGCCTCGCTGGTGCGCCAGTCCCTGGTCGGTCTCGAGGAGGGGAGCTACCGGCTCCTGTCTCCCGTCCGGGCCTTCGCCGCCGCGCTGGCGACCGAGAGGTGCGACGTCGACCTGCTGAAGCAGCGCCATGCACGGTGGCTGAGCGAGATCGCCTGGCGGTCATGGCAGCAGACCGGGGGCCTCCGGCACACCCAACAGCTCGGCGAGCTGACTCCGCTGATGGCCGACGCCCGCGCCGCGCTCGACTGGGCCCTCGCTGCCCGAGACCTGACCACCGCGTCCAGGCTGGCGGTGGGCTTCGCGTGGGTGTGGACCCTGCACGGGCGCACGGACGAAGGCTTCACGTGGCTGAGCCGCGTGCGAGCGCTCTCGGACGAGGTGCCGGGAGAGGGGCGGGAGGCGGGCATCGCTCGGGCATCGGTGCTCCGGAGCCTGGGCCTGCTGGCGAACCCGCGCGGGGAGCTGGCCCTCGCTCGAGACGTGTGCGTCGAGGCCGTCGAGATCTCGCTGCGCTGCGGTGACGACGAGGGGGCGGCTGCGGCGCTGCTGACCGTCGCGGTCTCGCAGTGGGCGCTCGGTTCGTTCGAGGAGTCGGCCGCAGCCGCCGACCGAGCGACCGGGCTCTTGGCGGCCGAACCCACGAGCTGGTACTACGTGACGTCTCGTGTACTCCGGGCCCGCACGGCCCTCGACGCCCGGGAGGACATCGCGCCGGGACTGCTCGAGGAGGCCGTCGACGTCACCCAGGGGGCCGGTGACCCGCACATGCTGGGTCTCGCCCTGGCGTGCCAGGCCCGGCAGTTCCTGCTGGACGATGCCGCCGCGGCCGCCGCCATGGCTGCCGAGGAGGCGCTGCGGATCTGGCGGGGCATCGACTACACCGAGGGCACCATGATGGCGCTCAACATCCTGGCTCGTGCGGCGGGGAGCCAGGGGCAGGTCGTCCGGGCCACCCAGCTGGCCACCGAGGCCCTCCGGACGGGACTCCGCACCGGTCATCGCGGGGCCTGCTGTGAAGCCGTGGAGTCGCTGGCGCTCGCGGCGGCAGCCGACGGCCGGCGCGAGCAGGCAGCCATGATGTTCGCCATGAGCGCCCGCGAGCGAGCACGCCTGGGAGCCCCCGTGCCTGCCGCCGACGCCCGCCTGCTGGAGCCGGCCCGGGCCATGGTCCGCGACGCCCTCGGGGATGCGGTGCGCCTGGTCGAGGCTCGCGCCCGCATCACCCGTTGGGACGACTTCGCGGTGGGGCTGACCTGCTGACCCGGCGACGCCCGAGGCGTCGCCGGGCGTCGCCGGGCCGGCGGCGCGGTCACCGCTGGTAGTGGGCCACCAGGTTCCTGGGATCGACGTCCGGCTCGCCGGACCGGTCGAGGTAGGCGTCGGTGCGGTCCTCGCGGCCGTGGGCCCGCTGTGCGGCGAGGTGGCGGCGACGTTGGGCGGCAGTCTGCAGGGTGCGGAGCCGACCGACGCGCCGCGGGGAGCGGTGCAGGACGGTGCGGGGCAGGAAGCCGAACCGGTTGATCGTGGTGGACATGGTGTCCTCCTTCTCTCGAGTGGTCGTGCTGACATCCCCATCTCGAGGCATGGCCCTGTTCCGCACCTGCAACGGACCTGTTCCGGCACGCCGCCCGACGCCCGACCGGACGCCCGCTGCGTGAAAGGCCCACGAAAGGTGCCGGCCGCATCATCGGCGTATCGCCTCCCCTGACCAGAAAGGCATCGCCATGACTACTCAGACACCTGTCGACGAGCGGGTCCACGCCACCACCCGGCGGGGTGACCGAGCCCTGCGCTGGGCGGTGTGGCTGCTCCCCCTCCACGGACTGTTGCTGCTGTGGGCGACCTGGAAGCGACAACCCAGTCCCTCCACCCACTTCGGGGAGTGGGCGCAGTTCGTCACCACCGACCAGTTCCAGTGGTCCCACCTCGTCGCGAGCATCGGCGGCCAGGCCGGCGCCGTCGTGGGCACCGCCGCCCTGACCGCTCTCCTGCTGGCGCGGGGCGCTCCGGCCGTCCGCGCCGTCGTCGGGCTCGTGGCTCACCTGGTGGGCAGCAGCTTCATGCTGGCCGGGTTCGGCGTCGCGGCCTTCGCGCAGCCCGCCATCGGAGAGCTGCACGCGCGTCATCCGGCCCTGGCCGAGGACCTGTACCACGGGGTGTACACACCGGCTGCGTTCGTCGTGCTCCTCAGCGGCTTGGCGCTGTTCTCCCTGTCCACGGTCGCCACCGGATCCGCGCTCGCATCCCTGCCGCGGACGCCACGCCGGGTGGGAAGGCTGTACGCCGTGGCCGGGCCGGTCTTCGGCATCGTCGGCTTCCTCTTCAGCCCGTTCCAGACGCTCGGTGCTCTCGCACTCGTCGTGGCCGGCGCCATGGCCGCCGCCGCCCTGCACCGCACCTCCGACGTCACCGGGGCCTGACCCCG